>JABICI010000053.1 GCA_018652335.1 Flavobacteriales bacterium
TGAAGCTGCAATTGCTATTAAGAATATTAAAAACAGTTCATTTATTATAAACTTTGTTTCATCAAATATGAATATAAGTTTATCTGATAAACAGTTGTTGTTAGAAGAAATAGATTTAAAAAAACGTGCGATTTCTGCGTTAGAACTATTAACAAAAGAATTGCAAATGCAGGAAATGAAAAATAAGATACAGTCTAAGGTTCAGACTGATTTAGATAAGCAGCAAAAAGAGTATTTCTTGAATCAACAAATGAAAGCAATTCAAGAAGAATTAGGAGGTAATGGTTCTCAAAAAGAAATAGATGAAATGAGATTACAAGCCTCTAAAAAGAAGTGGAATGAAGATATTGGTATAGCATTTGATAAAGAGTTAAAGAAGTTGCAAAGAATGAATCCTTCAATGTCTGACTATGCAGTTGAAAGAAGTTATATTGAGTTGATTTTAGAATTACCTTGGAATGATGTAACAAAAGATAACTTTAACTTGGATAAAGCTCGCGATATTTTAGATCGAGATCATTTCGGATTAGAGCAAGTTAAAGAAAGGATAATTGAACATTTAGCGGTTCTTAAGCTTAGAGGTGATATGAAGTCACCAATTCTTTGTTTATATGGGCCTCCTGGAGTCGGAAAGACTTCTCTTGGAAAATCAATAGCTGAATCATTAGAAAGAAACTATGAAAGAGTATCTCTTGGCGGACTTAGAGATGAGGCGGAAATTAGAGGGCATAGAAAAACTTACATTGGTGCTATGCCAGGTCGCATAATTAAATCCGTTAAAAAAGCAAAATCTTCAAATCCTGTTTTTGTATTAGATGAAATAGATAAAGTTGCAAGAGATAATCATGGTGATCCATCATCTGCTCTTTTAGAAGTTCTTGATCCAGAACAAAATGAAACTTTTCACGATAATTATTTAGATTTAGATTACGATTTATCAAAAGTCATGTTTGTAGCAACTGCAAATTCATTATCAACAATACAGCCAGCTTTAAGAGATAGAATGGAAATTATTGAGATCAATGGCTACACAATTGAGGAGAAGGTTCAGATTGCTCAAAAGCATTTACTCCCAAAACAGCTAAAGTTACATGGTATAGAAAAAACTCAGTTTACTCTTGAAAACAAAATCATTGAAAAAATTGCAGATCAGTATACCAGAGAATCCGGAGTAAGAACTCTTGATAAAATGATAAGTAAATTGATTAGAAATGTTGCAAAATCAATTGCAATGAATCAAAGATACAGTCATTCTCCAAAATCAAATGAAATTGAAAAAGTTTTAGGTGCTCCAAAATTTGATAGAGAACGAGTAAATGATAATTCTGTTGCAGGAGTCGTTATAGGTTTAGCATGGACTTCTGTTGGTGGTGACATTTTGTTTATAGAGAGTAGTTTAAGTAGAGGAAAGGGAAAGTTATCTGTTACAGGAAATTTAGGAGTTGTAATGAAAGAATCAATTACAATTGCTATGGAGTATCTAAAATCTCATGCTTTATCATATAATCTAGATTCTGAAGTTTTTGAAAAGTGGAATGTTCATGTTCATGTGCCGGAAGGAGCTACTCCAAAAGATGGTCCATCTGCAGGGATCACTATGTTTACATCTTTAGTGTCTTCTTTTACTCAAAGAAAAGTGAAAGAAAAAATTGCAATGACAGGTGAGCTTACCTTAAGAGGCAAAGTATTGCCTGTAGGTGGAATAAAAGAGAAAATATTAGCAGCTAAGAGATCTGGTATCAAGGAGATTATTTTATCAAAACAAAATAAGAAAGATATTCTTGAAATTAATTCGAAATATATTAAAGGACTTACTTTTCATTATGTTGATAAATTAAATGAGGTTATTGATATTGCTCTTTTATCTCAAAAGGTTGACAATTTTGTTGAGATTAATATATAACTTTGTGAAATAAAATCTACTGTTTATCGTTCCTCATAAAATGAGTTTCAAATATTTTATCTTCCTTTTTCTTTTTATCTTACCAGAAATTGTTTATTCTCAAAACGGTGGTCAAAATTCTTTCTCATTTTTAAATATTGAGCATTCTCCAAGAATTGAAGCTTTGGGTGGAGGTCCTATTAGCATTATTGATGATGATGTTTCTATTATACAATCTAACCCATCATTATTAAATTCAAAAATGCATAATGAATTTTATTTTTCATTTGTAGATTATTTTGCTGATATCAATCTTTTTTCTTTTTCATTTGCGCATGAATTTAAAAACATCGGTGTATTTGGACTATCACTAAAATCAGTAAGCTACGGAGATTTTGAAAGTAATGATCAAGTAGGATCAAGTTATGGTTTCTTTAATGCTAATGATCAAGTTATGTCTATTGGGCTTAGCAAGAAACTATTAAATTATATTTTGTTAGGAATCAATTTTAATATCTTAAATTCAAATTATGAATCTTACAATTCATCTGGATTAGCAGCAAACATAGGAATCACGTATTTTAATAAATCAAAGAAACTCTATTCTTCCATACTAATAAAAAACTTAGGAAGACAGTTGACATATTATAATCTTGAGCAGGAAAAATTACCATTTGAAATTCAGTTTGCCATAAGTAGAGAACTAAAATACCTCCCTTTTAAATACTTTTTATCTTATGATAATATTAATAATTTTGATATAAGTTCTACTTATAAACTGAAGGAACAAACAAACCTAGAGTCAGATTTCCCTCAAATTATTGATGAAAGTATAGCTAAAACATTACTAAGGCATGTAACAATTGGAGGTGAGCTAAACCCTTTTAGAAAAAGTCTGTATGTCAGAGGAGGTTTTAACTTCCAAAGAAGATTTGATTTAACTACAGAAGCTTACCCTGCAATGATTGGTTTTTCGTGGGGAATAGGTTTTAGAGTTTCAAAATATTCCTTTGATTATAGTAGATCAGTTTATCATCTTTCAGGATCTCCAAATAATTTTAGTATTGCGACAAATTTAAGTACTTTTGGTTTGTAAAATGAGTTTATTTTTTAACATAGCAATAGATGGTCATTCATCATGTGGTAAAAGTACTATAGCAAAATCAATTGCTAGAAAATATAAAATGCGATATATTGATACTGGAGCAATGTATCGAGCTGTAACATTGTATTGCATGCGAGAGAAAATAATTGATAATTCAATTATTGATACAGATAAGTTGTTGGAAAAAATTGATAATCTTAATATAGATTTTCGATATAATACAAATTTACAGAAATCAGAAACTTTTTTAAATAACCAAAATGTTGAAGATCTAATTAGAGGCATTGATGTTTCTGAAAATGTATCAAATATTGCTAAAATTAAAGAGGTTAGGAGTAAGTTAGTTTCTTTACAGAAAAGAATGGGATTAAATAAGAATGTTGTTATGGACGGTAGAGACATTGGTACAAAAGTTTTTCCTGATGCTAAGCTTAAATTATTTATAACAGCTAAAGTAGAAGTTAGAGCACAAAGAAGATATAATGAGTTAGTTGATAAAGGTGAAAGAGTAAATTACTCAGAAGTTTTAAAAAATATCAATACTAGAGATTTTAATGATTCAAATAGAGAATTTAATCCTCTAGTTAAATCAGATGATGCTCTATTAATTGATAACTCACATATCTCGATAAATGATCAAAATATATTAATTGAAGATTTAATAAATAAAATTAAATGATGAGAATTACAATTGATAAACATTCTGGGTTTTGTTTTGGAGTTGTATATGCAATTGAAATGGCCGAATCAATTTTAAGAGATGAAAAGGAATTATATTGCTTAGGTGATATTGTACACAATAATAAAGAGGTTGATCGCTTAAATGCTCTTGGTTTAAAAATAATTAATAATAATGATCTTAAAAGTTTAAAAAATTGTAAGGTTCTAATTAGAGCGCATGGGGAACCACCGTCAACTTATGAGTTGGCACTAAAGAATAACATTCAACTCTTAGATGCTTCGTGTCCTGTTGTATTAAAGTTGCAACATCAGATTAAAGGTGGTTATGAAGAGATTAAACAAATTGATGGTCAGGTTGTTATATATGGAAAGGAAGGGCATGCTGAAGTTGATGGCCTGCTTGGACAAACAAATAATAATGCAATAATTGTCACTACTATTGATGATTTATACAAAATTGATTTTGAAAAATCAATTTATATGTATTCTCAAACAACAAAAAGTCCTGAAGGATATAAAGAAATAACTAAAGAAATTAAAAGAAGAGTTGATAAATCTAAGCATAATGATATTAAATATATTGTTAATGATACACTTTGCAGGCAGGTTTCTGGAAGAGAACCCCAATTGAAAAAATTTTCAACTTCTAATGACATAATTATTTTTGTTAGTGGAAGAAAATCATCAAATGGTAAAATGTTATATGAATCTTGTAAAAGAGAGAATCAGAATTCTCATTTTATTTCTGATATCGATGAGCTTAAGACTGATTGGTTTCATGATGTAGATTCAGTTGGTATCTGCGGTGCAACATCAACTCCAAGATGGCTAATGGAAAGTGTTAAAAGTCATATTGAAAAAATAGCATAGAATACATTCGTAATTTCACTTAAATTTTCTTATTCTTGCATCCCTTTTTAAAATGACATTAAGGTATAATGAAAGGGTAATAAAATATAATCTCTCTTACAGGTTGGTCATTTAATACCTCTCTCCTCTAAGATACAAAATTTCTAGTAAGATGTCAAATGAAGAAAAAGAAGTAAAACCTGCAGAAAGTAAGGTCGTTAAATCCAAGAGCTCTCCTAAGAAAAAAGAAAAAAAAGTTACTAAATCAATAAAAACTGATGTTGAATCTAAAACTCAACCTGAATCAGAAATTATTTCAAGAGTTATTAGTGAGAAAAGTGTAATTAAAAAAGAAGTTAAGACAGAATCCAAAACTAAGAAAGATGAAGTTTTAGATTTTGATTGGGATTTAATTGCACAAAATGATATGTACACTGATAAGGAGCGTAAAGATTTTGAGAAAGAGTATGAGGCTACTCTTACAACTTCTATGGACAAGCAAGTTCTTGATGGCAAGGTTGTTACTATTACAGATAGAGAAGTTGTAATTGATATAAATTTTAAATCAGATGGTGTTATCTCATTTAATGAATTTAAGTATAATCCTGATCTTAAAGTTGGAGATAGTGTAGAAATTCTTGTTGAGAAGCAAGAAGATAAAAATGGTCAATTAGTTCTTTCTCATAGAAGAGCAAGAGTTTTACGTGCATGGGAAAAAGTAAATGTTGCTTTAGAAACAGGAGAAGTTGTAAATGGTCAAATTACAAGTAGAACTAAAGGAGGAATGATTGTTGATGTATTTGGTATCGAATGTTTTCTACCAGGATCACAAATTGACGTTAAACCTATTAGGGACTACGACGATTATGTTGGT
Organism: Flavobacteriales bacterium; assembly: GCA_018652335.1. Lineage (GTDB taxonomy): Bacteria > Bacteroidota > Bacteroidia > Flavobacteriales > BACL11. The sequence continues at coordinate 5,392 of JABICI010000053.1, forward strand.
AAAAAAATGGAGTTTAAAGTAGTGAAAGTTAATGAAGCTTTCAGAAATGTTGTTGTTTCTCATAAAGCCCTAATTGAAGCGGATCTTATTCTACAAACTAAAGAGATTATGTCTAAATTAGAAAAGGGACAAGTTCTTGAGGGAACTGTTAAAAATATAACTTCGTATGGAGTATTTGTTGATTTAGGTGGTATTGACGGATTAATTCATATTACTGATTTATCATGGGGTAGGATTTCTCATCCTGAAGAAATAGTTTCTTTAGATCAAACAATTAATGTTGTAATTCTTGAATTTGATGAAGGAAAGAGTAGAATTCAGCTTGGATTAAAGCAACTTGGAGCGCATCCTTGGGATGATTTGGATAGTAATCTAAAGATAGGAGATGAAGTAGAAGGAAAGGTAGTTGTTGTAGCTGATTATGGAGTATTTGTTGAATTACAATCTGGAGTTGAGGCTTTGTTGCATGTTTCAGAAATGTCATGGTCAACTCATTTAAGATCTGCTAATGATTTTTACAAGAAAGGTGATTCTCTAAAGGCACAAGTTTTAACATTAGATAAAGAAACTAGAAAGATGTCGTTAGGCGTTAAGCAGATGACACCTGACCCATGGAGTGATATTGCAGCTAACTTTCCTGTTGGATCTAAGCATAATGTCTTAGTTAAGAATTTTACAAACTTCGGAATATTTGTCGAGTTGGTTGAAGGAGTTGACGGATTAGTGCATATCTCTGATTTATCTTGGACTAAAAAAATTAAACATCCTGCAGAATTTACTAAGGTAGATACGCAACTTGATGTTGTTGTTTTAGAGATCGATAAATCAAATAGAAAAATTAGTTTAGGTCATAAGCAGTTAGAAGATAATCCTTGGAATGAATATGCTAAAAAGTATAAGAGTGGCAAGGATTATGAAGGAGTGGTTAAAGAAACTTATGATAAAGGATTTATTATTTCATTATCAGATGAAGTTGAAGCAGTTGTTCCAAAGATTCATTCTAAAAAAGAAGATGGTTCTGAAATGATTGTTGGAGAGAGTTTATCTTTTAGAATTCTTGATTTTTCCAAAGAGAATAGGAGGATTCTTGCATCTCATACGGTAATTTTTAGTGAAGAGTTAGAAGCAGAAAGAAAAAAATCAGTCGCTAAAACAAAAAAAGTTATGCAAAAACTTGAGGATGATAAACAACATTCAACCTTAGGGGACTTAGATAGTCTTGCTGCTTTAAAGCAAGATCTTGAGGCCAAGAAATAAGATAAAGACCCCCATTAGTTTGGGGGTTTTTTTTATTATGTTTGTTTTATGTTAGGAAAGAGAGAAATAATGAACAAAGAATTAATTGATATTGCAATTGAAAGATTATCATATCAATTAATAGAAAAACATAATAAATTTGAATCTTCAATTTTGATTGGTCTACAACCAAGAGGTGCTTTTTTATGTAAAAGAGTACTAAAAAAACTAAATTTTTTATTGCCAACTATTGATATCAAATCAGGAAATCTTGATATTTCATTTTATAGAGATGATTTAATGAGAAGGGATCATCCAATTGAACCTGATATTATGGATATTAATTTGTCATTTGAAGACAAGGATATAATTTTAGTTGATGACGTATTATTTACAGGTCGATCTATAAGATCTGCATTAGATGCTATATTGTCTTTTGGTAGACCAAAGACTGTTGAGTTGTTAACATTAATAAATCGAAGATTTAGTAGGCACTTGCCGATTGAACCTACATATGTTGGAAAAACAATTGATGCTCTTTCTGAAGAAAAAGTTATTGTTGAATGGAAGGAGGTACATGGAGTTGATAGAGTATTAATGAAAAAAAATACATAATGAGTATATTATCTGTAAATCATTTACTTGGGATTAAATATTTAAAGCCATCTGATATCGATTTGATTTTTAAAACAGCAGATAATTTTAAAAAGATTTTAAATCAACCAATAAAGAAAGTACCTTCTTTAAGAGACATTTCTATTGCTAACCTTTTTTTTGAAGACTCTACAAGAACTAAGCTTTCATTTGAATTAGCTGAAAAAAGACTATCTGCAGAGATAATAAATCTATCTTCTACTTCATCTTCTGTGAAAAAGGGTGAAACTTTATTAGATACAGTTAATAATATTTTAGCAATGAAAGTTGATATAATTGTTCTAAGACATCCTAACCCAGGCGCATCAGTTTTTCTTTCAAGAAATGTTGATGCAAAAATTGTAAATGCTGGTGATGGTACGCATGAACATCCAACTCAAGCTTTGCTTGATGCTTATTCAATAAGAGAAAAATTTGGTAATGTAAACGGTAGAAAAGTTGTAATTATTGGAGATATTTTACATTCAAGAGTTGCCTTGTCTAATATTTATTGTTTGCAAAAACTTGGCGCTGAAGTTAGAGTTTGTGGCCCTTCTTCATTAATGCCTAAACATCTTAACTCATTAAATGTAGAACATTTTTCCAATTTAGATGAAGCATTAGAATGGTGTGATATTGCTAATATCTTGAGAATTCAATTAGAAAGACAAAATTTGAATTATTTCCCATCACTTCGAGAGTATTCAATGAGGTATGGAATTAATAAGAAAATCTTAGATAAGTTAACAAATGATATAGTTATTATGCATCCAGGACCGATAAATAGAGGTGTTGAATTAAGTTCTGATGTTGCTGACTCAAAACATTCTATTATTCTTAACCAAGTTGAAAATGGAGTTGCAATTAGAATGGCAGTATTATACTTATTGGCATTAAAAAAAAGTAATTAGTATGAATATTGAAGAAACAACATTATTATTTAAGCTAGGAAATAAAAACAATTTTGAAGATTTAAATGTGAATTCAGATATAAAACACTTCATTGCAGATGCAAGGGGAATAAGTCAAGAAGTTGGTGAGAGTATTAAAAATAATTTCATTAAATTTGGAGAAAGTATTTCTAATTTAAATGGTTCTTTTGTAATAATATGTGAATTTAATTTCGATGATTCACTTACTTTTGTCCCAACCTTACAAGAGGCTTATGACTACATTGAAATGGAAGAGATAGAGAGACAATTAAAATTATAATTTAAACTAAATATTATGAAAAAAACTTTACTTTTTTTAAGCTTTACGCTTGCCTATGTTTTTGTAAACGGACAATGTATTCCAGATCCTCAGTTCACAGCCCCGGGGATATATCCAGACACTACAATAGGTTTGTCAGATGCAATTGTTGGTCAAGCATATAGTCAAAATATTACTATAATCACACCTACAGATACGGTTGTTGATATTCTTGGTCAAAGTGTTTCTGTAGACATTGATAGTATAAGTTTAACTACAGTTACAGGATTACCAAATGGATTCACTTATTCTTGTGATCCTCCTTCTTGTGGATTTCCAGGTGGAACTATTAAATGTGCTGAGCTTTATTCAACTGTTAACCCAAATCAATCAGACATTGGTCTGTATAATATTGTTTTTGAAACAACTTCATATGCCAGCAATGTACCTTTTTTAGGTACGTTTACTCAAGACGATATTATCGATTATTACTATATAAATATTGTTGACAATACAACTTTTACAATTGATAAATACGATATAAGTTCTTTTGATCTTAGGGATGTGTTTCCAAATCCAGCTTCAAAGAATGTTGAAATTCAATTTATAAGTGGAAGTACTGACGATATTATTTTAAATGTTTATAATTTGTTAGGAGAAGTTCAAGAATCTTTAATAATTAAATCTGTTCTAGGAATAAATACGATTAATCTCTCTTTAAGTTCTTTTAAGAATGGATTGTATTTGTATTCTATTAATAATGGGAATCAAGTTTTAACAAAAAGAATGATGGTAAGTAATTAATTAATGTCTTTTAGGTTAACTATTTTAGGCTCCAGCTCAGCAATACCATCTGTAAATAGAAATCCAACATCACAACTATTAAATGTGAACGAGCGTTGCTATTTAATTGATTGTGGTGAAGGAACTCAAGTCCAGTTGCGTAAATATGAATTAAATTTTCAAAGAATTAATCATATTTTCATTAGTCACTTGCATGGAGATCATTATTTTGGTTTAATTGGTTTGATTAGTAGTATGCATCTTTTAGGAAGAAATAAAGATTTACATATTCATGCACACAAAGAGTTAGAAGCAATAATTGAAATACAACTTCAAGCAGCTAACACAGATTTAAATTACCCACTTTTTTTTCATCCTCTTCCTGAAAATGATGAGTTAATTATTCACGAAGATGACAATATAAAAGTTTCTAATATAATTCTTGATCACACTATTAAATGTTCAGGATTTTTGTTTGAAGAGAAAAAGTTTTCAAGAAAAATAGTAAGATCTAAAGTTGAAGAGTATAATATTCCCCATGATAAACTTATAAGTTTACAGAACGGATCTGATTGGATTAATTCTACAGGTGAAGTAATAAAGAATAAATCTTTAACAACAATGAATACTAAGCCAAAAAGATATGCTTTCTGTACTGATACTCGATATAGTGATTTGTTAATAGAAAAGTTTAAAGAAATTGACTTGTTATATTACGAAACTACATTTAAGGAAGATATGCTTGATAGAGCTAGACAGACTGGTCATTCTACAACATTTCAAGCGGCTTCTTTAGCAAAGAGTTCAAAAGCTAAAAATCTTCTTATTGGTCATTATTCTAAGCGATATAAAGACACTTCTGAATTATTAATTGAAACTAAAAAATATTTTAAGAATACATTTCTTTCAAAATCTGGGATGGTACTAGATTTCAAGCAATTCTGATATAATTATATTGGTATATTTGCATTAATTGTAATATAATGAATAGAATCGTTTTATTTTTCATGTTGATGTGTAGTTTTTCATTAAAATCTCAAATTATTTCAGATTCAGTTAGATCTTATAATTGTATTCACGATGGAGCTATTTTTTTAGATATATTTTCCTCTTCTCAAGTTGATTTTTGGCAATTTAATGATCAGGATTTAGGATGGATAGATGCAGATACTATTTCATCTGTTTTTTATTCTGCAAATCAAGATACTTTAATAACACAGAAATGTGGTAGCTATAGAGTTATAATCTTAGGTGACACTTCAAATACATTTTATATTGGTTGTCCACTTGGCACAAGATCTTCACATGAAAATATAAACTGCTATGGTGATTCTTCCGGATTACTTAAGAGTGTTGCGTACTCAGGTGTTGCACCTTATTTTTATGAATGGTATTTTGACAGCTTATTATATTCCTCTGGATATGATGATACAGTAATTTATGATTTGCCAATTGGAAACTATCAATTTATTGTTATTGACTCTTTAGGTTGTACTGATTCATTGTCTAGTATAATTTCATCTCCTTCTGAGTTAGTTTTTGATTCAGTGTATTCTGATAACATAAATTGTAGAAATATTAATTCAGGTAGTATTTCATTTTCAGTTAGTGGTGGTAAGCCATTCTTTATTGAACCAAAATATGATTCTTATTTAATTGATTTAACTTCAGGGGATACTATATCATTTGTTATTGGAGATAGTATTTCATCTTCAACTTTTTTATTATCAAATTCTTTTCAAGTTATTTTTGACAGCTTATATGCTGGAAATTATTTGCTATCTGTTTCAGATTCACTTAATTGTACACTACTTGATACGTTTATTCTAACTCAGCCATATCCATACCAAACATTTGCTTCTACAACGTTTCCTTTAATATGTGAATCAGATAGTGGATATCTGATGATTGATAGTGTGATTGGAGGAGGAGATATTAATTTCGGATTTAACTATGATATTCTTCAAGGACCAAATGGAGATTCTTTGTTTGTACCATCAGGATGGTATAATATTTTTATTGAAGATTTAGATTTTGGATGTATTGATACTGTTAGTGTGAGATGTTCTGCGCAATTTGAAATTAATGTAAATGCATCTATAACTCATGTCGATTGTTTTGGTCACCAGAATGGAAGTGTTATTATTGATACTATATATGGAGGAAACTATCCATATGATGTTCAGTGGGGAAGTTATGACAATGAATTTTTATATGCAGGTAGTTATTTAGTAAATATTGTTGATTCAATTGGATGTGTTCATCAAGAATCTTTTGAGTTAAATGAATCTGATCAAATTGTTACAAATGCACTAATTTCGCCATCAAACTGTTTTGGGGGTGAAGAAGGATTTATTACAATAGATTTATCTGGCGGAACAGCTCCATTAAGTTATAATTGGTTAAATGGAACCGGTACACCTGATTCTTTATATGCATTAAGTGATGGACTCTATGTATTAATTGTTAACGATGGATTGTCATGTATAGATACGTTCAATTTTGTCTTACAATCTCCTGATTTATTAGAAATAGAACTAACTGCAGATCAACTGCTACTTAGCTGTAATGGAGCTTTAACAACTGCAAATATAATAGTTAACGGTGGAGTAGATCCATATTCTTTTGTATGGAATGATTCTGATACTACTCAACAAAGAATTATAGGAGCAGGAAATTATTTAATTGATGTTATTGATAGTAATGGATGCATTGCCTCTGATAGTATTGTAATACTTGAACCAGATTCATTAGAAATATTCTTAGATTACTCAGATATTGGATGTGATTTTGGTGCTACTGCTTCATTAACTTATTTAGGAGGTGTACCGCCTATTTCATTTTTATGGAGTACTGGAGATACCACAAGTTCAATAGATTCATTGTGGGATTTAACATATTGGGTTGTAGTCACAGATTCTTGTGGCACCTCAGTCTCTGATACAATAAATCTTGAATATTATGAACTTAACACAGATATTAATTATAATGAATCTACTTATAGTGCTGATGTAGAGGTTTTTAGTTCAACTTCAGAAGGTCCTTTTGGGTTTGCCTGGATAAATATATTTGGAGATACTATTTCATTTACTGAGAATATATATTCTTTGTGTGAAGGAACTTACTTCGCTGTTACAACAGATTTTTCAAATGACTGTAGTGTCGTAGATACCCTCATAGTCGAGTATGATTTACCCTTTGGAATCGTTGATGTTTTAACAACTACAGTATATGATGATATTAATCTTTGGGGAGCATCGCCTTACTCTTATTTATGGAGTAATGGTCAGGTAAAACAAAAATCTGACTTATGCCCAGGTTCTCATTGGGTTGAAGTTACAGATGTTAATAATTGTCTAGTAAGAGAAGATTTTACAATTGATGATTTAATAATAACTTTAGACCCTGCTTCTTCAATTATTGAATGTAACTTAGAAAATTTAGATGTTAATATTCAAGCTACAGCTACTGGAGGAATTGCCCCATATTCATTTCAATGGTGGAATGGTTTTGTTGGAAATTCAATTAATCTTGGTTTGAATCCTGGAAATTATAGTCTAACTGTTACTGATGCAAATAATTGTATTAATGATACCTCTTTTAAAATTGCTTCATTAACATCTGAATGTATACCAAATGTATTTTCTCCAAACGGAGATAACATAAATGATAGTTGGAGCTTGGAAGATACTTTTTTGTACAGTGATAGTAAAGTGAGTATATATGGTAGATTTGGCTCATTGATTTTTGAATCAGTCGGTTATTATGAAAAATGGAATGGAACTAATACAAATGGAGCTGAGGTTCCTGATGGTGTATATTTCTATTCTATTGAATTAGGAAATGGATTTGATCCCATAAATGGAACAATTTCTATTTTGAGATAAGAAGTAATATTTCAGACAGTTCATTTTTTTTGAGCCAAATGATTTCTTTATCTTTTCTAAACCAAGTTAATTGTCTTTTTGCAAATCTTCTTGTGTTTTTCTTTATATCATTAATAGCTTCTTGTAAAGTTATTTTTTTCTCAAGAAACATAAATATTTCTCTGTACCCAACAGTTTGCAATGAGTTGATATTTTTGTATTTTAATAATGAATGAACTTCATTTAAAAAGCCTAATTTCATCATTAAATCTACTCTTAAGTTTATACGCTTATAAAGAGATTCTCTGTCTATCTGCAAACCAATTTTTATTATTTTAAAAGCCCTTTTCTTAACAGTATTAGTTCTAAATGATGAAAGTGATCTTCCGGTTTCCTCAAATACTTCTAATTGTCTTAATAGTCTTTTTGGATTTTTGTTTTCTTCTAAAAGTTTATATTTAGGATCGATTTTTTTGATTTTTTCTTGCAGCCATACTAATCCATTTTCTTCATATAATTTCTTTACTCTTTCTCTATTTTCTTTTGTAACTTCAGGAATCTTATCAAAACCTTTACAAATAGCATCTATATATAAACCAGATCCACCAACCACAATTACGCTATCATTAGTTTCGTGTAATTCATTGATTTTGCTTATGGCATCAATCTCATATTTTCCAGCATTGTAATCTTCTTTTATACTAATGTTCTGAATAAAGTGATGTTTTACTATTTTTAAATCATAAGATGAGGGTGGTGCTGTTCCAATTTTTAATTCTTTGTAGAATTGTCTTGAATCACATGAAATTATTTCACATTTGATGGCTTTTGCAATTTTAATACTAAGATCTGTTTTCCCAATTGCTGTTGGCCCAATAATAAATATTACTCTTTTAATAGTATTCATCTTCTAATTCATCACGATTCTCACTTATATCATTGTTAGATTCAAAATATATTTCAGTTTCACTTTCTGGCATTTTACCAACTTGATAAATCACATTTGAATGATCTTTGTTGTTTTCAGATTTGGATATATAAGTTACAAGGAAACGCCACATTTTCATAAAATCATACACATAAATTAACTGTGAGTTTATAATTGGGAATACAGATGTTATAGAAATCTCTTTCATCTCACAGGCGCCAACTTCCTCTTCATTTATTTTAAATAATGGTATTTCTTTTAATAAATTAAATTCCTCATCTGTCATATAGAATGATGCCATTTCATGCTTGTTCAAATTTAAAGACTTAATAATTTCATAATGTAATTCTTCTAAAGATTTTTCAGAATCTATTTCAATATTTCTTATAACATCATTTTTATGCTCTAAGTATATTTGTAATACAATATTCATTTATTTAAATTTAGTTCTTTAGCTTTTTTGTATATAAATTTTAAAGCCTCATTTCTGTTGTTCTCAATTTTTCCATCAAGAATAGCATCCTTTATTGATTTTTTTAAAATACCAATTTCTTTACCTGCCTTTATATTAAAAAGTTGCATTATTTCAATTCCATTAATTGGAGGTTGAAAATTTCTTATTTGATCTTTTTGTTCAACTATTTTTAATTTCTTTCTAACTAATTGAAAGTTATTTAAATATTTTTTAACCTTGTTTATATTTTTTGATGTTATATCCGCGTCACATAATGTCATTAAATCTTCAATATCATTTCCTGCATCAAATAATAATCTTCTTATAGCAGAATCTGTTACGATATCTTTAGCTAAAACAATAGGTCTTAAATGAAGAGTAACTAATTTTTGAACATATTTCATTTTTTCATTTAGTGGTAGTTTTAGTTTTCTGAAAATTCCAGGAACCATTTTGCCTCCAATAAATTCATGAGCATGAAATGTCCATCCTTGCTTCTTTTCGTATTTTTTTGTCTGTGGTTTTGCAATATCATGAAGTAAAGCTGCCCATCTTAACCAAAGATTTTTAGAATGTATACTAATATTATCTAATACTTCAATCGTATGATAAAAATTATCTTTATGTACATGTTTGCCAACACGTTCTACACCTTCTAGTTTAACAAGTTCAGGAAAAAATTGATGTAATAATTTTGTTTCAAATAACACTTTAAAACCTCTTGAGGGTTTTGGGGATAATATTATTTTGTTTAATTCTTCAGTTATTCTTTCTTGAGATATTATGGATAGTCGCTCACAATTTCTTAAGATTGCTTCGTATGATTCTTTTTCTATCTCAAAATGCAATTGTGTAGCAAATCTAACTGCTCTCATCATTCTTAATGGGTCATCACTGTAAGTTTTGTTGGGATTTCCAGGAGTCTTAATGATTTTATTTTTTAAATCTTCAATTCCATTAAATGGATCAATAAGTTCTCCGAAGTTATCTTTATTTAATTGAATTGAAATAGCATTTATAGTAAAGTCTCTTCTTTTCTGATCATCTTCTAACGTTCCGTTTTCAACTATTGGTTTACGACTATTTGATCTGTATGACTCTTTTCTAGCGCCAATAAACTCGTAGTTTTCACCCTTGTAAGATATTAAAGCAGTTCCAAATTTTTTGAAAACTTTAAATCTTGCTTGTTTGCCCATTATAAGAGCTACTTTTTCAGCAAGTATGATGCCACTTCCAACACATACAAAATCAATATCAGTAATAGTATTCTCTCTTTTGAGTAATAAATCTCTTACCCAGCCTCCTACTACATATGTTGGGTAATTTAATTTGTCACTTTCTTTTTGAATGATATTAAATATCTGATTTTTTAATTCTTTTGAATAATTCACTATCTTATTTTTGTATAAGTTCCATCAGTATTTATTAGTATAATTTTAGAGGGTATACTCATGATTTCCTCTTTACGCAAATTTACGATATAATCAACATTATTTTTTATTTCTTTAGAAATTTCTGAAAATTTATTTGGGTTTTTGCTTCCACTAATATTTGCCGATGTTGATACTATTGGTTTTCCAAATTTTTTAATTAGATTTTGACAAAATTTATCTTTTACAATTCGTATAGCAACAGACCCGTTACTTGCAATCAAGTTTTTTGCTAATGATTTTGAATTAGGATAGATAAAAGTAGTTGGTTTATTATCAAATTGCAGATCATTTTTAATACCTGTTATTTTTTCTTGTTCCTCTTTGTCAGCGACTAAAGTAATTAAGGCTTTACTATTATCTCTATTTTTAAGTTTAAAGATTTTAGATACTGCATAAAAGTTTGTTGCATCACAACCAATTCCCCAAATTGTATCACTTGGATATAAAATAATGCCCCCATTAGAGAGAATTTCCGATGCTATCTTAATTTCATTTTTCATTACGATATTTTATAAGATAATCATAGCGCATTTTAACTGCTTTTGCTTGATAAAATGAGATAATAAAACCAACATATCCATCAAGTATTCCTAGTTGCAAAAAATAATGTTTCATAAAACGTATGATAGGTTTTAATTTAGTGTGGTAGACTGTTATCTTATTTGTTGTTCTATCATAATCTTTTGCCTGCCATCTTGCATATCTTCTTAGTTTATCAATGTAAGCTTCTTTGCTTGTAAAAGTATTGTGAATTAGTTTGTTCTTTAACATACCAATTTTTCCTTCACTAATAATTTCAGCATGCACATTTTTCTCTTCATATTTACATTTATCTCTTTTAAATAAACGAATTACTTTATCACCTCTCCATCCACTAAAGTGGATTTTTTTACCCATAAAATAATTCTGTCTTTTTATCCAAAAGCCACTAAAATTATTTTCAGAACTTAACACTTCTAATATTTCTTCTTTTAAATCTAAGGGGACTCTTTCATCAGCATCAATAAGAAAAATCCATTCAAATTTTGCTTGAGGAATAGCCCAATTTTTTTGAGATGCTGAATTTATGTATTCTCTTTGTAAAATAGTATCTGCTAATTTAGTAGCTAATTTTATAGTATTGTCTTTACTGAAAGAGTCTACTATAATAATTTCATCAGCAAAGTCTACGGATTTTATAGCGTTAACTATATTGTGTTCCTCGTTGCCTGTAGGAATAATTGCACTTAATTTCATTATTTCAAATCTTTGTATACTTTAATTAAATTAGTTGCGATATTTTTATCAGTAAATTTTTGAGCATAACTGAAACCTTCATTTATCATTTTTTCTTTTATTAATTGAGATTTACTTATTTTTATAATTGCATTTTCTATTTCTTTTTCATTTAAAGGATTAACATACATAGAATGAGGCCCTCCCGCTTCACTAAAACATCCACCTTTTGATGTGATAACAGGTGTTTTGGAAAATAATGCTTCTAAAATTGGAATTCCAAACCCTTCAAAAATCGAAGGATATATCATGATTTCTGCAGATTGATAAATAGCAGCCATTTCTTCTAACAATAAATTACTTATAAATATGACTCTTTTTTCTAGATTGTTTTTCGAAATATATTTCTTACATTTAATCATATATTCTTTACCATTACCAATAACAACTAGCTTTTGATCTGGAATCTCTCTTAGTGCTTTTAGTAGAGTTAATAAGTTTTTTCGCTCTTCTATAGTACCAACATATAACAGATAACTTTTTGGTAAAAAATATTTTTTGTTTACATAATTTTTTGACTCTATAGTAAGTTGTTTTTGAAATATTTTGTTGCAACCTTGATAAACAACTTCTATTTTTTTTTCTGAGATTTTAAAATAATCAATAATATCTTTTTTAGTTTGTTCGCTTACTGCTATAATCTTATTAGCTCGTAGGCAAGCAGATTTTGATTTCTTGTAATATATTCTTCTATCAATAGATTTAAACAAAGATGGATACCTTATAAATATTAAATCATGAATTGTTACAATGCTTTTAATTGAAGTCTTTTCAATTCCAATTGGTAATTCATTACTTAGCCCATGAAAAATATCAATATTATTTGTAAATATGTCTTTTACAATACTAAAGCTTCTCCAATATGATCTTAGCGTTTTATTAATCAATGATTCAGGAGTACGAACAAAAATATTTTCTTTTTCTTCAATAAAGAAAGTCCTAGGAGATTTGATTTTTTTTGGAGTATATAAGAAATATTTATTTTGACTAAAAAAAGAGGATAAAATTCGAATAGTATCCCTAGAGTAATTTCCTAGCCCTGTTTCATTTGAAAAAGCTCTTTTTGCATCAAATCCTAATCGCATTATATTGAAACTTTATAGTCTCTGAGGGCATCATTTAGTGTAGTTTTTTTATCTGTACTTTCTTTTCTTTTACCAATAATAAGTGCACATGGTACCCCAAATTTACCTGCTTGAAATTCTTTTTCATAACTACCTGGAATAACAACTGATCTTGATGGAATAATGCCTTGATGCTCTATCGGTTTTTCTCCGCTTACATCAATAATTTTTGTTGATGAAGTTAGTACAACGTTTGCGCCTAAAACAGCTTCTTTTTCAATCTTAACTCCCTCTACAATTATAGAACGAGATCCTAAGAAAGCATCATCCTCTATTATTACAGGAGAGGCTTGTACTGGCTCAAGCACGCCACCAATTCCCACACCACCAGAAATATGAACATTTTTTCCTATCTGAGCACAAGAACCAACAGTTGCCCAAGTATCAATCATTGTTCCAGAATCTACATATGCACCAATATTTACGTATGATGGCATCATAATTACACCTTTTGAAAGATATGATCCATATCTTGCTATAGCATGAGGAACAACTCTGACTCCTAAATTAGCGTAATCGTTTTTAAGCTTCATTTTGTCATGAAATTCTAAAGGGCCAATTTCAATTGTTTCCATTTTTCGAATAGGGAAATAAAGAATAACAGCTTTTTTTAACCAATTATTTACTTGCCATTTATCATCAATTTTTTCAGCAATACGAAGCCTACCCTTATCTATTTCTTCAATAACAGTATTTATACAATCTATTGATTTTTTACTTTTTAATAACTCTCTTTTATTCCAAGTATCTTCAATTGTTTTTCTTAGTTCCATCATAGCGCAAATATACTAATAGTTATCTTTTTACTTTTAAGGATAATCAATTACAAGTTTTTTTACAGTGTTATTTAATTCAACAACGTAAATTCCTTTAGATATGTTCGGTAATCGTATAGTTATTTCTTCTTTGTTCTTAACTTTACTTAAAATAATTGATCCTATAGAGTTATAAATATTAATTATCCCATGCACACTAGAGCTAATTTTTATAAGATCTTGTGCTGGATTTGGTGAAATCAAGAAATCTTCTTTTGTATTTATTTCTAATTCATTTGAACCTACTACCAAATTTGTAGTATCGCTACTAAAGTATGCGATTCCCCCAGCATTATTTCCAATAATCATATCAGCTATATTGTCAGAATTTATATCTGCTATTGTGATTGAAGATTTGCCACCATCCCAAATTTCAGAGATTATTGAATTTACTTCTGAGAATTGACCATCTAGGTTATTGTCTATATTATTGAAATGATATGTTTTACCGCTATAGCTTCCAACATATAATTGATAAACTCCGTTACTATCATAAAGTGTCGGACTGCTAAACCCTGTACTTATTAAATTGCTATCAACATCAATTAAGCCCCAATTAGTGATTATAGTGTCAAATATTGCATTATTTAGAGTACCAGAATTAGGTAAGTAGTTAATTGTTCCATCTTGCTCCCCAATTAATAAATCAATTACACCATCTCTATTTACATCTACGAGTTGAGGTTGAGCAAATTGTCCAATATCAATATTTTGATAGTTTGGTGAATTAAGCTGAAAAATTCCACCTCCACTATTGACAAATAAATGTAATAATCCATCAGCATCTCCTAGTATTAAGTCATCAAGATTATCCCCATCAATATCTCCAAATGTAGGAGATAGATTTAGCGCTGGAATGTTTAATGTTGTATTTAAACTTAATGTTGAAATGTTTAGCCAATCTCTATCAATTATTTCATATCTAGGGACAGAGTCATTTCCAATATTTTCTAACAACGCAAGTGAAGAAGTTGGGTTGTCATTTGGATTATGATAGCCATAATTCCCTATTACTAAATCTTTAAGGCCATCGTTGTTATAATCGAAGAAGGTAGGCATAGCAGATGTTCCAAAATCTAACATATCACCTTGCAAGAAGTCATTTTTAATGAAATTAAAAGATGGCAATGAATTTTGCCCATTATTTTCATATGCCCAACAACTCTCAATGTTTTCAGAATTATTTGCACTGTTTGTTGTTACTAGAAGGTCTTTCACACCATCATTAGTTATGTCTAAATAAAACGAGGCAGGGTAAACACTTATCTCAGCTGGTAAGGTATTGCTGTTATTCATTGGAAAAAGAGAGTCAACCGAAGTCATTATAGCATTAATGTTATCTCCACCATTAATTAATAAATTTAAATTATTATAACTTATATCTCCAAGAACTAAATCTTTGTCATTATCATTATCAATATCAATCGCAAGCAAAGTTGAGCCTGCATGTTTTTGTTTTTGCTGTAGATTTTGATTTATCTGCGGACATTGACAGTTTGGACAGTTTAGTATATATGAATTTAAACCTTCATAAAATAGGCCCCAACAACTTTCTGAAAATTCAAATGCAAGAGAATCGCAATTACCATAGAGTTCCATTGATAGGTTCTTGTGATATTCAACAAATCCTCCAAGAATAGAAAAAGTTAGAATATCTAGATCTCCATCATAATCAATATCTGCAATTGCTGGTATATCTACAGGACTCATGTAAATATTTAAAAAGTTTGAGCCATAATCACTTAATATAAATGATTCTGTTACTTCAGTAAACTCTAACTCTGATACAGAAGTGTTTTGATATACAGATATACCACCGTTATTATATGTAAAAATGTCATTCTTTCCATCACAGTTATAATCTTCTAGTATTGCCCAATCATGTAGTTTAGGAAAAAATTGTCGATACTCAGGTGCATATGTGTAAGATCCATTTTGATTTACAAATGGATTAATTCTATTTCCAGATTTGTCAAATATTAAAATATCCATAACTCCATCTAAATTCAGATCTAAGTTTGAAAATTGAGAGGCATTTATTCCACCAGCGAGTGCTGAATTAAATATAATATTATTTTCCTCTATTACTAGTGTGTTATCTCTCACAAGGTTAAGCTGTGCTGACAAACTAGTTGAACTTAGAATAAGAAGGAAAAATAATTTAAATTTCATTTGAAGATATTTTATGCAATAATACAACCAAATCTTATAAAAGATTCACGTTTCAGAGTGAAGTTATACGATATCTTACACTATTTCTAACTTTCTTATACACTAGTTGTTTTTTTTGCTTTATAGTTTTATATTTGCCAACTTTAAAAAATCAGATTAAAAATTAAGATTATGCAAAACAGAAATTTTATTAAAATTTTTGCCATACTGTTCGCTATAGTATGTTTATATCAATTGTCATTTACTTGGATTGCTGGTGGGGTTGAAGATGATGCTTTTGAATACGCTAGCCAATTCCCTTTAGAAGAGCAAGAAGTTAAACAAAAGTTTTATCTTGACTCAATAAATTCTGAACCAGTTTACGATATTGGATTAACTGAATACACCTATGCAGAATGTAAATCAAGAGAGTTAAACTTAGGTCTCGATCTAAAAGGAGGTATGAATGTTACTTTAGAGGTAATGGTTATAGATGTAGTAAAGGCATTAGCAAACAATAGTAAAGACAGTGTTTTTGTTGAGGCAATTAAAAAAACACAAAATGCGCAAACAGATAGCCAAGATGATTTTGTTACTTTGTTTGGGTCTGAATATGAAAAGCTTTCTCCAAATTCTGGTTTAGCTGTTATTTTTACTTCTCAGTTAAAAGACAAAGTTAAGATTAATGCTACAAATCAAGAGGTTATTGATGTATTAGTATTAGAAGTTGAAGATGCAATTTCTAGATCATTTAATATTCTTAGAAGTAGAATTGACAGGTTTGGTGTGACTCAACCAAATATACAAAGATTAGAAACCGCAGGTCGTATTCTTGTTGAGCTTCCTGGAATCAAAAATCCTGAAAGAGCTAGAAAACTATTACAATCCACTGCTCAATTAGAATTCTGGGAAACTTATGAGTACAGTGAGATATTTCAATCATTTGAATCTGCTAATACCTATTTAAGAAGTATTCAAGCAACTGAAGTAGTTGAAGAGGAAACTAACAATGCTAAAGTTAGTGATGAAAAAAATGTTGACAAGGAAACAATTTCAGAAGAATCTTCTCTTTTAGCTGATGTTCTAGCTAATGACTCTCTCTTAAATGATACAACAAATTCAGATTTATCATTTGAAGATTTTTCAAGAGAGAATCCTCTTTATGCTGTTTTATATCCTAATGTTAATCAGCAAACAGGGCAGCTAAATCCAGGACCTGTCGTTGGTGTTTGTGCGATTAAAGATACAGCACAAGTAAATTCTTATTTGAATGACAATGCTGTCATGAAATTATTTCCTTCGGATGTTAATTTTTCTTTTACTGTAAAGCCATACGATCCAGATGGTAAATTTGTTCAGCTAGTTGCCCTTAAGGGAAATAGAGGTAACAAAGCTGCTATGGAAGGTGATGTAATTACTGATGCTAATGAAGCATTTGGACAGTTTTCATCAACGGCTGAGGTTTCAATGTCTATGAATGCTGAGGGAGCTAAGAAATGGAAAAGATTGACTTCTGATAATATTGGAAAATCTGTCGCAATTGTGCTTGATGGATTTGTTTATTCGTATCCAACTGTTCAGGCAGAGATTGCGGGAGGAAGATCCTCAATTACTGGTGACTTTTCATTAGACGAAGCAAAGGATTTGGCAAATATTTTAAAATCTGGTAAGCTGCCTGCACCAGCTAGAATAATTGAAGAGGCTATTGTAGGTCCTTCATTAGGAAAAGAAGCAATTAGTTCGGGAATGTCTTCATTCTTGTTTGCACTAGTACTTGTTTTAATTTATATTGGATTTTATTATGGTGGTTCTGGAATAGCAGCAAATATCGCTTTAGTTGTAAATATATTTTTCATTTTTGGGGTATTATCTTCTTTAGGTGCAGTACTTACACTACCTGGTATTGCAGGTATTATATTAACTATTGGTATGTCTATTGATGCCAATGTTCTTATTTACGAAAGAATTAGAGAAGAGATGAAAAATGGTAAAGGATTGAAACTAGCAATTTCTGATGGATATAATAGTGCTTATAGCTCTATAATTGATGCCAATGTAACCACTTTGTTAACTGGTATAATTTTATATACTTTTGGAACAGGTCCAATAAAAGGTTTTGCTACAACTCTTGTTATTGGAATCTTAACTTCTTTATTTGCAGCGATTTTCATTACAAGATTAATTATTTCATCAAGATTAGTTAAGGGAAAAACAATTTCTTTTGCTACTAAACTTACTGATGGAGCTTTTCAAAACATAAATATAGATTTTATTGGTAAAAGAAAGCGTTTTTACATTCTCTCATCTATAATAATAATTCTTGGTTTAGGCTCATTATTTACAAAAGGCCTTAATTATGGTGTTGATTTTGTTGGTGGTAGAACATATGTCGTAAGATTTGATGATACAGTAAATAATGAAGAGCTTAGATCTTCTTTAGGCGCAGTTTTTATTGATGAAGATGGGTTAGAATATACTCCACAAGTTAAAACCTTTGGAAATGACAACCAAGTAAAGATCACTACATCTTACATGATTGATAATAATGAGATATCAACAGATGAAATTGTAGAATTAAAACTGTCTCAAGGGTTAGAATCTATAAATTCTGATTATGAGATAATGAGCTCTCAAAAAGTTGGACCTACAATTGCAGATGATATTAAAGATGCTGCTTTATGGTCTGTTATATTTTCATTGATAGTCATTTTCCTTTACATCTTGATAAGATTTACTAAATGGCAATTTAGCTTTGGTGCTGTTATCGCAGCATTTCATGATGTATTAATAGTCTTATCTATTTTTTCTATTTTTTATGGTTTATTGCCATTTTCTTTAGAAATTGATCAGGCCTTTATTGCGGCTATATTAACAATTATTGGATATTCATTAAATGATACTGTGGTGGTATTTGATCGAGTTCGAGAGTTCATTAACAATAATAAAAAGAAAGGAGTTCATGATATTATTAATAAAGCTCTTAATTCAACATTAAGTAGAACAATTAATACATCTTTAACCACATTCTTCGTGTTGTTGGTCATCTTTATATTTGGGGGTGAAGTGATTAGAGGCTTTATGTTTGCTTTAATGATTGGTGTGATAGTTGGAACATATTCTTCATTGTTTATCGCATCTCCTATTATGTTAGATACTATAAAGAGAAAAGACTAGATTCTTTAAGTTTTTATTTAAACAAAAACCCTTTCTTTGAGAGGGTTTTTTTATTTTTGTGATATGTTATTATTTATTGGGGGTCCTGAGATTATTGTTGTATTACTTTTTATAGTAATGTTTTTTGGTTCTAAGAAAATACCTGAGTTAGCCAAAGGTCTTGGGAAAGCAATGCGAGAAGTTAAAGATGCTTCGAACGAAATTAAAAAAGAAATTCGTGATAGTGCAACATCTGTGAAGGATGATTTAGATTTAAAAAAGTAATACGTTTTATTTAATTCTTACTTGTTTTTTTCTAGAGATATAAAATTTAATATTAAGCAATATCGTTGTTCAATATTTGTTAATAAATTATTAATTATCAAATATATTGCTGTGTATTGTATATTGTGTTTTTAGCATATTTGTTTTACAAAAACCATATAATATGAGAACAAAGTTAGAATATATTTGGTTGGACGGATATGCTCCAACTCAAAATATGAGAAGTAAAACTAAAGTAGTTGAAGGTTTTGACGGTAAATTAGAATCTTGTCCTGTGTGGGCTTTTGATGGTAGTTCAACAAGGCAGGCTGAGGGTGATTCTTCCGATTGTTTACTTAAACCAGTGGCTATTTATACAGATCCTGCTCGAAATAACGGATATTTAGTTATGACAGAAGTATTAAATTCAGATGGAACTCCTCATGTTTCAAATGGAAGGGCTCTAATTGATGATGATGATAATGACTTCTGGTTTGGATTTGAACAAGAATATTTTATAATGGATAGCCAAACATTATTGCCATTAGGGTTTCCTATTGGTGGTTATCCAGCGCCACAGGGATTATATTATTGTTCTGTTGGTGGAAGAAATACACATGGTCGTGACCTCGTTGAGAGGCATGCTGACTTATGTATTGATGCTGGCTTGAATTTTGAAGGAATTAATCAGGAGGTTGCATCAGGCCAGTGGGAATTTCAATTGTTTGCTAAGGGGGCAAAAAAAGCAGGTGATGAAATTTGGATTGCTAGGTATTTACTTGATAGATTGACAGAAGATTATGGTTATTATATTGAATATCATCCTAAGCCTTTAGGAAAAGATTTAGACTGGAATGGGTCTGGAATGCATGCAAACTTTTCTAATACAACTTTAAGAACTTGTGGTTCAAAAGAAGTTTATGAGAGTATTTGTGAGGCTTTTAGACCTGTTGTAAATGAGCATATTGCTGTTTATGGTGAGTTTAATGATCAAAGGTTAACTGGTCTTCACGAAACGGCTTCAATTAATGATTTTAGCTATGGCATTTCGGACAGAGGAGCTTCAATTAGAATTCCAATTATAACTGTTGAGCAAGGTTGGAAGGGATGGTTAGAAGATAGAAGGCCTGCTTCAAATGGTGATCCATACAAAATTGCAGGACGTATTATTAAAACAGTTAAATCTGTTTAGATGTCAGTATGTTAACAATCAATTTTTATAAGTCTATTTGTTAAATTTATTAGTTTGTAAATTATTACCTATTTTAGCACAAAACATAAAAAAATGAAAAACATATTACGTTTTCTAGCTATATTTATCTTTTTATCTGCCTCTTTTCCATCTGATTCTTATGCTCAGACTCAAAGTAGAAAAATGCGTAAAGCTGAAGAAGCCTTTTCGCTTGAGAAGTACACTGATGCTATAGAGCTTTATAAAAAGGCTTATAAAAAAACTAAGAATAGATCGCTAAAAGCAGAAATAATTTTTAAGCAAGGTGAGTGTTACAGAATGTCTTCTAGAATTAAGCAAGCTCAGATATATTATAAAAGAGCTATTAAGTCAAAGTATCCAGATGTAA
>JABICI010000085.1 GCA_018652335.1 Flavobacteriales bacterium
TATTATGAATGTAATTTTATTTGATCAAAATAGAGACAATTTTTATCCATTAAGTTTTACAAGACCAATTTCTTGCTTTAGATTAGGAATATTTACTTTAAAACAAAAATGGGAGTTTTACTTTAAATTTGTTTCTTACAAAACAGATAAATATCTATCAAATAAATTTAAATCTAATATAAAAAATGATAATTTATGGATTAATTCCGTTATTATTCCATCTAAACCCCTTGTTAATGAACTTAAAAGTTTAAGAACTGGAGAGGCTATGTATAAGAATGATCAAATCATAGCATTTAGAAGTCATTCGTATAATTTTCAGAGTTTAAATATTATTGAAACTAATTTATCTTTTAAAATTTTAGACAATTTAGATGACATTTTTTCTTTTAATGCAACTGAAATTCAAAATGATTTTAAACATTTGAATTCAAAAGAAGAAAGTATATGGCAGGGAAATTGTAAAGATTTAGAAGAAATCAAGAAAAAAAATGTCCAGTTTGGAAATAACCCAATTTATATTGAAAAAGGAGCAAAAGTTAATCATAGTATATTTAATACAACTGATGGTCCAATTTTTATTGGAAAGGACTCGGAAATCATGGAAGGCTCAATTATTAGAGGGCCTTTTGCTATGTTAAATAATTCAGTTCTAAAAGTTGGCTCCAAAATTTATGGAGGAACAACATTAGGGCCATTTTGTAAGGCTGGTGGAGAGATTAGTAATTCTGTTTTTTTTGGTTTTTCTTCAAAAGCTCATGATGGATATCTTGGAAATTCAGTGATTGGGGAGTGGTGTAATATTGGTGCTGGAACTAATAATTCAAATCTTAAAAATAATTATGCTCCTGTCAAGCTATGGACTTATACTTCAGAAAATTTTAGAAACACTAATTTGCAATTTTGTGGTTTGATAATGGGCGATCACTCTAAATGCGGTATCAATACAATGTTTAATACAGGCACTGTAATTGGAGTAGGTGCAAATATTTTTGGAAGTGGTTTTCCAAGGAATTTTATCCCATCATTTTCTTGGGGAGGCTCCTCAGGTTTTTCGATATATAAACTGCCACGTTTTTTTGATGTTGCAGAAAAAGTATATTTAAGAAGAAAAATCACTTTTAGTGATCTTGAAAAAGATATACTTAGTCATGTTTATTCTGTGACAAAGAAGTATAGAAATGAGTAAAAGCTGACAAAACTGTGTATTCTTAATGACTGGCATACTAATTGCAAATTAATGATAATAAAGAGCTATTATTATGAAGAAACAAATTGGTATTAAATCATTAAATCTTAATGACCTATTAAATGAAGAAACAGAATTTTTACCTTTAATGAGTGATGAGGATGAAGCAAAAATTTCTAAAGAGGACGCACCAGATGTAATTCCCATACTTCCGTTAAGAAATACCGTTCTATTTCCAGGTGTAATCATTCCAATTACAATTGGAAGAGACAGATCTATTAGACTCATTAAAGATGCAGAAAAGGGTAATAAAATGATTGGAGTTGTTGCGCAAAAAGATTTTGATACTGAGCTTCCTGATAAAGATGACCTTCATAAAGTTGGGACAATTGCAAATATCTTGAAGATGTTAAAAATGCCTGATGGAAATATAACAGTTGTTATTCAAGGAAGAAAGCGTTTTAATATTGATGAAATGATGCAAAATGAACCTTATTTCAAAGCTAAAATTACAGAATTAAAAGAGATCAAGCCTATAGCTAATGATGAAGAATTTTCTGCTTTGGTGTCCTCAGTAAAGGACCTTTCTTTAAAAATTATTGATTTATCTCCAAATATTCCAAGTGAAGCTGCAATTGCTATTAAGAATATTAAAAACAGTTCATTTATTATAAACTTTGTTTCATCAAATATGAATATAAGTTTATCTGATAAACAGTTGTTGTTAGAAGAAATAGATTTAAAAAAACGAGCGATTTCTGCGTTTGAACTATTAACAAAAGAATTGCAAATGCAGGAAATGAAAAATAAGATACAGTCTAAGGTTCAGACTGATTTGGATAAGCAGCAAAAAGAGTATTTCTTGAATCAACAAATGAAAGCAATTCAAGAAGAATTAGGAGGTAATGGTTCTCAAA
>JABICI010000049.1 GCA_018652335.1 Flavobacteriales bacterium
TCAATGGTAAAGAGATAGAAGGAAATTCAGTTGAAGGAAATCTTTGCATAAAATTTCCTTGGCCCTCAATTGCACGGACAATTTACGGAGACCATGAAAGATTTAAAGCAACTTATTTTTCTTCTTTTAAGAATAAATATTTCACAGGAGATGGTGCGTTGCGAGATGAAAATGGACTATATAGAATAACTGGTAGAGTAGATGACATCATTATTGTTTCAGGTCATAATTTAGGTACCGCAGAAATTGAAAGTGCCATAGATGAACATTCAAATGTTTGTGAAACTGCAATCGTAGGCTACCCACATCCAATCAAAGGAAATGGTATATATGCATTCGTAATCTGCCATATAGCAGTAGAAGATGAAAATCAGCTTAGAACCGAAATAAATGAGATAATAAGTAAAGAAGTTGGTCCAATAGCAAAAACTGATAAGATTCAATTTGTTAGTGGACTTCCTAAAACAAGATCTGGAAAAATTATGCGCAGAATATTAAGAAAAATTGCATCTGGTGATTTTGAAAATTTAGGAGATACTAGTACATTACTAGATCCTGATATTGTTCTAGAAATCAAAAGAACTGCACAATAAGTAATTTATCAAGTAGTTTATTTATTTTTGCGATATGTCTGACAGTCTAATCATCATACCTACCTTTAATGAAATAGAGAATATTGAAAAAATAATTCGAAAAATATTTTCATTAACAAAACCGTTTCATATACTTATTATTGAAGATGGATCCCCTGATGGAACCGCTACAGTCGTAAAGAAATTAATTAAAGAATTTCCAACACAATTATATATAGAAGAAAGACAAGAGAAATTAGGATTAGGAACCGCTTACATCCACGGCTTTAAATGGGCATTAAAAAAAGACTATGAATTTATCTTTGAAATGGATGCTGATTTCTCTCACAATCCTGAAGATTTAATTCGACTATATAATGCAAATACTCTTGAAGGTGGAGATTTATCTATCGGCTCAAGATATGTAAATGGCGTTAATATTGTTAATTGGCCAATGTCACGATTATTAATGTCTTTCTTTGCATCCAAATATGTTAAAATAATTACTGGAATGCCAATTCATGACTCAACTGCAGGCTTTAAGTGCTACAGAAGAAAGGTATTAGAAACATTGAAACTAAACGAAATTATATTCGTTGGGTATGCATTTCAAATTGAAATGAAATTTAAAGCTTGGAAATATAACTTTAAAATAATCGAAGTTCCTGTAATTTTTACTGATCGTAAAGAAGGTGAATCAAAAATGAGTAGTGGAATATTCAGAGAAGCAATTTTTGGAGTTATCCAAATGAAAATTAAGAGTTTTTTTAAAAGTTGGGAAAAATAAAAATGCTCACATTAATTAAGAACACTACAATTGTAAATGAAGGTAAGATCTTTCGTTCTGATATATTAATTGAGAATGATAAAATTAAAGATATTTCTGAAAATATTGAATTAAAAGCAGATTATATTATCGATGGAACAGATTTACATCTAATGCCTGGAGTAATCGATGACCAGGTTCATTTTAGAGAGCCCGGGCTAACTCATAAGGCAACAATATATACAGAAAGTAAGGCTGCAGTAGCAGGTGGAATTACCTCATTTATGGAAATGCCAAATACTCAACCTCAAGCGCTTACCCAAGAGTTACTAGAAAAGAAGTATGAATTAGCATCAAATAATTCACTAGCAAATTATTCGTTTTTTATGGGAGCTAGTAATGATAACTTAAAAGAGGTTTTAAAAACTGATCCTAAAAACGTTGCAGCAATAAAAGTATTTATGGGCTCTTCTACTGGTAATATGCTAGTTGATAATAAGGAGGTTTTAGAAGAATTATTTTCAAAATCAAAGATGCTGATTGCTGTCCATTGTGAAGACGAAAAAACAATTGAGAAAAATACTCATTTAGCGAGAAAAAAATATGGGGAAAATGTACCGATTTCAGAACATTCAAATATTCGAAGTGAGGAAGCATGTTTTAAATCAAGCTCATTAGCAGTTAAATTAGCAAAAAAATATAATACTCGATTACATCTTTTTCATATTTCAACTGAAAAAGAAATTGATCTGCTAGATAATAAAATACCATTAGGAGAAAAAAAAATTACTGCTGAGGTTTGTATTCATCATCTTTGGTTTGATCAAAATGATTATGCAAAAAAGGGGACATTAATTAAATGGAATCCTTCTGTAAAAAAGTCAAGTGATAGAAAAGCACTTTTTCAAGCAATGTTAGATGATAAGCTAGATGTTATTGCTACTGACCATGCTCCACATACTTTAAACGAAAAAAATAATACTTATTTTAAAGCCCCCTCTGGTGGTCCCTTAGTACAACATGCTCTTCCAGTAATGCTAGAGTTTTTTAGTTCCAAAAAAATTAAACTTGAGAAGATAGTAGAAAAGATGTGTCATAATCCTGCTATTTGTTTCAAAATTAAAAATAGAGGCTTTATTCGAAAAGGATATTATGCTGATTTAGTACTTGTTAATTTAAAAAAGCCTTGGAAAGTTAAAAAAAGTAATATTCTATATAAATGTGGATGGTCACCTTTTGAAGGTCAAACATTTAATTCTAACATTACTCACACATTTATTAATGGACATCTAGCCTATAAAAATGGAAAATTTAATGAAGAAAAGAAAGGCATGCGACTTAAATTCAGCAGATAAAAAAAAGACAACAATTAAGTTGTCTTTTTAAATTTTTTTAAATTAATTGAATTTATTCATGATTGCTGTCATGAGTTATAAATACATTAGCTACAGATTCTAAATACAGCAAGGCATTGAACCATCTTCCAAAAAAATACATTTTGGATCTCCATCTGTTGCTTTACATCCTAAACAACATGCTTTTTGACACTCGTCATCACATGATGAAACTTCTAATATTTCAGTTGAAGTTCCTAATGATTGTGTTGCTTCTTCAGATTTATTTTCACCTCCACCACATGCAGTGAATACAAAAAACAAGGTAGCAACAAATAAATACATTAATTTATTCATCTTAATTTTTTTAATAGTTAATACATAATTTAAAAAAAATTTGTATTAAATTAATTTTAACTTACTCTACAACTTCTTCAGTTGCTTCTTCAGTTGCTTCTTCAGTTGCTTCTTCAGTTGCTTCTTCAGCTACTTCTTCTGTTGCTTCTTCTGTTGCTTCTACTTCTACTACTTCTTCAACTGCTGGTGCTACCTCTTCAGTTGCTGTTTCACCTCCTCCACATGCAGTGAATACAAAGAACATAGTAGCAACAAATAAATACATTAATTTTTTCATGACCTCAATTTTGTTTGGTTAATAACTGTAGCAAATATACATAAATACTAGTTTAAATTACAATATATTTGTTCTATGAAAATATACTTATTAATAATTAGTTGTTTGTTATTGTCATGCTCTGATTCCAATCTTAAAACAAAAGAAAATATACTTGACAAAACATTGTTCGAAAATGTTTTAAAAGAGATTCAATTAGCGGAATCTACATTTAAAATTTCTAAAAAAAAAGATAAAACTTCTACTGAAGAATTGCTTGCAAGCACTTATTCAGAAATATATAAAAAAAACAATATCTCTGAATTAGACTTTTTTACATCACTTAATTTTTACAGTGAAAATCCGAAAGAATTAGAAGAAGTTTACTCAAATGTATTAGAATTATTAATCTCAGAAAGACCTATAACTGATCAGAAATAAACCATTTAGCATATTTATCTATAGTTACGTCTATATCAGTAAATCTAAAATTAAGAGCATGTTTAATCTTATCTGCAGAATATGAATTTGAATTCATCGAACTATTTGCAGTTTCTTTAGTTAAAAGTGGTTTTTTACCAGTAATAAAGGATTTAACTGATTCGAACCTCCAAGCAATCTCTTTTAAGAATGATGTCACTCTAATTTTAGCTTTTGGCTTATCAAGTGCTTTAGCAATTCTATCAAAGCAATCACGATATTTTAAATTAGCACCATTAATAATAAATCTCTCATTTTTAACATCCGAAAATAGAAGTTGTAATAATGATTCTGCAACATCTAATACATCAACATAACCAGAACTTCCTGATGTATAAAATTTTAATCCATTATAAATTTTCTGAAAAATCTGTGAACTACCCTTATCCCAATCGCCGGGTCCCAAAATAATAGATGGATTAATAATAACAACATCTAAACCTTCTGCAGATGCTCTCCATACTTCTTGTTCAGAAAAATATTTACTTAATGAATAATTACTTTCATTCTTTGTTGCTATGAAAAAGCATTGCTCATCAACAATTTTATCTGTTGTATTTCGACCAAGTGAGGCAACAGAACTAACATACCCAACTTTTTTAATTCCAAGACTTAATGCAACATTCATCAAATTAGATGTTCCTTTAATATTTACTTTCTTTAAATCTTCAATATCTGAAGAAGAAAATGATACTATTGCCGCGCAATGAACAAGCAAATCACAACCTTTCATACCGTATTCTAAAGAAGAAATATCATTCAAATCGCCATCAATCCAATTAATTTCTTCAAATAATTTTTCTACATTATAATATTGAAAAATTTTTCTGCAGATTACTAATGAAGAAGAAGATCTCTTTAAGGCCTTAAAAGATTTTTTTTGTTGAGCTAATTTTAAAATAACATGTGAGCCTACTAATCCTGTTGCTCCTGTAACAAATATCATCTAGCAAAGATAATGGTTTAGAGTTTAGATATTCAATGTTATGCTTTAGATTTAATAATTTATCTATTTTTGATAAAAAATATAAATGGATTTTATAAATGAACTAAAATGGAGAGGTATGATACACGATATTATGCCCGGAACAGAACAGCAGTTTAAAAAAGAAATGACATCTGCTTACATTGGATTTGATCCTACAGCAGATTCATTGCATATTGGTAGTTTAGTTCAGATTATGACATTAGTCCATTTACAACGGTGCGGTCACAAACCCTTTGCTCTAGTTGGAGGGGCTACTGGTATGGTGGGAGATCCTTCAGGTAAAAGTAAAGAGAGAAACTTATTGGATGAAATTACATTAAATAAAAACCTAACTGCTGTAGAAAATCAACTTAAAAAATTTCTAGACTTTGAAAATGGAGATAACGCTGCAGTTTTAGTTAACAATTATAATTGGTTTAAAGAAATTTCATTTTTAGAATTTATTCGTAATGCGGGAAAGCATATGTCCATAAATTACATGATGGCAAAAGATTCTGTCAAAAGTAGACTTGAAACTGGCTTAAGTTTTACAGAATTTTCATATCAGATAGTTCAAGCTTATGATTTTTACTGGTTGTGGAAAAATAAAAATTGTAAAGTTCAATTAGGGGGATCAGATCAGTGGGGAAATATCGTTAGTGGAACTGAACTGATAAGAAGAAAAGAAGATGGAAAAGCTTTTGCCGTGACAACACCATTAATTAAAAAAGCTGATGGAGGGAAATTTGGTAAAACTGAAAGTGGTAATGTTTGGTTAGATAAAAATAAAACATCTGCGTATAAATTTTATCAATTTTGGTTAAACTCAAGTGATGAGGATGCGGAACATTACATAAAAGTATTTACTCTATTATCACAAGAAGAGATTGTTTTACTTATTAAAAAGCATGAACAAGAACCGCAATTAAGGTTACTACAAAAAACAATAGCAAATGAAATCACTACAAGAGTTCATAGCAAAGAAGATTTAAAAATGGCAGTTTTAGCATCTAAGATTTTATTTGGGCGTTCAACTTCTGATGACCTAAAAACTCTAGATGAAGAAACTTTCCTTTCTGTTTTTGAAGGAGTCCCTCAATTTAAACTATCTAAAGAAGATCTAAAACTAGGGATATTAGATATAATGGCTGAAAAAACTAAAATATTTTCAAGTAAAGGTGAAGCAAGAAGAATGGTAAAATCTAATGCTGTCAGTATCAATAAAGAAAAAATTACAGATGAATTTAGCCTCTCAAAGAATAACTTAATAAGTAATAAGTATGTTCTTGTTCAAAAAGGAAAGAAAAATTATTTTTTAATTATTGTTTATTAAATTTGTTAGTGAACGAGCAAGTGATTTATAATTTTGAGATCCAAACATAATATTACTTCCGTTCTTTAGAAAAACTTTAACACCTAAATTTCCACTCACATTATATGCTTTTCCATTAAATCCATATTTAATTCCCCAACCTCCATATTGAGAAATTGGCTTGTATTTCATTGCTTCAATTTTTTCAATTTCTTCAATTTTAATACTAAAATATTTTAAATGAAATGGGAAAAATTGATAATGCAATCCATCATTATTAACTCTTATTCTCAACTCAAGAATATAAAATATAATAGGCAATGAAAATCCAATAATAACATGTAGAATATCAATTTTATTATCATCAAAAGGACCAAATGACATTATTGGAAATGACAATAATATTACCCAGAGCCACCATTGTGTAAATTTTTGATTTTCTTTAAATAAATATTCCATTACGTATCTAATGTGCTTTAGAATAATTAGAAAAGAAATGTGTAATGGTCTCTATACCTTTTAGATAGTTAAATATTCCATAATGCTCATTAGGAGAGTGTATAGCATCCGAATCTAATCCAAAACCAAGCAAAATAGATTTAACACCTAATTCTGCTTCAAACAAAGCTACAATAGGAATAGATCCCCCGCTTTTAACTGGAACTGGTTTCTTCCCATACGTAGTTTGCATCGCTTTACTTGCAGCTAAATAAGCTGGAATATCTGTTGGAGAAACGTATGGTTCTCCACCGTGATGAGGTGTGACTTTTACACTCACACTTCTTGGCGCTATACTTTTAAAGTAATCAGAAAATAAGGTTGTTATCTCATCATCAGATTGATTAGGAACGAGTCTCATAGATATTTTTGCATATGCCTTTGAAGCAATGACCGTCTTTGCCCCCTCTCCAGTATAACCTCCCCAAATTCCGTTTACATCTAAAGTTGGACGAATTCCTGTACGCTCCATAGTTGTGTACCCTTCTTCACCATGAATATCAGTAAGGTCTAGTGCTTTTTTATATTTATCCAAAGAGAATGGTGCACGAGCAATATCTGCTCTTTCATCTGCTGAAAGTTCTACAACATTATCATAGAATTTAGGAATTGTAATATGATTATTTTCATCTTTCATCTTGGCAATCATCTCACATAAAATATTTATAGGGTTTGCAACTGCACCACCATATAAACCTGAATGTAAATCTCTATTTGGACCAGTAACTTCTACCTCCAAATAACTCAATCCTTTTAAACCAGTTGTTATTGAAGGAGTGTCATTTGCGATTATACCTGTATCAGAAATTAAAATAGCATCGCTCTTTAATCTTTGCTTATTTTCTTTTACAAAAACGCCTAAATTTTCTGAACCTACCTCCTCCTCTCCTTCTATCATAAACTTTACATTGCATGGTAAAGTATTTGTATTCATCATTAATTCAAAAGCTTTGACATGCATATAAAATTGACCTTTATCGTCACATGCTCCTCTTGCAAAAATTGCTCCATCAGGGTGAATATCATTTTTTTTAATTATAGGATCAAAAGGACTATTTGTCCAAAGTTCTAATGGATCTGCTGGCTGCACATCATAATGACCATAAATTAAAACAGTTGGTAATTTGTCATCTATAATCTTTTCTGCATACACAATTGGATATCCAGATGTTTTACAAATCTCAATATTTTCAGCTCCAGCTTCTTTCATTGAATTTGCTACTGCATCTGCACATTTTAATACATCTTTTTTATAAGTTGGATCAGCAGAAATTGATGGTATTTTCAATAAATCAATTAATTCACTGATGAATCGATCTTTATTTTCATTTATATAATTATTAATATGTTCCATTTTCATTAGTTTACTTTATTAGTATCTCTCCCGTCATCTCATCAGGAATATTAATTTTCATTATTTGTAAAATTGTAGGAGCAATGTCAGCTAACTTCCCATTTTTTATTTTATTATATCCAGTATTAATCGCGAAGCAAGGTACAGGATTTAAGCTATGTGCTGTATTAGGTGTATCATCATTATTAATTGTAAAATCAGCATTACCATGATCGGCAATAATAAGAAATGAATAATTTTTTTTAAGCCCAGATTCAACAACCTTCTTAGTACAATAATCAACTGTTTCTACTGCTTTACAAATTGCTTTATAATCTCCAGTATGCCCTACCATATCAGCATTAGCAAAGTTTAAACAGATAAAATCGGATTCACCTTTATCTATTTCTGAAATTATTGATTCTGTAATATTAATTGCACTCATTTCAGGTTGTAAATCATATGTAGATACTTTAGGTGAATTTATCATAATACGCTTTTCTTTATTATAAACATTTTCTCTTCCTCCCGAAAAGAAGAAAGTTACGTGAGGATATTTTTCGGTTTCAGAAATTCTAATTTGTGATTTATTATTTTTTTCAAGAATTTCGCCTAATGTATTCTTAATATTATCTTTATCATAAATTACATTAACATTAGTAAATGAAGCGTCATATTTAGTTAATGTAGTATAATGTAAATTAAGAGTACTCATATTAAATTTAGGCATATTTTCCTGAGTAAGTACTGTTGTTATTTCTCTACATCGATCAGTTCTAAAATTAAAACATATAACTGCATCATCTTCTTGTATTTTAGTAATTGGGTTCCCATTTAGATCAACTTTTACAATAGGGTTAATAAATTCATCAGTAATATTTTGATTATATGAATCTATAATGCTCTCAGTTAGGTTATGTGAAGGTGTGCCAATTCCATTTGTAAGTAAGTCATATGCTAATTTTATTCTATCCCATCTATTATCTCTGTCCATTGCAAAATATCTACCACAAATAGAAGCAATTTTAGCCCCAAATAAATTGCTTTCTAAGGCTGATATAAATTCAACACCACTTTTGGGATCACAATCTCTTCCATCTGTAAAAGCATGAACAAAAACTTTTTTAACTCCAGATATTTGTGCTAATTCACATAATTTATATAAATGATTAATATGCGAATGGACACCTCCATCAGAAACTAAACCAATAATATGTAATGATTTATTATTACTCTTTGCATAGTTAAAAGAATTTTTTAAAGATTTCTTTTTTGCAATAGAATTATTTTGACAGGCAATATTTATTTTTTCTAAATCTTGATATACAATTCTTCCTGCACCGATATTTAAGTGTCCTACTTCAGAATTACCTACTTGTCCTCTTGGAAGCCCTACATTCTCACCGTGAGTTAATAGTTCACAGTTAGGATATTTGTTATACAGAGAGCTAATAAAAGGGGTGTTAGAATAATGTATTGCATCAGATTTAGATTTGTCACCATGCCCCCATCCATCCAAAATAATAAGTACTGATTTTTTACCTTTCATATATAGACAAATATAAAGTTTACTAAAACATTATTAAGTAAATCGTACTAAAATAACGAAGTGATTAAAGGCCAACCAAAGATTACAATTGTTGAAGAAATAGTTATTCCAGTACTAATAGCGATTAATGATTTTTTATAATCAATACGAAATATATATGCAGCAATAGTCCCAATATATGCTCCGGTTACTGGTAATGGAATCATAACAAAAATCATTAAACCTATAACGCCATATTTCTGAATCATCGATTTAGTTTTTGTCTTTGCTCTAGCAGACAAATAAATTGCAATCTTCTTATAATATAAATTTTTTAAAAAAAACTTGTTGGAAAATTCTATAGATTTATAAAAAAGAGGGAAAACTAGTAAATTTGCTACAAGACCTATAATAAAAATAAGATACAAAGGCAATGTAGTTGATTCAACACCGTATGGAATACCAACTCTGGCTTCTCCAAATGGAGAAATACTTATTAAAAAAGTCAATATAATGTCTTGTATCATTTAAAAAAATTGGATTGCAAATATAGTCTATTAGATAATTAAAACGATAAAAAATAAGCTGATTTAAAAAATCGACTATTTAAATATCTGCTCAAAGAATTTATCTCTCATATTTAAATGAATTGGATTATATTTACCCAATCTTTCTGGATGAAATTGAACCCCTATCATAAAGGGATGAACATTTGTGTTAATTACAACAGCTTCGGGTAATCCATCATATGATTCGGCAATTACAATAATATCCTCTGCAATCAGCTTAAGCCCTTGATGATGCCAGGAATTAACGTTAAAAAAATATTTTTTTGGTGAGAACTTACCATTTACAGGAAAAATCATTGATATATTATCAATATTATTATTAGTCACAATTATATCGTGCATAACTTCACCATTGTTTCTATGCAAAATGCTATCACCAATTTCAGTTGGCAAATCGCCATATAGTGTGCCACCACTTGCTACATTCATCATTTGCATTCCTCTACAAACACCTATAAACGGAATTTTATTATTAAAAGCATAATCAAACAGGTTTTTTTCTAGAGTGTCTCTTCTAAAATCAAATTCTCCGCAGAGTT
The DNA here is from genome assembly GCA_018652335.1 of Flavobacteriales bacterium. GTDB lineage: Bacteria > Bacteroidota > Bacteroidia > Flavobacteriales > BACL11. The sequence goes on from JABICI010000049.1 coordinate 10,512, forward strand.
TGATGTTGTTAGTGTCATTATACATTAAAGGGGAAATATCTTCACCACCAGTTAAAATAATACCATCGGCTAAATTTAAAATACTGTCAGTATTTGAGATATTATAAGCATCAATGATAATTATATCTCTTCTATCAATCCAATTAACATAATTCTCGGATGCTTTTGATAAAATAATAGTTTTCTTATTATTCTTATTACACGAAGTAATAGAAAGTAAAAGTATTAAATAAACAAGAATATTTTTCATATAGATAATAATTACAAATATAATCGATTTAAGCTAGGGATATATATCATTATAGTGACTTTATAAAAAATTATGCATTTTTAGACAATTTAATACTAAAAACAAACTTTTTTAAGCAAATAACTGTTTTTTCGTGCACTTTTTATTAAAAAAATTAGTTTTTTACAAAATATTTAGATTCTAAATATAAAATACCATTAATTACAAAAAAAAACCAATAAAAATATACATAAATGCATATAAATGCATATAAAACAATTTTAGCTTATAAGTAAAAATTCAAATTAATTTGAAAAAATTATATACGAAATAAAAGTATAAAAATCACATAATCAATTAAAAATGAAATAAAATGCACGAAAATGCACGAAAATGCATGAAAATGCATGAAAATATGAAAACATGAAAACATGAAAATTTATTCTAACTTAATTGTCTAAAGACTAATGTAAAGCTATTAATTCATGCATTTTCTGCATGATATCATTATCATTCCATCTATTCTCGATATGTTTTATCCCCATAATATTTTGCATGATTTTTTCTTGCCTTTCTCCAACTTTCCATGCCTCAGAGTAAGGAGTATTTGTAAAACTTACCATTGAATATAATGGGATCCACTTATTTGGATATAGATTAGAAAACTTTTTTTCAATTTCTTTCTGAAGCAAAAACATGGGGTCAGCTGTCTTATCTCTCATAACTATGAAGTTATGCATTGAAAGATCTTGAAGTCCATCTCCATTTGGCTTTCTTTCTTTGGTATACTCTTTTAATGTTTTAGCAAAGTTGCTATTATGCTTATTAAGTAGTTCATCCAAAATTCGACAATCTTCAAATCCAGCATTCATTCCTTGTCCATAAAAAGGGACTGTTGCATGTGCAGAATCGCCAATAAGAATAGTAGAATCACCAATGTGCCAAGGAAATGTTCTAATTATTCCTAAAGATGACGTTGGATTTACTTGCCATTGCTCATATAAGTCTGGAATTATCGAAATAAAGTCTGGAAAAATATCAGTAAAATATTGTTCTACCTCTACTTTCGTATTTAGGTTTTCAAATGAGTTGTCACCACATTTAGGGGCAAATAAAGTACAAGTAAAACTTCCATCCATATTTGCAAGAGCAATAACCATAAATTCACCTCTAGGCCAAATATGTAATGCATTCTTATCCAATAAATAAGATCCGTTTTTTCCAGATGGTATCATCAATTCTTTATAATCATGTTCAATTTCATTAAATGAAAAATCATGATTAAATTTATCAACCATTTGTTTTCGAATTAAAGAAAAAGCACCGTCAGAAGCTATAAGCAAATCTGAATGAATGGTTTGATATTTTTTGTTTTTTGAATTTTCAAAGGTAGCTACTGAGTTTGCAAGATCAGCATCAATACATTTTTCATTAAAATTTAATTTTGCACCGCTTTTAGAAGCCAAATTCATTAACAAAACATTAAGACTTACTCTGGAGACTGAATAAATTGCTTCACCATCATTTCCATAGGGCTGCTCTGTTAAATTTCCCTTATTATCATGCATTATTCTCTTATACATTGGAATAGCAATTTTCTTAACCTCATTTTCTACTCCTACTTTTTCTAAAGCAGTCCACCCTCTTTTAGAAAGTGCTAAATTTATAGATTTTCCTGCTGTTATAATTTCAGATCTAAGATCATTTCTTCTTTCAAAAACATTTACTGTATAGCCTCTTTTGGTCATATAAATTGCACAAAGAGAACCAACTAATCCAGATCCAACTATAGTAACTTCCTTTTTCATTATAATTCTTCTTTTAAAATAGTATAAAAATTAAATACATCTGTAAAGCTGTTATAAAGAGGAACAGGGGCAACTCGAATTACATCAGGCTCTCTCCAATCAGCAATTACCCCTTTTTTTGTTATTGCATCAAACAATATCTTGTTGCCATTATTGACTCTAATAGAAATTTGACATCCTCTTTTTTTTGGAGTAATTACATTAATTCTATTAGTATCTATTGAATCCAGTAAAAATATAAGATAATCAGTTAATTTCTGAGATTTTAAAACTAAAGCATTCATCCCAACCTCATCAAAAATTGATAAAGAAGCCCTTATAGCAGCTAAAGATAATATTGGAGGGTTACTAAGTTGCCAGCCTTCTGCAGATTTAATCGGATTAAATTTATCAGGCATTTTAAAACGATCATCTTTATTATGGCCCCACCATCCAGAAAACCTTAAAAGATTAGTGTGATGATGTCTAGAATGAATATATGCTCCTGCTACAGATCCGGGACCAGAATTCAAATATTTGTAAGAGCACCATACAGCAAAATCAACTTTCCAACTATGAAGTTCAAGTTTTATATTGCCAGCTGCATGAGCTAAGTCAAAACCAACTTTAATCCCTTTTTTATGTCCTAAATCTGTGATCTTCTTAAAATCAAAAACTTGACCAGTATAATAATTAACTCCTCCCAACATAATCAAAGCAATTTCTTCACCTTGCTCATTAAGTAATTTTTCAATGTCATCTGTTTTGATTGCAGAATCACCATGCCTTGGCTTGAGTTTAATTAATGTATCCTCAACGTTATAGCCATGAAAATTAATCTGGCTTTCTACGGCATAAATATCAGATGGAAATGCATCTGCCTCAATTAAAATCTTATATCTTTTAGATGTTGGCCTATAAAATGTAACCATCATTAAGTGAAGATTTACAGTAAGGGTATTCATTGCAATAACTTCAGTTTTTTTCGCTCCAATAATCTTTGAGTAACTTTCAGTTAAATATTCATGATATGGCAACCATGGGTTTTTTGCATGAAGATGACCTTCAACTCCCAAGCTTGCCCAATCATTTAATTCTTGATCTAAATATTTTCTAGTAATCTTAGGCTGTAAACCTAAAGAATTGCCACAAAGATAGATATGTTCAGCGCCATTTTTCTGAAGAGGCATATAAAATTGACTTCTGTATTTTTTTAATTTATCATTTACATCTAAATTAGATGCAAAAGAAAATGTGTTTTTAAATTTCATTTAGTGCATATAAAATTGGCCTACTTGGTGCTGCATCAGATAAAAAAGGAGGTATTTGTAAATTTAATAAGTACGAACCATCAGAAATACTGTCAGGCACATAAATCATTTCAGTAATTGTCTTAGATTTAGTACTTTGATTATACTTCTTTAATTTTGTATCCCAAAATATGTTATGAGCGGTGAGATTTCCATCATCAAATAACCTATCAACAGATGGAATGTCTACTAATAAATGTGTTACTCCTAAACTGACAATATATTCCATAGCTTCAATACTAAAAAAAGGAGGCTTATGCTGCATATAATCTCTGTATTTTTTATTTTTTTTATTTGGTAGTGTTCTGATAACAATTGCTTTGTAAAAATTATTGTCAAACAGCAACAATTTATCGACAAGGTCTTTTTTAGTGATTAGTAAATCAGAATCCTCTAAATCAGGCACATAACTATCTTCTGTTTTTTTAGGGATAATAGTAATTACAGTTGTGGGAATCATTTCTTCTTCAAGTGATGATAAAATATTAACTCTTTTATCTGTTAAATGACCAATACATTCTGTATGTGTTCCATTACAATGTGGTGTAAAGTTTAGAGTTTCAAAATTACAAGGACCTCCTAATCTTGTATCACCAATAAATTGACCGTCTTTATACGCTTTAGCAGTTGCAATACCAACACCATAAGTGTTAGGTTGCAAATTATTAAAATCAAGTGGAATAGATATATCCTTGCCTTTTGAAAAGTCAATATAAAATTTTTTACTTCCAATTTCAATTTCGGCTTTCATTATACAAAATCTTCTTTTTTCATATTTAACCAATTTAATACATTATCACACCATATATCATTACTTTCCTTTTCTGATAAAATACCAATTTTGTGTGCATAATCTACAACTCTACCTGGGTATGATGTTCCTACCCCTTCTACTTCTCCTAAAGGAAAAGGGTCATCTAAGCCCATAATAATTTGACTTACTCCAACACGCTTTTTTAATAAGTCCAATGTATGTGAATCATGAACTAATGTATCATAAAATAAGTTTTTATGACCTAAAGTTTTTCTAGGATCTTCTAATTTATCAAAAATATCAGGCCTACCATCATATCCTTGTATTCTTCTGCCATAATTCGCAATTGCAAGCATCCCACCGTGAGCAAAACAAGTTCTTAAATTTGGAAATTTATTTGGTAAGTCTCTAATTGTGAATAAATGTAAAGAGTCAGCACATTGCGCCATCATCCAAACTAGATGAAATCGCCAATATTGATTTTTTAGTGCAACCATCTTCTCTCCGTCATAAGGATGAATTTGAATTGCTAGACCGTATTTATTAGCTAATTCAAATATTGGATCAACATCTACTTCTGCAATAGACAACCATTCTCCATCAGCATTTAAAAAATGAGTTGGTAAACAAAGAACTTTTAACTTAAGTTGATTTACACACCTATCAATCTCACTAAGAGCGTGATCCATGTAAAGAGGTTGAACTACAAATCCACAAGTAAATCTATCAGGAAAATCATTTTGTATAGATGCATTAAAATCATTCTGAAAACGTATTGCATCAACACAATCTTTTTTATTCCATCCATTACAGTATAATTGAGATAGACATAGCATGACAGCATGATCAATATTATATTTACTCATCCAATCTATCTTTTCTTTAACAAAGAAGCCCGTTCCATTAATTGGTCTCGACCAATCTCCTTGTCTCATAAATTTCTTGTTATCATCAATCCAGAAAAGCTTCTTTTCTTTTAAGAACTTAGGAATTTGATAGGGCTCTGGAAGTATATGTCCGTGTGCATTTATTCTCATGTGATTAGAAATATTTTTTAAGATAGTTCATATGAATTTCTATAAAAAAGTGAGTTTATATTCATCTATATATATCTTTCATCTACCTCCATAATTTCACCAGTTTCTGGGCAAGTTCTTAATTTCTTATCTGAATAAAATCTTTTAAATACTGGAAGAAAATCTTTTTCTATATTAGTTAGATGAAAGTATTCTTCATATAACAAAACGTTTGCTTTATCTGAGAACCACATTAATCCATCTTTATCTTGTTTTTTTCGTTTTCTTTCAATCACTAATCCTATTGAGTCTTTAGATCTAACAGGAGAATGGGGTATTTTAGGTGGTAACAAATACATTTCTCCTTCGCAAATTGGAATCTCTACCAATTTACCATTTTGCTGTGTTTTAACTAAAATATCACCTTCAATTTGGTAAAAAAGCTCTTCTGTTTCATTATAATGATAATCTTTTCTGGCATTAGGGCCAGCTACAATCATCACTATATAATCTTCAGATTCAACATATAAATTTTTGTTACCAACCGGAGGCTTTAATAAATGTCTGTTGTTATCAATCCATTTTTGAAGATTAAAGGGTTTTTTAATAAAACTCATATTTTTTGTTTTTTTACGGTTGCGATTACTTTTAATTCAATAGCTATTGGAGTGGGTAAACTTTTGATCTCAATTGTTGTTCTACATGGCTGATTATCTTTAAAATATTCAGCATAAATTTTATTGTAGGTTTTAAAATCATCTTTCATATTAGTTAAAAACACTTGAACATCTATAATATTATCCCAAGAAGATCCAGCATCTTCAAGGATATATCTAATATTTGTAAAAACTGAATGACATTGCTTTGCAATATCATAACTAATAATTTGACCATTTATATCCAAAGTGACACCTGGAATATCTTTTGTGCCAGATTTTCTTGGACCTACACCTGAAAGATATAAAATTTCACCTACGACTCTTGCGTGTGGGTACAAGCCTACTGCAAGAGGAGCCCTATCAGAATTAATTTTTTTTCCATTCATTTTTTAAAATTTTTTAAACATATAATAATGTGGACCTATATCTTTAATATTAAAAATATCACCTATTACTTCAAAGCCTAATTTTTTATAAAAATTAAATGCTCCTAATCTAGCATTACACCATATTATATCAACATCTTTTTTTTGTAATAATTTAAAAGTTTTTTTCATTAACAATGTACCAATTCCTCTTCTTGTAAAATCAGTTGCAGTTGCCATTCCTCTTAACCTGTAAGGGTTTTCTGACTTTAACTTATGTGTAACTTCAGGATAAAATGTCGCACATGATATAACCTTATTTTGTCTTAAACATGCCATGTGAATTGTATCTTCTTCGTAATCTTTATCATAAAAAGTAGTCGTAAAATCTTGACCTTGCCTCAACTCTGCATGTCTTAGTGGTCTAATTAAATCTGAACTAATACGCTTAATTTCTACTAAATTTTTTATTGTCATTTTATATTTTAATACATACATTTTTTGGTTCAGTAAAAAAATCTAATGATTTAAATCCTCCTTCTCTTCCAACTCCTGATTGTTTCATACCTCCAAAGGGAATTCTTAAATCTCTAAGCAACCAAGTGTTAATCCATACAACTCCTGAATCAATACTCGCTGCTACCCTATGACCCTTGCTTATATTCTCTGTAAAAATTGATGCTGCTAATCCATATTTTGTTGAATTAGCCATTTCTATAACTTCTTCTTCAGTTTTAAATGGAATTAAAGTTACTACGGGGCCAAATATTTCTTCCTGATTTATATCACAATCAAAAGAGAGCCCTTCAATTACGGTGGGCTCTATAAAATATCCGTGCTTTAAATTTCCCTCAATAATTTTGCGCTTTCCTCCGATTAAAACTTTACCCCCTAAGTTCTCTGCTAATTTAATTTTTGTAAGTATTTTCTGCATATGTTCTTTAGAAACTACTGCTCCTAAATTAGTGCTAGGATTTTTGGGATCACCAACTGTAAGTTTTGATGTTTTAGCAATTAAAGCCTTTTTAAACCTATCATAAATAGTTTCTTCAACAAAAATTCGAGAACCACATAAACAAATTTGACCTTGATTTGTAAAAGCTGCTCTAGAAGCTATACTCACGGCTTTGTCAAAATCGGCATCTGCAAAAATTATATTAGGATTTTTACCCCCTAACTCTAATGAAACTTTCTTAAACATTGGTGCAGTTACTGTTGCTATATGCTTCCCAGTTATTGTTCCACCTGTAAAAGAAATAATTGGCGTATCCTTATGCATTGTTAGTGGATCGCCTGTTTTTTCACCTAATCCATGTACAATATTTAAAACTCCGCTAGGCAAACCTGCTTCTATGCATATTTTACTTAATAAGTATGCTGTCATTGGAGTTACTTCTGAGGGTTTTGCTACAACAGTATTACCAGATGCCAAAGCTGGTGCAATCTTCCAAGTAAGTAAATAAAGTGGTAAATTCCAAGGGGATATACACGCTGCTACACCCAAAGGTTTTCTAAGCGTGTAATTAAGTGCCATACCATCCATATCATGGATTTGAGAACTATCATGTAGAATTGCTCCAGCAAAAAATCTAATATTAGCAGGGGCTCTAGGGATATCTACACGTGCAGCTAAAGATTCTGGCTTCCCATTATCTTTACTTTCGGCTTTTATTAAATCATCTGAATATTTTTCAATAGTGTCAGCTAGCTTCATTAAAATATTAGAACGCTCTTGCTTTGGAGTTTTACTCCAAGTAACAAAAGCTATTTTGGCAGCCATTACGGCTCTATTAATATCTAATTTATCCGAATCAGGAATTAGCGAATAGATTTTACCTGTTGAAGGATTATAATTATCAAGATAATTACCACTAATTGGCTCTACTAGTTTACCATCTATATAGTTTAAAATTTTATCCATTATAAACTTTGTGTTCTCCCACCATCAACTGGTAGATTAATCCCATTTATATATGATGCAGCCGGTGTACATAAGAAAGCTATAGCATTTGCTACCTCAAATGCTTCCCCAAATCTATTTGCAGGAACTGATGATCTCATACTAACAGATACTTCATCAATTGATTTTTCTTGTTTATTAGCCTTGTTAATAATTATAGTTTTTAATCTATTTGTATTTGTAAATCCTGGTAAAACATTATTAACTGTGATGCCGTAAGATCCTAATTCGATAGAAAGTGTCTTAGCCCAATTAGCAACAGCTGCTCTAATAGTATTTGAAACACCAAGGCCAGGAATTGGGGCTTTTACAGATGTTGATAGAATATTTATAATTCTTCCAAAACGTACTTTTTTCATGCCTTCAACTACTTTCTGCACTAAAATTTGATTGTTTACTAAATGCATTTTAAAAGCATTTTCAAATGATGGTTGATTTGCTTCTAAAATTTGGCCTCCTGCTGGACCTCCAGTGTTGTTTATCAAAATATGATAAGTATCTGTAATTTCATTTAGCTTTTCTTTTAAACTTTCAGAGTCATTGAAATCAACAACTAAGAAGTTGTGTTTTTGAGCTTGTGATGTGTCCAAGGAACTTAGAACATCTTGCAACTTTGATTTATTTCTTGCAATTAATGTAATATTAGCTCCAAGCTTTGCAAGTTCAATTGCTGAAGCCTCTCCAATTCCTTGTGTGCTTCCACAGACAATAGCATTTTTATTTTTTAAATCTAAATTCATTTATAATAACATTATTTTTTTAATTTATCTATTTACTGTAATTATAGCCAAGTTGATCTTTCGTGATTTTAGGCAAACTAGGCAAATAAGATCTAGAAATCATTAATGTAGATATATTGGCTAAATCGGTAAAAAACTTGTGTTTATCAACAGTCTGCTTTAAATATCCTTGGCCAGAACTTCCTCCTGTACCAATTTTCAGTCCTAACATTTTCTCTACCATTTGAACATGTCTAAACCTCCATGTTGATATTTTATGATCAAGCTCAACTAAACTTCTTAAAAATTGATAGGGAGAATGCAAAATTGGTTCATCTCTATATAAATTAATTAATAATGCTGACATGGTTGCTTTATATGAAAGTCTAGTTTCACCATCTGAAATAGCCTTATCATGCTCTCTTTTACTTAAAACTCGTTGAAAATATTTTCTATTTTGATCAATCATCTTTAATCGCAAATCTCGATCTTGATCGGTCAAATCCGCTTTTTGAATACCGTCAATTTCTTTTTGTATCATTTCGTTAACCGATTGTTCATATTTTTTAATAAAATCAAATCCATCCATTTTTAAAAATGGAATTCTTTCTAACCATTTTTCAACTAAAGAAAATAATGAGTTATTTTCTTCCAACGCTAAAACCTCTTTTCTATGTTCTCCATCAAATTGAGAGTGATATGGACATCCGCCAAACTGATGACGATTTTCTATTTTAAGCCCAAGTATTAATTCAATTTTTCTAAATTGGTGTGATTGGAAGCCAGATGCTGGTGATAAATAATCTCGAAAATCTAAAAAATCTAATGATGACATAGTCTCTAAAATATCTATCTGTCCAACAAGAGTTGTCATAATTGTATTTACTCTTTCTATTCTACCAACAACAATACCAATGGAACTTTCATCTATCCTATCAGCCTCAAACAAGGTTATTGCTGAATTTAACTCATGTAAAATTTGTTTAAACCATAACTCATAGGTCTGATGTATAATAATAAAAAGCATTTCTTCATGAGCTTCACCTCCCTTTTCCTTACTTATTGGAGTTTGGGAATCAAGAATCTTGTCAAGAGACAAGTAATTTATGTAATGTACTGACAAAGGTTTATCTGACATTTTATTTTAATTATTCAGTAAAAGTAAGCAATGTGAATTAAAAAAACAAAAGCATAAAAATTATTAATACATAACTCATAATGCTTAACGATTCAACCCAAAAAGAGAAAAAAATATCACTCTTACCTTCGTTTGATTTAATAATAAAAATCGATGAAAAAAAATAGAGAATGATTAATGCACTTAAATAAGCAAAAATTAGTCCGCTCTTTACATATTGAAACAAACTAATTAGACAACAAAAAAACAAAGATGAGATTGCTATTATTTTGGATATTTTAATGCCAAAAAATAACGGTAGTGTTATAATAACTTCATTATCATATCTTAAGTCTCTAATATCAAAGGGTATTGTTATAGCGAATACAAATAAAAATCTTGAAATAAAGTGTAAAATAAAATCCGTAGATAATAAAATGTTGTTTTCAATTGCTAATAATAAAGTTGTGCTTGACGCCCAAGCAAGCGAAATTATAAAGATTTTTAAAAAAGGGATTTTCCTTAAAAGAGTTGGGTAAGCTAGAGAAATAAAGCCTATCATTATAATAATAATTTTTGTTAAAGGTTTAAATGATAAAAATATCTTTAAACATATTATTAAACCTATACCCATTAAAAATAAAATAAGCTTTTGATGCTTAACAGACCATTCTTTACGTATATGATCTATTCCATTTTGGATTCTAATAATTCTTTGAAAATTATAAATAAATAGTGTAGAAAAAAACAAGAAAACACATAGATCAGGATTTTTAGTTTGTAAAATTAACTCTGAACTAACAGCTAACGACATGACACAAAATGAAACAAAAATATTACTATAAATTAAAAAGCGTAATATTCTATTCACTTCAAAAACTAAATAACAATATTAATTATTCTTTTATGAATTACAATTACTTTTTTAGGTTGCTTACCTGACAAATAATGTATTGTTTTTTCATACTTCATAACCTCATCTTGAATTTGTTCTATTGTCATCTCGGCTTCCATTTTAATCACAAACCTTGTCTTTCCATTAAATGAAACTGGATAATTGATTTCATTTTCAACTACATAATTTGGATTAAATCTTGGAAACGTTGCATGAGCTACTGAACTTTTATTTCCTAGTTTAAACCAAATTTCTTCTGAAATATGTGGGGCGTAAGAAGATAACAATATTGTGAAATCAGAAATAATTTCTTTACTATGACAATTTTGTTCCATTAATTCATTAATGCAAATCATAAATGTGCTAACAACAGTATTAAAAGATAACCTTACTATTTCAGCTTCAACTTTTTTTATTGTTTTATGCAAAGTTTTATAACTTTCATTAGTAGGTTTTTCATCAATAACACAAAAATTATTTTCAGAGTCATGAACTAATCTCCAAAATTTTCGCAGAAAATTATGAACACCATTAATTCCTTTTACATCCCAGGGCTTAAACTGTTCTAATGGACCTAAAAACATTTCATATAAGCGAAGGGTATCTGCGCCATACCCTTCTACTAAATTATCAGGAGTTTGTACATTATATTTTGATTTTGACATTTTTTCAACTTCAAAACCACAAATATATTTTCCCTCATCGTTTAAAATAAAATCTGCATTTTCATATTCATCTCTCCATTTTTTAAATGCAGTAATATCTAATATATCATTTTCAACATAGCTTATATCCACATGTAAACGTGTTGTTTTAAACTCTTTTCTTTTATCAAAACTTACAAAAGTATTAGTGTCTTTAACTCTATAAACAAAAGATGATCTACCTAAAATCATTCCTTGATTTATCATTTTTTTAAATGGCTCATCAAAAGAAATAAAGTCTCTATCATATAAAAATTTAGTCCAAAAACGTGAATAAAGTAAATGTCCAACAGCGTGTTCAGCACCACCAATATATAAATCAACTTGGCCCCAATAATCTGATTTTTCTTTTGAACAAAAATGATCATTATTATTTGGATCCATAAATCGTAAAAAATACCAAGAACTACCTGCCCAGCCAGGCATAATATTCATTTCCATTCTATCACCTTCATATATATTCCAGGCTTCTTTTTTTGCTCTAGCTAAAGGTGGTTCTCCGTTAGATGTAGGCAAATATTTATCTACTTTAGGAAGAGTAACATACTTGTCATCATCTAAAATATATGGGATTTCATCTTCATAGTACACTGGAAATGGCTCGCCCCAATACCTTTGTCTGCTAAAAATAGCGTCTCTAAGTCTGTAGTTGATTGTTTCTTTTCCAAAGCCCTTCTCCTCAAGTTTAACTATCGATAAGTTTATTGCCTCGTTAACTGATAATCCGTTTAAGAAATCAGAATTTGAAATATTTACTTTTCTATTTTCATTAGCACGTTGACTAATATCAACATTATCAAAAACATTAATTATATCAATATCAAAATGAGTAGCAAAATCCCAATCTCTTTGATCTCCACAAGGAACAGCCATAATAGCTCCTGTTCCATAAGAAGCCAAAACATAATCTCCAATCCATATTTGAACTTTCTTATTAGTAAACGGGTGGATAGCATATGAACCAGTAAATACTCCACTTACATTCTTTTCAGTCTGCCTATCTCTTTCAGTTTTTAGTTTTACTGTCTTTACATACTCTATAACATTTTGCTTGTGGCTATCGATTGTTACTTTAGAAACAAGATCATGCTCTGGAGCTAAGACTATAAAATTTACTCCAAATATTGTATCAGGTCTAGTGGTAAAAACATCAATTATGCAATCTGAATTTTCTAAATTAAAACTAACTGTGGCACCTTTTGATTTTCCTATCCAATTTTTTTGAATTTCTTTTATTGAATCAGACCAATCAACTTTATCTAATCCTGAAACCAGTCTGTCAGCGTAAGCAGTAATTCGAAGTGACCATTGATTCATAAGTTTTTGAACTACTGGATAACCACCTCTTTCTGACAGACCTTCTTTAACTTCATCATTAGCAAGTACTGTACCTAGTTTTTCACACCAATTTACCCATGTTTCTGACAAGTATGCTAATCTATAATTTAATAATAATTTTTCTTGCTCTTTAATTGTAAAATCTTTCCATTCAGAAGAAGTAAATCTAGGAGTTTTTTTATGACAGGAAGCATTAGTTTTAGTGTTTCCTGTTTTTTCAAAATCAGAAATTAACTCACTAATAGGTATAGCTTTATCTCTTCCTTTGCAATAATAAGAATCAAAAAGTTGCTTGAAAATCCACTGAGTCCATTTATAATAATTAGGGTCTGATGTTTGTATCTCTCTACTCCAATCAAAAGAAAAGCCTATTTGATCAAGTTGTCGCCTGTATCTCTCTGTATTATCTTTAGTAGCTGTTTCAGGGTGTATTCCCGTTTGAATAGCATATTGCTCCGTAGGTAATCCAAAGGAATCATACCCCATTGGGTGTAAAACGTTAAAGCCCTTTAATCTTTTATATCTTGCATAAATATCAGAAGCAATATAACCTAACGGATGACCTACATGTAATCCTGCTCCAGATGGATAAGGGAACATGTCTAAAACATAAAATTTTTCCTTCGCTGAATCATCATCAACTTTATAGATGTTATTTTCCCTCCAGTATTTCTGCCACTTCTTTTCTAAACTTCTAAAATTATAATCCATCATATTAAATAAATATGTCGGCAAAGTTAATTAATAAGCTCAATTAGTAAATTGTATTTTTATATTTTAGCAAAATCTATGAGCCAATCAAAAAATAAATTACTGAGTGTTAAAGTAATCACTTCATCTATATCTGTAACAATGAGTTTATCACTTGTTTTATTTGTTGTCGGAATAATAGCTTTAATTATGATTAATGCTCAAAGACTAACTGATCATGTAAAAGAAAATATTGGTTTTACTATTATGTTAGATAATGAAATTACCGAAATTGAATCTATCAAATTTCAAAAAGAATTAGATGCTTCAAATTTTGTTAAAAGCACAGCATTCATCACAAAAGAGCAAGCCACAGAAGAATTAAAAGAAGATCTAGGAGAAGATTTTGTAGAATTTATAGGATATAGTCCTCTGTTATCTTCAATAGATGTGAAAATAAACGCAGAATATGCAAATAGTGACAGTCTTATAAAACTTTCTCAAGAATTATCTGAAAACCCAGTTGTTTTTGAAGCTTATTATCAAAAAGATTTAATTGATAAATTAAACAGCAACGTAACCAAAATATCGTATTTCTTATTAATTTTTTGTATTCTACTTTTTATTATAGCATTTGTACTAATTAATAACACTATAAGACTATCAGTCTATTCAAAAAGATTTTTAATCAGAACAATGAGGCTTGTAGGAGCAACAGATAGATTCATTCAAGCTCCAATGATTTCAAAAGCATCTTATCAAGGATTTTACAGTTCTATTATTGCTATTTTTATGCTTATAGGAGCCATACAGTTCACGCAAAGTAATTCTCCAAATTCTTTGAATATTCAAGACTTAAAAACAATAGGGATTATCTTTTTAATTATTTTTATTTTTGGAATCTTATTAAGCGTATTATCAACATATTTTGCAGTAAAAAAATATATCAAATTAAACGAAAATGAACTTTACAACTAAAACAATTATCATGGATTTTGCATTTAAAAAAAGAAATTATATTTTATTAATTATTGGCTTAGTATTTATTGCTAGTGGACTTATTCTTATGATTGGAGGGGGGTCTGAAGATCCTACAAAATTCTCTGATGAAATATTCAATTTTCGAAGATTAACACTTGCACCAATATTTTTAGCCATTGGTTTTATTTTCGAAATTTATGCAGTAATGTATAAGGGTAAAAAAGATTAATAATGGATATAATTAATGCCATTTTATTAGGTGTTATTCAAGGGCTTACAGAATTTTTACCAGTAAGTAGCAGTGGACATTTAGAAATTTTAAAAGCTATTCTTGGAGAAGATAAAGTTGGTAAAGA
>JABICI010000054.1 GCA_018652335.1 Flavobacteriales bacterium
AGTGGAATTATAATCAGTGTTACAGCACTTTTAGATAAAAACAAAAATCCATCGTCTCAAGAAGTTCAAAACGCTTTAGATGGTCATTTGTGCCGTTGCGGTTCTCATTCTGTGGTGTTAAGGGCCATTGATAGTTTAATAGAAAATTAGGTTTACTAATATAATGAATCAATTTAATAGCGGCCCTAGTATTAATACCTACAACAAATTAAGTCATTGGTTTGATTTCAGTAATACTGGAATTTTAAAAGTTTACTCTGGTAAAATTGATATAGGACAACATATTAGCTCTACACTGGCATTAATTACCTCTAAAATCACTGAAATTAAATATGATCAAATAGAAATTATTAAATTAAGCACTAATATTTCACCTAATGAAGGTATTACTGCAAGTAGTCTATCTGTTGCAAATTCAGGATCTGCTATTAAGGCTGCTTCTATTGCTCTTAAAATAAATTTTTTAAATTATGCGTTAGAAAATCTTAAAATTAAAAATGAAGACATTCTTTTTGAAAATGGAGTTATTAAAGATAAGAATTCTAACAAAACTATTTCTTATTGGGATTTTTCTAAAACTGATGAGTTTAGAGAAGTCATTATTCCTGAAATTTTTGATGAGAACTCTCTTAAAAAAATTAATTATGAAAATAATCAAAAAATAGAATTAAAAACCATCAATGAAATCGTTACAGGAAAATATAAATATGTTCATGATATTAATTTCCCTAAAATGTTACATGCTAGAATAGTGAGACCTCCTTCTTATCACTGCAAATTAATCAAAATAAATGAAGACTTTAAAAAAAGACTTGTTGAGAATGAGATTGAACTTTTTGTTAAAGGCTCTTTCGTTGCAATTCTGTCGCTTGATGAATTTTTGGTTATCAAATTCCTGGAAATTGCTAAAAACAATATTTTTTGGGAAGAAAAACAGCATTTATCTAATAATAATGTATTTAGTTCTCTTGAAAAACATGAAAAGGAATCATTGTTAGTTAAATCTGGAGGAGAGGCTTTTTATGAAAAGATACCAGAAAAAAAATCTTTTGATGATCCAAAAATTAAATCATTATCAACGATCTTTAAAAAAAGTTATTTAATGCATGGACCTATAGGGCCATCTGCCAGTTGTGCTATTTATAATGACAAAGAATTTACTGTATTTTCACATAGCCAATCAATCTTTGCTCTAAAATACTCTATTAGCAAGTATTTTGATATTGATCCAAATCTTGTCACTTTGAAATTTATGCCTGGCTCAGGTTGCTATGGCCATAATGGTGCTGATGACGTGGCATTTGAAGCATCTGTAATCGCAAAGGAATACTCTGAGCGTCATATCTTGTTAAAATGGACACGTGAAGATGAACATTCGTGGGAGCCTTATGGAAGCGCATCTTTAAACAAAGTTTTTGGAGCTATTAATGATGATGGAGAAATTATTTATTGGTCAAATGAGGCTTATTCAGATACATATTTGTCAAGACCATCAGATATAGAATTAAATAATTTCATAAGTTTTAATTTTTTAACTAATAATTTTGTAAAAACAAAATCAAACACAAAAACATCTGCTCATATGGGCATACATAGAAATTTAGATCCAATATATAATTTCAAAGAAAATAGATTAGTAAAAAACTTAGTTCACGATTTGCCATTGAGGACATCTGCATTAAGGACTTTAGGTGCTTTCGCTAATATAACAGCATCTGAAAGTTTTTTAAATGATTTGGCATCAATTAAAAATATAGATCCTTTTGACATTAGAATAAATCATTTAGATGATGAGCGTGCCCTTGCTGTTCTTAAGAGCCTAAAAAAAGAAATGGACTTTTTTAAACCTAAAGAAGATAGCTTTAGAGGCATAGCGTTTTCAAGATATAAAAATTCTGCGGCATATTGTGCAGTAGGCGTAGAATTAAATGTAACCGATGATTTAGAAATTAAATTAAATCATGCTTGGATATCTGTAGATGCTGGAGAAATTGCTTATGAAGATGGCATAAAAGCGCAGGTAGAAGGTGGATTTATTCAAGCAGCCAGTTGGACTTTATACGAAGAAGTGATTTTTGACTCAAAAGAAATAATTTCTAAAGATTGGGATAGTTATAAAATTATAGGTTTTGATAATATTCCTGTTTTTACTACAAGTATAATTGACCAAAAAGGTTGTGCTTATTTAGGTGTAGGTGAGGTAGTAGCAGGACCTACTGGAGCCGCAATTTCAAATGCATTGTGTAATGCCCTTGGCCAAAGAATAAAAACATTGCCATTTACCAAGGATAATATTACGAAAGAATTATTAAATTAATTTATCTACATATTTATCAAAAATTTATTAAGGATCTATTGAGATGACAAAAAAAACCTCAGGTATGTATAAGAATCTCACCAACTATGGGGATAGTGAGTTTTCAATTTTTTTGAGAAAAGCGTTCATCAAAGGGATGGGTTATTCAGAAGAGATGCTTAATAAGCCAATTATAGGAATAACTAACACTTATAGTGATTATAATCCATGCCACGGAAATGTGCCTGATTTAATAAAAAGTGTGAAAGCTGGGATATTATCTTCAGGTGCCATACCATTAGAATTTCCTACAATAAGTATTCATGAATCTTTTGCTTATCCAACTTCTATGTATTTAAGAAACTTGATGTCAATTGATACAGAAGAAATGATGAAAGCTCAGCCAATGGATGCATGTGTTTTAATAGGCGGATGTGATAAAACAGTACCCGCTCAATTAATGGGTGCGTTTAGCGCAAATATACCTGCTATACAATTAGTTACTGGACCTATGCTTACTGGTTCTCATAGGGGAGAGAGAGTAGGGGCTTGTACTGATTGTAGAGGTTATTGGGCAAAATTCAGAGCAGAAGAAATAGATCTTGCTGAAATTAATGAAGTTAATAATCAGTTAGTTCCTACTGTTGGAACATGTGGTGTAATGGGCACTGCCAGTACAATGGCACTAATTACTGAAGCTCTTGGCATGATGATATCAAATGGGGCTTCAGCACCAGCCGTTTCTGCTGAACGAAAAAGAATTGCAGAGGAAACTGGTAAAGTGGCTGTTGAAATAGCCAGCAAATCATTTAACCCAAAAAGTTTCTTAACTTTAAAAAATTTCAAAAATGCATTGACTGTTTTGTCTGCAATTGGGGGATCAACTAATGGAATAGTTCATTTGACAGCTATGGCTGGCAGGCTTGGGATAGACATTGATCTTAATGAATTTGATAAAATGACAAAAGACATACCCATGATTGTTGACTTAAAGCCGTCTGGTTCTGGTTATATGGAAGATTTGTTTAAATCAGGAGGGCTTCCCAGAATTTTAAATGAATTAAAAGATTATCTTTACTTAGATGCTATTACAGTAACGGACGAAACTATCCAAGAAATTATTGATAAAAACAAATATAATTGGAAGCAAGAAGTTATAAGAAAAGTTGAAAATCCTATTTTTGATAAGGGTAGTATAGCAGTATTAAAAGGAAATCTTGCTCCAAGATCGGCTATAATTAAACAATCAGCAGCAAGCAAAGAATTATTAGCTCATGAAGGTGTTGTTGAGGTATTTGAGAATCTTCAAGATTTAGCAAATAGAATTGATAGTGATGATTTAAATGTTACTAAAGACAGTATTCTTCTCCTGAAAAATATTGGACCAATAGGAGCACCAGGCATGCCTGAGGCAGGCTTAATACCTATTCCTAAAAAATTAGCTAAGCAAGGCGTTAAGGACATGGTAAGGATTTCTGATGGAAGAATGAGTGGAACTGCGGCGGGAACAATTATTTTGCATGTCTGTCCAGAGGCTGCCGCTGGTGGAACTTTAGACATCGTAAAGAGTGGCGATATTATAAAATTAGATGTTAAACAAAGATTATTAGAACTTAAATTATCTGATGAAGAAATAGCAATCAGAAAAAAGAGCAAAAAAAGTAATACAGAAATTAAAAGAAGGGGTTACGATAAAATATTCCATGAAAGCGTGCTTCAAGCAGATAAAGGGGCTGATTTTGATTTCTTAAGGCCTGTAAAATAAAATATTTATTAAATTTTAATATACTCTTTCATATGAGGGTAAGTTTGAAAGTAATTTTCATGAAAATTATTTGTTGCTTTTTTAAAATCCTCTAAACAATCTTTGTCAATATTTTCAATTTTTATGTTTTTTGACTTTATTTTCTTTATTAAGATATCATCTTCACTAATCGCTAACTTTCTCTGAAATTTAGTTGTTTCTTTAGATTTTTTAATTAAGAATTTCTTGTTTAAATCTGACAATTTATTGAAATAATCATCATTAATTACAAATAAACAAAACCCAAAAATATGTGATGTTAAAGAAACGAATTCCTGTTTTTTATATACTCCAAAATTCCAGTAATTAGTTAAAGGATTTTCTTGTGCATCTATATCATTTTTTTCTACAGCTAATTTAAAATCTCTTACATCTAGAGGTTTTGGTATAAATCCTAATTTTCTAAAAATTTCTATATGAAGTGGGCTAGGGGTGGTTCGTATTACTTGTCCTTTGCAATCAGAAAGATTTTTTATTAATTTTATTTTAGAACTTATATGTCTAATACCATTG
>JABICI010000071.1 GCA_018652335.1 Flavobacteriales bacterium
ATGATTATAGATTTCTAACTTATTATTTTTGCAAAATGAAGTTATTTATTATTATCTGCTTTCTTTTCCTATTCGATCTTTATTTTTATTTGGGTACTTCTTCAGTCGTCAATAAACTTTTTAGTAACTCTAGTATTTATAAAGTTTCATATTGGTTAGTTTCCGTAGCTATTTATAGTACGATAGTTTATATCTCTGTCACTTATACTAAAAAGACACCATCTATTAGATTTAATGATAGTGTTATATATACAAGTTTAATTGGTATTGTTTTTATTGCAAAATTTGTTGGTTCTATACCATTACTTATTGATGATATTTTGAGGATTTTTCGGTTAATTTTTAGTTTTTTTGATAGATCTTCAATGTCACATGATATTTCAAGACTAAATTTTCTGAAAAATTCTGCTCTATTTGTTTCTGGAACTTTGTTTTCTGTACTATTATTAGGTATGAAGTGGGGTAGGTATAATTTTAAGAAAAATTACCAGGAAATTTTTATAGATAATTGGCCTTCGTCATTCTCTGATTATAAGATTGTTCATATTTCTGATTTACATTTAGGTAGTTTTAATTCTGTTGAGAAACTTGAAGATGTAGTTGTTAAAATTAATGAGGAGAATCCTGATCTTATAGTGTTCACAGGTGATCTGGTAAATAATTATCATCATGAGGCGATTGCATATGTTGATACTCTTAAAAAATTGAAGGCTAAGGACGGTAAATTTTCTATTCTTGGTAATCATGATTATTGTGATTATGTTTTGCTAAAGAGAGATTCTCAGCAATGGAAAGATAATTTTAGCAATCTTATTGATTTAGAAAAACGAGCTGGTTTTGATCTTTTGTTGAATGATTCCAGAGAAATAAACTCATTAAGTCATAAGTTCAATTTAGTTGGTGTTGAAAATTGGGGTGCTGGTAATTTTAATAAAGATGGTGATTTAGATCTTGCTATGCAAAATGTTAATGATCAACTGCCAACTATTTTATTATCTCATGACCCCTCACATTGGAGTGAGGTTGTTCTGAAAAGCAACTATAATATCGACTTACAGTTGTCAGGACATACTCATGGAATGCAATTTGGAATTGAAATACCAGGTTTTAAGTGGAGTCCAGTGAAATATAGGTATAAAGAGTGGGCTGGTTTGTATGAGAAAAATAATAAAAAAATATATGTAAATAGAGGCTTAGGTCATCTAGGATATGCAGGCAGAGTAGGTATTATGCCAGACATTTCCGTGTTAACTATTAATAAAAAACCTGCAATTGTATAAGGTATCTACAAAGATAGATGATGTTAAACTTTTTTGGGACCAAATAAAAGTACCTAATATTCTTCGATATAATTTTCTTGAAATATACTATAGGTATAATAAGAATATAAAGCATCTTTTCGTTCATGATAAAAACCTAAGATTATATGCTCATATTTTCACTTTAAAATTTTCAAAAACTAATAATTATCTTGACAAATTTTCAATATCAAGTTTTTTGTTGAAATTTTTTAGTTTAGATGTGCTTTATCTAACTAATTCTTTTATCACAAACTTACCTTCATTCGAAAGTAGTTCAAGTATTCATTTAAGTTCTATTTTAAATTCAATTAAATATAACTTCTCTTTAATTGTAATTCCTGATTTTCTTTTTGTAAAGATGAAAATAAAAGATAATGACTATACTAAAATTAAAGTCGAAGAGGAAATGGTCTTAGATATTAATGAGCAATGGATTTGTTTTGATGATTATCTTAATGCACTTAAGAAAAAATATAGAAATAAAGTAAAAAAGATTACAAGAGATAGTGATTCTCTAGTTATTAGAAAATTATGTGAGAATGATTTTGATAAATATAAATTTGAGATGAGGGAGTTGTTTAAACAGGTTGTCTCTTCTTCTCAATTCTCAGGGCCTTTATTTAATACTGATGCATTTAACTTATTTGTAAAAGAAAAGTACATGCGAGTTGATGGTTATTTCTTAGAAGATACATTAGTTGCATTTTCATCAGAGATGCAAAATGGAAATAATTTATGTTCTTATTTTGTTGGTTTTGATAAAGAGTTAAATAAAACTGTTCCTCTTTATGGGAGAATATTAATTGAAAATATTAAAACTTCTATTGTACTGAGAAAGAAACGATTAATTTTTGGTCGTACTGCTAATGAGTTTAAAAGTAATTTTGGGGCTTTTCCTATTGAATCTTTTGTTTATTTAAAGTTAAAGAATAAATTTCTTAGATTTTTTTTAGCTCCAATATACAGTAGGCTTACATTAAAAAAATGGCGTCAACGTAGCCCATTTAAATCTTAATTTTACAATTTTATTTTATTAGTTATTATGCAGAGCATAATTCCTTTAAGTAATAATTTTACTTTTGTTAAATGAATATACTTTTAACTGGTGCTACAGGTTTTTTAGGTTATCGAATTTTAGAAGTTTTAGTTAATAATCCTAAGATTAAGTTAATTATTGCAAATGGAAGAAGTTTAATGCCATCAAGAAGAGTTACTCATGATAAAGTAAAGTATTTTCTAGGTGATTTATCCAAGATTGATTTTGTTCATTCTCTTCCAAATGATATTGATGTTGTTATCAATACAGCTTCTTTATCATCCCCTTGGGGGAATAGAGAATTATTTTATAAATCAAATGTTATTACACAAAAGAATATAATTAATTACTCAAAGTTAAATAACATAAATAAAATCATTTATATATCTTCTCCTAGCATTTATTATAATGGAAGTGATAGATTTTTAGTGAATGAAAGTGAAAGATTACCTGCTAAATTTGTAAATCATTACTCAACTACTAAAAGAGATGCTGAAATTTTATTAGAAGATTCAAATCTAGATTATATTATAATTCGACCAAGAGCAATTATTGGACGAGGAGATACTGTTATAATGCCTCGATTAATTAATGCTCATAAAGAACAAAAACTTAAAATTATTGGAAGTGGTAACAATCTTGTTGATTTAACTTCTGTAGCAAATGTTGTTTATGCTGTTGAACTATCAATTTTTGCTCCAAGCAAAGCAATAAATCAAACTTATAATATAACAGATGGAAATCCAGTTTCTTTATGGGAATCAATAAATACAGTCTTTAAAGGAATTGGACTACAACCAATTGTAAATAAAGTAAATTTTTTTACAGCATATTTTGTGGCATACATTATGGAGATTTCTGCTTCTTTTTTATTTAAAGAAAAAGAACCTTCGCTTACAAAGTATTCAGTTGGAGTATTATCAAAGAATTTCACCTTAGATATTTCTAAGGCTAAGGAGCTTTTAAATTATAAGCCTATTATTAGTACAAATGAATCAATTAATGAATTTGTAGATTGGTACAATAATAAAAATAAAAATGAAGAAAATTAAATTATCTTTAAATTATGCTGGATTTTGTTTTGCAAATGGGAAGCATGTTGTAAGAGGTGATTCCAAAAAAGATATAAAATTCCATGCTTTATTTGGTTTGATATATCATCCTGAGAAATCATGGATATTATTTGATACTGGATATACAGAACGTTTTTATGATGTAACAAAAACTTATCCTAATAAAATTTATGCATATGCAACCAAAGTTATTGTTACTAAAGATTGTGAAATTAAAAATCAACTACAACAGATTGGTTTAAGTCCATCAGACATAAAGCATGTTATTATTTCCCATTTTCATGCTGATCACATTGGAGGTCTTAAAGATTTTAATGAAGCTACTATGTACTGTAGCAAAGTAGCATATAATGATGTTTTGAAATCAAATGATTTTTTCGCTTTTTCTAAAGGACTTCTTAAAGATCTTATTCCATTTGATTTTAATCAGAGGTTAGTTTTTATTGAAGATATTGCTACTATAAAAACTGATAATATCTTTGATTTTTCTTATGATTTATTTAATGATGATTCTATTTTAGTTTATAATTTACCAGGTCATGCTGCCGGGCAAATAGGTGTTTATATAGAAACTCAAAAGAATAACTATTTTTTAGTATCTGATTCTTGTTGGGACGAAAGAGCATATAAACTTATGTTGCTCCCTAATCCGATAGTAAAATTATTTTTTGATTCTTGGGATGATTACAAATCTACTCTCATAAAGATAAGTGAATTCTCATCTACTTATCCTAATGTGTTAATTGTTCCTACACATTGCAGTAAAACTACCAGTAGGCTAGTGTCTGATAAAATAGATTTGAATGTTCTTTAAGATTAAGATATTATATTATTTTTTTAAAATAAAATTTGAAAGAATTTTTCAGCTTCATTATTCTAAGACGTATAAAAAAATTAAAATATTTTTCTTTTTAAAAAAACTAAGTCAATCTAGTTTTTATTCATTTTTAAATATTAAAAAATCAAGATTTATTGATATTCCAATTATTAATAAATCAATTTTTATGAAAAATTTTGATTTAATAAATACTTGTGGTATTACAATTAGTCAAGCTAATGAAATTGCACTATACTCTGAGAAGTCAAGAGATTTCTCGTCTATGATAGGTGATGTTTCTGTTGGATTATCTTCTGGAACAAGTGGAAATAGAGGTATTTTCTTAGTTAATGAAAGCGAAAGAGCAAAATGGGTGGCCTATATTCTAGATAGAGTTATATCATTAGGTTTTAAACGTCAAAAGATCGCTTTTTTTCTAAGAGCAAATAATGAGTTATATGAATCTGCAAAATCTAAATTTATTAGTTTTAATTTCTTTGATATATATATTCCATTTGATAATCATTTAAAAAGATTAGATGATTTATGTCCATCAATTTTAATTGCTCAACCCTCTATATTGATTTTGTTAGCTAAAAAAAAAGAAATTAATAAGCTTAACATATCACCAAAAAAAATAGTTTCAGTAGCTGAGGTTCTAACAAAAGAAGATAAAGAATATTTACAAAATGTTTTTAATTGTAAAATTAGTGAGGTGTATCAGTGCACTGAAGGATTCTTGGCTAATTCTTGCAGTGAGGGGTATCTTCATTTTAATGAAGATTTCTTAGTCATTGAGAAAAAATATATTAATAATGAGAAATCTAAATTTCATCCAATTATAACTGATTTACTAAGAGAATCACAACCAGTAGTTAGATATGAGCTTAATGATATTATTACTGAAAAGAAAAATTGTAAATGCGGTAGTAAATTCTTAGCTATCGAGAAAATTGAAGGAAGATCAGATGATATTGTGATTTTATTAAATTCTAAAGGTGAAAGTGTGTCAATCTTTCCTGATATTATTAGAAGAACTATAATTCTTTCTGATAGTAGGATTATTGATTATGCTTTTATCCAAAATGATAATATCTTTAAACTATACATTGAAAGTAGTTGTGATGAATCTTTCATAAAAGCAAAGAATGCTTTAGTTAAAAGATTCTCAGAGTATAACTGTAATAATTTTGAAATTGTACAAATAAGTACTAATAAACATAAAATAGGTTATAAAAAAAGAAGAGTTATAAATGAAAACATATAAACCAATTAAAATTATAGCCACAGGTTACTATCTTCCTAAAGCTGTTAGTTCAGAAGAGATAGAAAGTAAACATAATTTAAGTCCAGGATGGTCTTTAAGGCATTCTGGTGTAATTAATAGGCATCATGTAACTGACGAATCAAATGGGTATATGGGTGCTAAAGCTATTGAATTCGCTTTGAGTAATTCTGAACTAAAACTTTCTGATATCGATTTAATTATTTCAGCAGGAGCCACTTTTGATTATCCTTTACCTAATCAGTCAAGTATAATTAAGAGTGAATTAGAGAATGGAAATAATTATAATATTCCAACAATTGATGTTGATACAACTTGTTTAAGTTTCGTTACTAGTTTTGATATCGCTTCAAGATATTTGGATGGTATACAGTATAAGAATATTATTATTGTATCATCTGAAATAGGTTCAAATGGGTTAAATCCAGATAATCCTGAAACATTAACATTATTTGGAGATGCAGCAGCAGCTGTGATTGTTAGTTTTACTAATGATTCTGAATCTTGTCTTATAAAAGGTACAATGAATACATATTCTGAAGGAGTATATCATACTCTAATTAAAGGTGGTGGAAATAAATATTTCTTTAAAGACAACCCATATGACCAAGAGTTGCATTCTTTTAAAATGGATGGCACAAAATTACTGAAATTAGCACGAAAAGAAATGCGAGTTTTTGTCAGTAGTTTTTTTGAAGATCTGAGTTTTGATCTTCATGATGTTGATATTATAATACCTCACCAGACTTCTAAAATTGGTCTACTGTTACTCCAAAAAATATTAGCTGTTGATGAAAGTAAAATAGTGAATAACTTATCCAGTCATGGAAACTGTATTGCAGCATCTATTCCATTAGCTTTACATCAAGCTGTTAATGAAAAAAAATTAAAAAGAGGTAATCTATGTCTTCTTTTAGGTACATCTGCTGGGTTTTCAATTGGAGCAACTCTATTTAGGTATTAAATGAACAGAATTGTATATATAGATTATCTTAGAAATATTGCTAATATTTCAAGGTGTTTTATTCATGCATCTATTCCTTACATGCTAACAAAATCTCCAATTTGGCCTGTAAATGATAGTGGCTTATGGTTTTTTGATTTTGCAGTTTTTGAGATTCATCTTTTTGTAATGGAATTATTTTTCGCTATTGCTGGATTCATGTTTGCAATAGAATTAAGTTCCAAAAAAACTTCAAAAATTATTATAGGAAAGTTAAAGAAGATAATATTGCCTTTAATTGTTGGGTTAATCATTCTTATACCTTTTGTAATTACATTATTTGAATTGCCAAAAAACAATTTAAATAGTATACTTAGCTATAAATTAGTATTAGAGTCTTATGTCTCAGCATGGAATTTTTGCTTAGATAATTTCTTTCCTACTGCTCATTTGTGGTTCTTGTACTATCTAATTTATTATTATACTGCTAGTTATATCATTAAAAATATATTAATTAAATCATCTTATTTTTCATTAAATACATTGCTTTTAATATTTGTCTTAATCTCATCTTTATGTATGATGAATATGGAAAGATATGTTATTGAAACACCGCTTTCGCTTTTACCTAATTTCTTATCAATGATTCATTACTTTCTTTTTTTCTTGATTGGATTCATAATTTATAGTAACAAAAAAATTGTATCAGAACTTAATATACAATTTAACTTATATTTTAAATTAGGCATAATATTTGCACTACTTGCGACATTACCTCAGCTATTATTTTCTATATTAGAATTCAGTAAATCTTTCTTTTTTAGTTTTATCTCTTCATTTATTACTTGTAGTGCATCTTACTTATTTGTTTTATCTATTTGGGGGTACTTTAAACATAAAAATTTTAAGCATTCTAAGGCGATAAGATATTTGACAGATTCATCATATTGGGTATATCTTATTAATATGCCAATAGTAGCTGTTTTTCAACTTTTACTTTATTCTGTTGATATTCCAATTATATTTAAGTTTTTAATTTCTTTTAGTGGTGCATTAATAATGAGTATAATTAGCTATGAGTATTTTGTAAGGTATACTTTTATTGGTTCAATTTTATCTAAAAGGAAAAGTAGAAATTCAATTAAATAATATGTCTATAAGTAGAAAATATATATATCAATATCAGTTATGGAGATTTTTAGATCATATTTTCGGTAATGAAGCGCCATCTAATAAATTTAGATCTCAAAGGAATGATCTAATATCTCGATTAAATAATGACCTCTCAGTGTTGAAAAAACTGCCTCGAACTGTACAAGTAGATCGAGTTAAAAATATTTCTGATAAAGATATTAAAGAAAGATATATTAATAGGGGTATTCCTGTTGTATTAGAAGGTAGGGGGTCTGATTGGGATGCCTGTGGTAAATGGAGTCCAGAATGGCTATTACAGAATTTCAATAAAGATAAGTTGTCATTTTTTGATGCTAGTTTAGATAATAATACTAATTTAACTTATGATGTCACTGATGGATCTATTCAAGAATTAATAAATGCTATGAAAAAAGGAGATACAAATGTTTATAGTAGATTTAATAGAATCTTATATGATCATCCTAATTTACTAAATGATTTTGATTGGAGATGGCTTTATAAGATGAGATCAATTTTTAGTTCTGGTAAAACATTCCAAGTTTTCATTGGAGGAAAAGGAACAAGAACAACACTTCATTGTGCAAGTGAGAATAATCTATTCACTCAAGTGTATGGTGAGAAGCATTGGTATTTATATCCACCTGAAAATGATATTGTGTTTAATCCGCCAATAACTAGATCTCCTTATTTCTACAGTGAATTTGATCCTGAAAAACCTGATTTTTTAAAATTTATAAATGCTAAATATATTGATAAATGGGAATGTATTTTAAAGCCAGGAGATATATTATATAATCCTCCTTCTTGGTGGCATCATGTTACTAACATGAGTGATTCTATTGGAGTAGGATTTAGATGGTTTAATTTAGTGGATAGTTTTAAAATGAATTTTATGCAAACATTATTAACATTTATTTCTACAAATCCATCAATATTATATGCAACAAAGAATCGAACAAATTTCGCTAAAATTTTCAAAAAGATGGGTGAGAGTTAATTTTAAAAAAAATTGTAAGTATTATTATTTAAGAGTAAGTGAAATAAATTTATCTATATCAGAGATACTAGTAATATTTTGAAACTTATCATTAAATGTTTTTTCTCTTTCAACAGCATAAAAATGACCTTTTTTAAAATTATGATTTAAAAATGAACAAAGATTATCTGTAAAGTTTGGAAACTTTTTAGTGCTCATAAAAAATAATCCTTTGAATTTCGTGTCTTTAAACTGTAGTAATGATTCTCTAGGTGTATTTTGACCAAGGTATATCACATTGTGGTTATTAGTTTTAAGAATTAATAGAGTAAATAATAATCCTATGTCATGATATTCATTTTCAGGTAAGAATAAAATCCACTTTTCTTTATTATTTGAATCTGATTTAATTTTAGCAATTTCATTTGAAATTTTTATCCTTATATTTTCAGATAGAAAGTGTTCATTAGCAGGAGTTATTTCTGCGTTCAAATAAAGAATGCTTATCTTATTCATTGCGCTTATTAGTACATCTTTGTAAAAATTAATAGTACTTATTTCTTTTGTACAAGTGTTGTAGGTATTATCAAATAATTCTTGATTGAAATACAAAGCAGACTCAATTAGTTTAGACACATAAATATTATTTCTTGTTTCGTCGTCTTTACTGACATTTAAAAGATCTTCTATTAAATTATTTACTTGAGTGTCTTGATATTTTACAACCTTTGATATTTTATGTCCATTGTTTACTAGTATTGAATACTTAATTCCCTTTGTAAGCATGTCATCATCATAAAACCTAATATTTGTGTCTGTTCTTTTAGGTTCTATGAAATTATATCTGTTTTCCCAAGTTCTGATTAAAATTTTATTTAATCCAGTTAAGTTAGAAAATTGATCTATTGAGTATTGTGCCATAATTAATTTATTTTTTGCCAAATTTGATTTGAATTTAACTTAAATGCCCCAATGCACTCAAACTTCCATTCTTCTGGAGTAATTATGCTTAGGAATTCCTTGTTTTCATCTTTGTATAAGTAGTATGTTTCATCAATTATTGGATTAAAACTATACTTTGCATTATATATTCTTTGATTCCAGCCTAGCTCTTGCTTAAGTTTTTCATATTTCTGTTGTACTTCTAATAATTTACTTTTAAAATATGGATTAGCTACATTTTTAAGATCTTTAAGCTTATCAATACTGAAATTTTTGGAATTAAAGCTAGTAGGATACTCTTTCAAATGTGCATCATATTGATCAGTTTCATAATTAAAGACTACATTGTCAGCTTTTTTCATGTTGCAAAATTAAGTTATTTATTTAACAAATGGTAAGAAATTATAACTTTTGTATAATCCTTAGTAAAAAAAACTATCCATTTATTTTGTTATTTAAAATTTGTTAGTAGTTTTGCATAGAATTTAATTATAAAACTTATACAAAATGGAAGAGCCGAAAAAATACAAAAGAAAAAAAAGTCTTAAAAAAACAATAGAAAAGTTAAATGAAATGAAAAATAGTGTTCCTAAAATTATTTTTAAAGCACAAAATCTAGTTGTTACTTTAAAAGATAAACATCAACTAAATAGATGGCTAGAAATTTACCCAAATGGCGTTTATACAATAAATCATTAATATTAATTACCAAAAATAAAACTATGAAATCAAAATACTTATCTTTTCTAACAGCTATACTTTTTGCATTTAGCTCTGTTGCAACTAATCATGTTGTAAATACTCAGGGAATGACATTTTCTCCATCTAATATTACTATTACTGTAGGAGATTCTGTTACATTTAATAATACAGGTGGTGTTCACAACGTAAACGGAACAACTCAAACTTTTCCGCAAAATCCAGAAAGTTTTGGAAACAATTTAGGTTCAGGATGGACTTATGTTCATGTTTTTACAACTTCTGGACTCTATGATTACCAATGTGATCCTCACATTCCAGGTATGGTAGGTACTATACTGGTAAATCCTTCTAATACTATATATGATATTGTTTCTAATTCACCTGATCACACTACTTTAAAAGTTGCTGTTGATGCATGTGCACTTGATGGGGCATTATCAGGGGCCGGACCATTAACTTTATTTGCTCCAACAGACGCTGCTTTTAAT
>JABICI010000048.1 GCA_018652335.1 Flavobacteriales bacterium
CCTGAAAATCAAGAACTTAAAAGCTATTTCGTCAATGGCCTTAACTTAATTGGTTTAAAGCCTACTATAACTAAAAAAGAATTAAAAATAGATATAAACTATATAGAAAATATGATATCTCAGCGTTCTTCAGCAAAAGAGAATAAGGATTTTGCAAAAGCTGATGAGATAAGAAATGCATTACAAAAACAAGGAATTATACTAGAAGACTCAGTTGAGGGTACTAAATGGAAGCAAATATAGAAAACAAAATATTTTTTTTTGACACAACACTTCGTGATGGTCAGCAGACAACAGGTGTAGATTTTTCCGTTGAAGACAAAATCAAATTTTCCAAAGCACTCAATGAGTTAGGAGTAGATTATATTGAAGGTGGATGGCCAGGATCCAATCCAACTGATGATGCTTTCTTTAATCAATCTCACAAACTTGATCAATCAAAATTAGTAGCCTTTGGCATGACTAGAAGGCCATCGACGAGTGTAGAGAATGATCCGGGTTTAAATACTTTAGTAAATACTAAATTAAATACTATTTGTATTGTTGGAAAATCCTCTTCTTATCAAGTTGAAAAAGCTCTAGAAATTTCTCGTGAAGATAACTTAAAAATGATTTCTGACAGCATCGCTTATCTTGTCTCAAAAAATGTTGAGGCCTTGTATGATGCAGAACATTTTTTTGATGGCTATAAATTAGATCCTGACTACGCATTAGAATGTCTCAAAGTTGCCTTAAAAGCTGGAGCAAGGTGGATTGTTTTATGTGATACAAATGGTGGAACTCTACCAAATGAAGTCTTCGATATTGTTAAAAAAGTTGCTGAAGTTATTCCTACCAAAAATATAGGAATTCATGCTCACAATGACACTGAAAATGCTGTAGCAAATTCTTTAGCTGCTGTTCAAGCAGGAGCGAGACATGTGCAAGGTACAATCAATGGACTAGGAGAGAGATGTGGCAATGCTAACTTGGTTTCTGTAATTCCTAACATCTTATTAAAAACAAATTTTGAAAGTAATATTAAAGAAGAAAATTTAGGTCTTTTAAAAAAAACTTCTATTCTTCTCAACGATATTTTAAACAGGCAACCCAATCAACATCAGGCTTATGTTGGTGAAAATGCCTTTGCTCATAAGGGGGGATTGCATGTATCTGCAATCAATAAAGATCCTAAAACTTATGAGCATATTGATCCGAAAATCGTTGGAAATAAAAGAAAAATTGTTATATCTGATCAATCAGGCAAATCCAATATCATATCTCTTCTCAATACAGTGGGCATCTCTCCTACCGAACATGAGTCAAAATTAGATTTTCTTTTGCAGGAAGTAAAAAATAAAGAGTATGAAGGTTTTTCTTTTGATGAGGCAATCGCTAGTTTTGAAATTCTTGCCCGTAAAACTTTATTTGGAATTCCAGATTTTTTTGAACTCATCAGATTTAAAGTCATTGATGATAGAAGATGGAACGCCAAAGGAGAATTAGTGACTGAGTCTGAAGCTACAGTGAGAATAAAAGTGAAAGATGAAGAATTTATGAATGTTGAAATTGGTAACGGACCAGTGAATGCTCTTGATAAGGCTCTAAGAAAAACTCTTGTCAATTTCTATCCTTCTCTAGAACATTTAGAGCTAACAGATTTTAAAGTAAGAATTCTCTCCTCTGAAAAAGGTACAGACGCAATAGTGAGAGTGATTATTGAAACTAAAGATCAAGATGGTTCTATTTGGACGACAGTAGGTGTCTCAACTAATATTATTGATGCTTCCTATAATGCACTTCGTGAAGGTTTAATTTACAAGCTCATTAAATCCACTTGAGAAAAATCCAATTTATTTTAAATAAACCTCAGCTTACAGCCAACATAGGCATGTCAGTGAGATCGATTGGTTGTTTCGGTTTTAAAAATATATCTTTAGTTAATCCAAGACACCCTTGGCCTAATAAAGAGGGTATTAATGCTTCGAAGCATTTTTCATCGATAGCAAAAAAAATTAAAGTTTTTGATAACATCGAAAAGAGTATTAAAGACTCAGATTTAGTGATCGCAACATCAGTGAGACAAAGAGATTTTCATATTCCCTTCATCAAGTTAGAAGATATTAAAAAGAAACAATTTCAAAAATTAAGTATTTTGTTTGGACAAGAAAACAATGGTTTAAATAATGAAGAGATTTCTCATGCAAACTTTATTACTACAATCCCAACTCTCAGTTCTAAGTCTCTCAATCTGTCTCATTCAGTAAGCATTGTCGCTTACGCTCTGACAGAACTGACACTTAAGAAAGAAAAGATTCTCAACCAAACACAATCCCTTAAATCATTGGAAATTGAGGCTTTTATTGACTTTTTATTTAATCAATTGGATAAGAAAAACTTCACCTCCGTGAAGTCTAAGAGGGATAAATTGCAAATATCCATCAGAAACTACTTAAAAACATCCAATTTAAGCCAAAATGATCTTAAATCTGTTTATGGAATAACAAAGTTTTTAGCAAATTAGAATTGACTTCAATGATCTATTCTATATAAATCACCAACTTATGACAAAAAGAGC
>JABICI010000047.1 GCA_018652335.1 Flavobacteriales bacterium
GTGTTTGGATCTTTAATTGCATTCTCTAACTCTAAGCTAGCTAATTCCTCAGCTGTCATTTTTTCCGCATGCTTAGGAGCAATTGTCATTTCATCTATAAGATGACTAGCCCCAGCAAACTTATCAATAATAAACATTGTGTATCGAATATCAACTGAAATCGTTCTTTGTATTTCTTTTTCAAATGCGATATCTCCACTCATTGCCTCCCAATTTCCATCAAAAGCTGTCCCAACAATCTCTCCCCAAGCATTAATTACGGGAGACCCTGAATTTCCACCAGTTATATCATTATTTGAAATGAAATTTACTCTTAGATTACCATCTTTATCTGCATATTTTCCATAATCGCCTATTTCATATAATTCTTTTAACTTTTCAGGAACATTAAACTCTTCATTTCTAGGATCTTCTTTCTGAATTACCCCATCAAGAGTTGTATAATAATCATAATGCATAGCTTCACCAGGAATATAATCACCTACATTTCCATATGTTGCACGCATAGTTGAATTAGCATTTGGGTAGTAATTTTTAACAGGGTTCATTTCTCTTAACCCTGCAATAAATAATCTATTTCCTTTATTTAAATCTTCTCTAACACTACTTCTAGTAGGTAGTATTTGTTGGGTATATTTATTATAAATAGATGCAATAGCTTTGTATGCAGGGTCTCTATTAACTGTTGATATTGATGGACGTTCTAAAAAAGTAAAAAACTTTTCCTTAGTAGAGAATACAGATCTTCTGAATACATTTTTTGCATACCAGTCAAAATCAAGTTTTTTAAAACCGAAAAGTTGGTTTTCAATTAACCTGAAAATTTTAGAATGTTGTGATTTTGGAACATTATAGTAATACATTTCTAGCATTGATGCTAGAAGTTCTTGATCTATTGAGGTGTTGTAATCTTTATAGAAATCAATTGCTTCTTTTTTTATCTTTCTGATAGCTATGTTTCTTTCTTTTTCGTCTTGTGGTAAACTTGAAATTGCTCTATGCATTTTAAACGACCAATACAAAATTTCAGCTCCTTGAAAAATAGCTTCATTAAGGAATGTTCTATTTACTGTAATGTTTTTATTTCTATTGTATGCATTTTCTATTAAATCTAAAGCTTCTCCATATTTTATAGCGGCTGAATCATTATTATCTAACCAAGATCTAAAATCATTTTCTATAGCAATTTTTTTATCAGTAACTTTCATAGATTTTAGTCCTTTCGATTGCCCAATAAAATATTTCCAGTAGTTTGATGTTCTAGCATATTTGGAAGCGTATTGAATTTTAGTTCTTTTACTTGCATCCATTCCTGCTTTCATAATTGCTAGTTTTTCAGCTCGAATGTTCACTATGGTTGGATTTTTAATGTCCAAAGCTTGTTCTATTCCAAAAGAAGTTAAGTATCTATCTGTGGATCCAGGATAGCCAAAAATCATTGTATA
The DNA here is from genome assembly GCA_018652335.1 of Flavobacteriales bacterium. Classification (GTDB taxonomy): domain Bacteria; phylum Bacteroidota; class Bacteroidia; order Flavobacteriales; family BACL11. The sequence continues at coordinate 1,446 of JABICI010000047.1, forward strand.
ATCTCCATTTTCAACTCCATCAAGCTGAATAGGCAAGTGATGTTTAGGTTTGTAAGGAACATTCTCTACAGAATAATTTGCTGGCTTCCCATCGATACCGCAGTAAATTCTATACAAAGCAAAATCTCCAGTATGTCTTGGCCACATCCAGTTATCAGTATCTCCTCCAAATTTTCCAATTGATGAAGGTGGTGCGCCTACTAAACGAACATCTGTAAATGTCTCGTATGTTAAAACATAGAAATCATTACCGCCAAAAAATGATTTTACTTTTACGTTATAATGACTATCTTTCTTTTTTTCACTTTCTATTAATTTAGATAGTTCTTGAATTTTTGCTCTTCTTTCTTTTTCTGACATATCATTATTTAACTCATTATTGATACGTTCTGTGACATCCTCAATACTCACTAAAAATGATGCAGTTAGTCCTTCATTATTTAATTCTTCATTTCGATTCATAGCCCAAAAACCGTCTTTTAAATAATCATTACTTAAACTTGAATGCTCTTGAATCGATCCGTATGCACAATGATGGTTTGTTAGCATTAAACCTTCAGCAGAAATCATTTCTGCTGTACACGAACCCCCTCCTAGAGATACAATTGCATCTTTAAGTGATGAGTTATTTACGCTATATAAGTCCTCTGCAGTAAGTTTCAAACCGTTTGAGGTCATATCTTTTTCGTTCATAACTTTTAGCAGCTGAGGTAACCACATCCCTTCATCAGCTATTGCTGAAAATGAAAAAATTACAGTTAGGATAATTGAAGAAATTTTCTTTGTCATTGTTTTATATTTTTTCACAAATTTAAAAAACAGTATTGTCAAAATTTATTTAGTAGTGGATACTTTTAAAGAGAGATGTTAACAATATTTTAATGTACTTTTGTTTTTACTTATGTGTAATGAAAATAAAAAAAGAATTAACAAGTTTCTATCTGAAATTGGATTTTGCTCAAGAAGAGAGGCAGATAAACTCATTGAGCAAGGAAGAGTTTTGGTAAATGGAGTCCTACCTCTACTTGGAACTAAAGTATCAGTTGAAGATGATATTTCTGTAAACGGAAAAATTGTAAAGAAATCTATCAGAAAAAAAATGATTTATCTTGCTTTTAATAAACCAACTGGAATTGTTTGCACAACTGATACAAAAAGAGAAAAGAATAATATAATTGATTTTATTAATTATCCTACTAGAATTTTTCCAATAGGAAGATTAGATAAGCCATCTGAAGGCTTAATATTTCTTACAAATGATGGAGATATTGTAAATAAAATTCTTCGAGCTAGAAACAATCATGAAAAAGAATATGAGGTTTCTGTTAACAAGCCAGTAACTAAAGAATTTATTGAATCTATGAGTAATGGGGTTTCTATTCTTGATACAATAACTCGTAAGTGCTATGTGAAACAAATTGACAAAAAGAAATTCAAAATAATTTTAACACAAGGGTTAAATAGGCAAATTAGAAGAATGTGTGAACAGTTAAATTATGAAGTTACTAAATTGAAGCGAGTACGTATAATGAATATTATCTTAGATATTCCAGTTGGTTCTTATCGAGACTTTACAGCGAAAGAGCTTAATCAAATAAATCAATCAGTTGCTCACTCATATAAAACATATAGAGAAGGTAAATAGTTCTAGCACTTTAATTTACTTAAAACAATATCCCACAATTTTTTTCTTGCAATTAAACAATCAATTGCAGTTTTCTCGACTTCTCTCCATTTAATCTCATCATCACCACATAAATCAGATATTAGTTGCAACGCAAGAGGCCCATGCTCACCTCCATCTAATTCTATATGTCTTTCTAAATAATATACAAATTTACTAAGATTATTTTCAGAATTATATTCTTTGACTATTGCTGTAAACATATCTGGAATTAAATCTTCTCTCCCAAATGTAAACGCTGCCGCAATTTTATGAGATTGACCACTATCAATAACTTTGAAGGTGGTATTTAAAAAATCATCAACTCCTTTACTAACTGATGGGATGTAATTCGAAGAAACTTGTGAAATAAAGGTCTCAATATAGTTAGTATTTGCTTTACATTGTTTCATTGCGTCTAAATACATCTCAAAATGAGAAGATGGTACTCCATTCATATCCATATCACTTTCTTCTTCTAGTACAATACTGTTTATCAACCGTCTCACTTTACTGTCTCCTACTGGCTTCCAAGGAGATGAGGTGCAAGTTAGATTATATTGTAATGATTTTAATAATGACATAAAATCCCATACTGCATAGACATGATGCTCCATTAAAATAGAAATATCTTCGATACTTTTTAAATTCTCGTATAAAGGATGATTAATAATATCTTCTTTGTAAGATTTTATATTTGAGTTGATTTCTAAGATTTTCTGATTCATTTTTTAATTTTATAAACAGGTACAGCGGAGCATGCTTCTCCAAACATTAAGCTACTTACAATATTTCTTAATTTTCTTGTAATAGCAATATATAGTTCTTCATTAAATTGAATCTGCCCGCAACCTTTAACAATTACTTTTTTATTAATAAACTTATCTGTATCCATATTTTGAATATTAGCTAAAGTTTTTTTCTGTAAAAATTCTGCTTTAGAACCAGAATAAATTTCAGATGCTATGCCATTAATTTTTGATGTTGCAAGCATATATGCCCACATTGGGATAATACATTCACTACTACAGAAAAGAGCAACTTCTTTATTATGAAACTTATTTACATCATATTTTTTTAATTTTAGTCTAAATTCTTTTTCTTTAAGAATAGTTTCGCTAAAAAGAAATTGTTTTAAGTCAAATTCAACAATTTCTTTTTCTGGTACATAATCAGAAAAATCTATTGTAATTAGTTCTGATTGAGCAACTCTATTAACGATTTCTTTTACCATTACAGCATACCTAATTCTAGTTTAGCTTCTTCACTCATCATTTCTTTAGTCCATGTTGGTTCAAAAACAATCTCTACAGTAACTTTTTTAACATCTGAAATTACTTTTACTTTTTCTTCAATCTCAACAGGAAGCGATTCTGCAACAGGACAATTTGGAGAAGTTAAAGTCATAATAATTTTGACATCACAATCTTCACTTACTTGAACATCATAAATGAGTCCAAGAGCATAAATATTGACAGGTATTTCTGGGTCATAAATTTCACAAATAACTTCTATAACTTCATCTCCTATCTTTTGTAATTCTTCTTCAGTTTTCATTTTAATTATTTAATGCTACTGCATATATTTTCATTTGTTTAATCATAGAAACTAAACCATTTGCACGAGTTGGAGATAGCTGATCAGTAATTCCTATTTCAGCAATAAAATTTAATTTAGACTCTGCAATTTCTTGTGGGGAGTGATGTGAAAGAACTCTTATTAATAGAGCAATTATTCCTTTTGTCATAATAGCATCACTATCAGCTGTAAATATAATAGTATCATTCTTTTTTTCTGCATGTAGCCAAACTTGACTTTGACATCCTTTAATTAAATTATCTTCAATTTTATATGCACTATTTAACAAGGGAAGATCTTTCCCAAGTTCGATTAGGTATTCATATTTTTGTATCCAATCATCAAACATATTGAAGTCATCAATTATCTCATTTTGTATTATATCAATGCTCTTCATATTAAACTAGCATTGATTTAGCCTTTTTTATTGCTTCTATACAAATATTAATCTCTTCAATTGTATTATAAACAGCAAAAGATATTCGAGCAGTTCCAGGAATTTTAAATCTCTCCATTAGCGGTTGAGTACAGTGATGACCTGTTCTTATAGCAACTCCAAATTTATCAATAATTACACCTATATCATAAGGATGTATACCGTCTATATTAAATGAAATTATTCCAGTTTTATTTTTTGAATTACCATAGATTACAACCCCCTTTATTTTTAAAATTTCATTTGTTGCGTATTCTAATAACTCGCGTTCATAGTTGTAAATATTCTCTATTCCTAGCTTTAAAACAAAAGTAATTGCTTCATTTAAAGCAATTATACCAGCTATATTTGGAGTGCCAGCCTCAAATTTATGTGGTAAAGGGGCATAAGTAGTTTTTTTAAAACTTACATCTTTAATCATTTCACCACCACCTTGATATACAGGTAAAGAATTTAAGGCTTCTTCTTTTCCATATAATACTCCAACTCCAGTAGGACCATACATTTTGTGTGCTGAAAAAACATAATAATCAGCATCCAAATCAATCATATTTAGATTTACGTGAGTTGTAGCTTGTGCTCCATCAATAAGTACTTTAGCTCCCAATTCATGAGCTTTAGAGATAATTTTTTCAACTGGATTGACTGTCCCTAGAGTATTTGAAATATGTGATATAGCAACAATTTTAGTATTCTTTGAAATCATATTATAAAAGCAATCCATATCTAGTTCACCATTATCTTTAATTGGAATAATTTTAAGCGAAGCACCACAGTTCTCGCAACAAATTTGCCAAGGGACTATATTCGAATGATGCTCTAATTCAGAAATAATGATCTCGTCTCCTTTCTTTAATAGCGTGCTGTACCCATTTGCAACTAAATTAATAGAATCTGTAGCCCCTTTTGTAAAAATTATTTCATGATTATACCTTGCACCAATAAATTTTTTGACTGCATTTCTAGTTTTTTCTAATTTTTTAGTAGCAAGTCCGCTTAAAAAATGTACTCCCCTATGAACATTGGAGTTTTCATTTTTGTAATAATTAGTTATCGCATTAATAACTGATATGGGCTTTTGAGTTGTAGCTCCATTGTCTAAATAAACCAAATTTTTTCCATGAATTTGTTGTGCAAGGATAGGAAATTGCGCTCTTATATTTTCAATATTAAGCATCATATATTGTGATCAAGATCAACATCAAGTTTATTTATTAATAGTTTTTTAGCTAGCATTGCCACCTTATTAATTGTGATATTATTTATAGCTTCTGATGCAAATGCATATGTTAAAATAGCTTGGGCTTCTTCTTTACCAATGCCACGACTTCTCATATAAAAAAGAGCCTCTTTATCTAATTGTCCAATAGTACATCCATGACTACATTTAACATCATCAGCATATATTTCTAGTTGCGGTTTACTATTAATCGTTGCATCTTCACTTAGTAACAGTGTATTGTTCGATTGAAAAGCATCAATTTTCTGAGAATCTTCACGAACCATTATTTTCCCATTAAAAACTCCTTTAGATTTTTCTAAATATACGCCTTTATACATTTCATTTGACCTACAGTTTGGGCTTTTGTGATCAACAAAAGTATGATTATCTGCTAATTGATTTTTATTTAAAACAGAAATTCCATTCATATTACTTTCTGCATTTGTACCATTTTGCTCAAAATTCAGATTATTTCGTATAAATTTCCCGCCAAAAATCAAGGTATTAATATTAGAAACTGAATCTTTTTTTTGGAAGACATCTACAGTGTCAATAAGTGATGAGTTTGGTGTATTGTTTTGAATTTTATTAAATTCTAATTTTGAATTAGATTCACAATTAATATGAGTAAAACTATTTACAAATACATTGTCACAATCAATGTTTTGAATTTTCTCAATGAATTTAACTTGAGAATTATCCCCCACAGTAATAATATTTCTATATTGAATAAAATTATTTTCTACAGTATTAAAAAATAAAATTTCGATTGGTTCTTCAATTGTTGTATTGGCATGTACAGAAATTGTATATCCGTTTTTTGCAAGTGAGTAATTTAATTTTTCTAATGCTTCATTTGTGTTAGAAATAAATTCTGAATATGCTGATATTGATATATTTTTAATTTCTGGTTTGGAAATTAAAAAACCATCTACCAAAATAATCTTATGCTTAAGCCCTAGACTATGCTTTTCTACTTCTTTTTTAGTAACATCTCTACCAACAGCGTTGATACTATATTTACCAGAAATTGTTTTTTTTAATGAAGTGTATCTCCATTCTTCATCTTTAATTGTTGGAAATCCATTTTCAAGAAAATTATCTAACGCACTTCTTTTATCAGCAGATAAATTTTTTTTATCTGAATAATTTTTTATTTCGTTTATTAAGCCCACTCTTTATCTGCTTCTTTTGTTATCCAATCATATCCCTTTGATTCAAGCTCATGAGCAAGTTCTTTACTTCCAGATTTTATTATCCTGCCATTGTACAAAACATGTACATAATCAGGAGTAATATAATCTAATAATCTTTGATAATGAGTAATGATGATTGTGGCATTATCTTTAGATTTTAATTTATTTACCCCATTTGCAACTATTCTTAATGCATCAATATCTAAACCTGAATCTGTTTCATCTAAAATCGAAAGTTTAGGAGATAACATTGCCATTTGAAAAATTTCATTTCTTTTCTTCTCTCCTCCAGAAAACCCTTCATTCATATTCCTAGATAAGTATCCTTTCTTAATACTGAGGAGTTCCATTTTCTCTCTCATTAATTTAAGTAAATCTGGAGTTGATAACTTTTCAATTCCTAATGCTTTTCTTCTCTCATTAATAGATGTTTTAATGAAATTAGAAACTGATATTCCTGGAATTTCAACAGGATATTGAAAGGACAGAAAAACTCCTTTATGAGCTCTTTCTTCAGGAGACAAATCTAATAAATCTTCATCTTCAAACTCGATAGATCCTTCTTCAACCTCGTAATTTTCATTTCCTGCAATTACAGCTGAAAGTGTACTTTTCCCTGAGCCATTAGGTCCCATTATAGCATGAATTTCACCAGCTTTTACTGTTAAGTTAAGCCCTTTTAAAATCTGATTTTCTTCTACGCCTGCTTTTAAGTTTTTTATCTTTAACATTCTTTATTTTTTAACCTACTGAACCTTCTAGGCTGATTTCTAATAATTTCTGTGCTTCAACTGCAAATTCCATCGGTAACTGATTTAGTACATCTTTGCAATATCCATTAACAATTAAGGCGATTGCGGCTTCTGTTCCAATCCCTCTTTGGTTACAATAGAAAATTTGATCTTCACCAACTTTTGATGTTGTTGCTTCATGTTCTACTTGTGAGGATTTGTTTCTAACTTCTATGTAGGGGAAGGTATGAGATCCACATTTATCTCCCATTAACAAAGAATCACATTGAGAAAAGTTACGTGAATTAGTTGCTCCTTTTGAAATACTAACTAAGCCTCTATAGTTACCGTTGCTTTTGCCTGCTGAAATCCCTTTTGCTATAATTGTACTCTTTGTATTTTTACCAAGATGAATCATTTTTGTTCCAGTATCAGCTTGTTGAAGATTATTTGTTACAGCTACAGAGAAAAACTCCCCAATAGAATTATCTCCTTTTAATATGCAGGAAGGGTATTTCCAAGTTACGGCAGAGCCTGTTTCAACTTGTGTCCATGATATTTTAGCATTTTTGTGACATATGCCTCTTTTAGTCACAAAATTAAAAACTCCACCTTTCCCATTTTTATCACCAGGATACCAATTTTGAACTGTAGAGTATTTAATATCAGCATTATCCAATGCTACAAGTTCAACTACTGCTGCATGTAATTGATTTTCATCTCTCATTGGTGCAGTACAACCTTCTAAATAACTAACTTGAGAGCCTTCATCTGCAATTAAAAGTGTTCTTTCAAATTGTCCTGTTCCGGCTTCATTGATTCTGAAATATGTTGATAATTCCATTGGACATTTTACCCCCTTCGGAATGTAGCAAAAAGATCCATCTGAAAATACAGCTGAATTTAATGCGGAAAAGAAGTTATCTCTAACTGGAACTACGCTACTTAAATATTTTTTTACAAGCTTAGGATGATTTTTTATAGCATCTGATATAGAGCAGAAAATAATGCCTTTTTCTGCAAGAGTTTTTTTAAATGATGTTGCAACTGAAACAGAATCCATTACGATATCAACAGCAACATTGGCAAGTCTATTTTGCTCATCAATTGATATACCAAGTTTATCAAATGTTTTTTTCATTTCTGGATCCAAATCATCTAAACTATCTAAGACTGGCTTTTGTTTTGGAGCCGAATAATAGATTACATCCTGATAGTTTGGCTTTTCATATTCAACGTTTGCCCAATCAGGCTCATCCATTTTTAGCCATGCATTGTATGCATTTAATCTATAATCTAACATCCAATCTGGTTCATTTTTTTTTGCTGAAATTGTACGCACAACTTTTTCAGTAAGACCTTTTGGAATTGTGTCAGATTCTATTTTAGTTGTGAATCCATATTTATATTCTGCACTAGTAACTTCTTCTAGTAAAATATCTTCAGAAAGTTGTTTTTTTTCGCTCATTTATAAGGGTTTTATAGAGAAAAGCTTTCTCCGCATCCACATGTTCTGTTGGCATTAGGATTATTAAATACAAAGCCTTTACCATTAAGGCCTTCAGAGAATTCCAAAGTTGTTCCAACTAGGTATAAATAGCTTTTCTTATTAACTAATAGTTTGATACCATTGTCTTCAATTAGCTCATCATCATCTTTTTTGGTATTATCAAAGTCTAATTTGTAACTTAAACCAGAGCATCCACCACTTTCAACTCCAACTCTAACAAATTGATTATTGGAACTTTCTTTATCAAGTAAAAAAAGCAGTCTATTTTTAGCTGTGTTACTAATATTAATCATTTATTTAATCTAAATCCATAACAGGGATGCAAAAATAACAAATAAAAATTGTATTTGTATATCTTTGTAATATGAAAATATTAGAAGACAAGTCATTAAAAACAACCCCAATAGACACATTAGGAGAGTTTGCATTAATCGACCATTTGACCAAAGACATCAAACTAGAGAACTCAAGTACAATTTTAGGAATTGGAGATGATGCATCTGTTATAGACAAAGGCGATAATTATTCATTGTTAAGTACAGACTTATTAATAGAAGGTGTACATTTTAATTTAGCTTATTCGCCATTAATGCATTTGGGTTATAAAGCAGTAGCTGTTAATGTATCTGATATATGTGCAATGAATGGTTGCGCAAAACAAATTATAGTCGGATTAGCTGTAAGTAATCGATTTACAATTGAAGCACTTGAAGAATTATATGAAGGTATTAAATTAGCCTGTAAACATTACGGTGTCGATTTAGTAGGTGGAGATACTACATCTTCAACTTCTGGTTTAATGATTAGTATTACTGTACTTGGTGAAGTAGAAAAAGATATTATCACATATAGAAGTGGTGCAAAAGTTAATGATTTAGTTGTTTGTACAGGAGATCTTGGAGCAGCTTATCTTGGGCTCCAACTTCTAAATAGAGAAAATGAGATATTTAAAGATAACCCAACAATTCAACCTGATTTAGCAGGCAATGATTATATTCTAAAACGTCAATTAAAGCCTGAAGCTTCAGTTAAATATATAAAGATTTTAAAAGAATTAAATATTATTCCTACCTCAATGATTGATATCTCTGATGGTCTTTCATCTGAAGCTCTACATATATCAAAAGCTTCATCGGTTGGTTTAACTATACATGAAGATAAAATTCCAATTGACCACACAGTTATGAATTTATCAGCTGAATTTAAAATTAATCCAATTGTATGTGCATTAAATGGTGGCGAAGATTATGAATTACTTTTTACGGTAAATCAACAACATTATGATAAATTAAAAAAAGATCCAGATTTTACAATTATTGGATTTGTTAACGATAAATCTCAAGGTAATAATTTTATTGCAACTGATGGGTCATCACATCAGTTAACTGCTCAAGGTTGGGACCCAATAAAGAAATAATGGTTAATCTTAATTAGCTTCTCATTAAGTATTCAATTTCTTCAATCTCAATTGGAATGTTTTTCATTAAATCTTGTGGTCCTTCTTCAGTAACTAATATATCATTCTCTAATCTAATTCCAAGACTTTCTTCTTGTATGTAAATGCCTGGTTCACAAGTAAATACCATGCCTTCTTTCATTATCCATTCCATGCTACCTACATCGTGGACATCTAGGCCCAAATAATGTGACGTTCCATGCATAAAGTACTTTTTATAAAGAGGTTTTTTTAAATTCTGCTTCATAACATCATGTTTGTCTAATAGCTTTAGATTAATTAGTTCTAACTCCATCATTCTACCAATTTCTTTATTATATTCTTTAAATTTTGTTCCTGGAGTTAGCATTTTTGTAGCTTCTTTCATTACGTGCAGAACTGAGGCGTAAACTTCTTTTTGTCTACTATTATACTTTCCGTTTACAGGAACTGTTCTAGTTAAATCTGACGCATAATTGGCATATTCTGCTCCAAAGTCCATTAATAAAATATCACCATCTTTACATTCTTTATTATTGTCAATATAGTGTAAAACACACGAATCAAAACCTGATCCAATTATGGGTTGATATGCAAAGCCATTCGATCTGTTACTTAAGAATTCATGCATTAATTCTGCTTCAATTTCATACTCCATTATCCCAGGTTTAATTAATGGAAGTATTCGTCTTAATCCTTTTCCTGTTAGATCACAAGCATTTTGTAATAGCTCGATTTCAAATTTTGATTTAATCGCACGCAATTCATGCATTATAGGAGCTACAGTCAATATTTTTTTATTTGGAAAATTTTTACAAATTTTTATTTTAAAACGGTCATCTCTTGTCTGAACATCTGACGCTGCTCTACTATGAATATTTTCATTTAAATATATACTATCTGCTTCTGAAATTAATTCATTTAATTTATTGTCTAATTCATCTAACCAAAAAACGGTTTTTATACCTGAAATTATATGCGCTTTATTTTTATCTAATTTTTCTCCTTCCCAAATTGCAATATGTTCATTTGTTTCTTTTAAAAACAAAATCTCTCTCATATTTTGATTTGGGTGATCAGGAAAAATAATAAGTACACTTTCCTCTTGATCAATTCCAGAAAGCCAAAAAAGATCATTGTTTTGTCTAAAAGGCATTGTCCCATCAGCATTTGTTGGCATTATATCATTAGAATTTAATATGGCTATTCCATTGCGTGATAATTTAGAAAAAATTTTTTCCCTATTTTGTACAAACAGTTTACTACTAATTTGTAAGTATTTCATTTTATTTGAGTTTAATTCAAAAATAGTAAAATTACTCATCAATCTGTAATCGTTCTTAATTAGAATTTTTATAGCTATGAATGTTCTGAATATAAGATTTGAGCAGTATATTTGTAAAATAATTAAAAAATTTAAAATGAGTCACGGTATATCAAATTCATCAGTAGGAAGAAAATTTTTGATGGCGCTATCAGGATTTTTTCTAATGTTTTTTTTAGCACAACATTTGGCTATAAATTCATTATCAGTTTTTAGTAAAGATTTATTTAATGAGGTATCTCATTTTATGGGAACAAATCCATTAATACAATTTGTCTTACAGCCGATACTAATTTTTGGAGTAATATTTCATTTACTTATGGGTATGTATTTAGATAGTCAAAATAAATCTGCTAGACCAATAAAATATGCAATGGATAATCCTAATGAAAACTCTAATTGGCTAAGTAGAAATATGTTAATTACTGGAGTAATGATTTTATTATTTATGTTACTTCACTTTTATGATTTTTGGATTCCTGAAATTAACACTAAGTTTATAAATGGAGATTGGTCTGGTATATTGAATGGAGAGTTTAGATACTGGGAAGAACTTCATCATAAATTTCATAATTTAGCTAGAGTTATTATTTATTGTATCGCATTTATTTCGCTTGGACTACACTTAGCTCATGGATTTCAATCCTCTTTTCAATCTGTGGGATTTAATAATAAACATACGAGTACAATTAAGAAACTAGCTAATCTATATGCTGTAATAATACCTATAGGATTTATTTTTATTGCTTTATTTCATTACTTTACTTCACTCTAAAAATTATAATATGTCGATTTTAGATTCCAAAATACCTAAAGGCCCTTTGAAAGACAAGTGGACCAATCATAAAAATAATATTAATTTGGTAAGCCCTGCAAATAAAAGAAACATTGATATCATTGTAGTTGGGACTGGATTGGCAGGTGCATCTGCCTCTGCATCTCTTGCTGAGATGGGATACAATGTAAAAGCATTTTGTTATCAAGACTCGCCTAGAAGAGCACATTCAATTGCAGCTCAAGGAGGTATCAATGCAGCAAAAAACTATCAAAATGATGGAGATTCTATTTACAGGCTTTTTTATGATACCGTTAAAGGAGGTGATTATCGATCAAGAGAAGCAAATGTTCACAGGTTAGCGGAAGTTTCTGGAAATATAATTGATCAATGTGTAGCTCAAGGCGTTCCTTTTGGGAGAGAATACGGCGGGCTTTTAGATAATCGTTCATTTGGAGGAGTACTAGTTTCAAGAACTTTTTATGCGAAAGGTCAAACTGGACAACAACTTTTGTTAGGTGCATATTCTGCTATGAATCGACAAATCGGTAAAGGAAAAATTCAGATGTTTAATAGACATGAGATGGTTGAATTAGTTAAGGTTAATGGTAAGGCTCGCGGGATTATTGCAAGAAATTTAGAGACAGGAAAATTAGAAAGGCATGGGGCACACGCTGTAGTAATTGCTAGTGGAGGATATGGTAATGTATTTTTCTTATCAACAAATGCAATGGGATCAAATGTAACTGCCGCATGGAAAATTCATAAGAAAGGAGCATATTTTGCAAACCCGTGTTACACTCAAATTCATCCTACATGTATACCAAGAAGCGGAGAACATCAGTCTAAATTAACATTAATGTCTGAGTCACTAAGAAATGATGGGAGAATTTGGGTTCCTAAAAAAATTGAAGATGCCAAGTTAATTCGACAAGGAAAATTAAACCCAACAGAAATTAGCGAAGAAAATAGAGATTATTACTTAGAAAGAAGATACCCTGCTTTTGGTAATTTAGTTCCGAGAGATATTGCATCAAGAGCTGCGAAGGAGATTTGCGATGCTGGATTTGGAGTGAATCAAACAGGAGAGGCTGTTTATCTAGATTTTACATCAGCAATAAAAAGATATGGAAAGCAGGAAGCGGCTATACAAAGACTAGAAAATCTATCTGAAAGTAAAATTATTGAACTTGGAGAAGCAATTGTTGAATCTAAGTATGGAAATCTTTTTCAAATGTATGAGAAAATTGTTGCACAAAATCCATATAAATCTCCTATGATGATTTACCCAGCTGTTCATTATACAATGGGTGGAGTTTGGGTTGATTATAATTTAATGACCTCAGTTGAAGGTTGTTATTGTATTGGAGAGGCAAATTTTTCAGATCATGGAGCAAATAGATTAGGAGCATCTGCACTTATGCAAGGATTAGCAGATGGTTATTTTGTTTTACCTTACACAATTGGAGATTATCTTTCAAATGAAATTCGAACTGGTAAAATATCAACAGATACATCTGAATTTGAAGATGCTGAAAAGTCTGTTGCTGACAGAATACATAAGCTAGTTAATATTCAAGGTACTAAATCCGTAGATCATTTTCATAAATTGTTAGGTCAAGTAATGTGGGAATATGTTGGCATGACTAGAAATGAGAAAGGGTTAAAAATTGCAATGAAAAAGATTAAAGAAATTCGCGATGAATTTTGGAAAGATTTAAGAATACCTGGAGATCAGTTTTCTTTAAATACCGAACTTGATAAAGCTGGTAGGGTTGCAGATTTTTTAGAACTAGGGGAGCTTTTTGCTAAAGATGCTTTAAGTAGGAACGAAAGTTGTGGTGGTCATTTTAGAGAAGAATCAGTTGAGTTACAAGGGGCACAAAAAGGAGAAGCCAAAAGAAATGATAAAGATTATGCTTACGTTGCTGCATGGGAATATAATGGAGAACCTGAAAATTCAAAAATGCACAAAGAGGAATTAGAATTTAATGATATTGAATTAAAACAAAGATCTTATAAATAAAAGCTATGGATTTAACTTTAAAAGTTTGGAGACAGAAAAATAGAAATGCTCAAGGAGCTTTAGAAACATATAATATTTCAGGAATATCTGAAAATGCATCTTTTTTAGAGATGTTAGATGTTATGAATGAACAGTTAATAAATGAAGGACAAGAGCCTGTAGCATTTGATCATGATTGTAGAGAAGGTATTTGTGGAAGCTGCTCACTTTATATTAACGGTGAAGCTCATGGTCCAGCAAAAAATGTTACAACTTGCCAATTACATATGCGCATGTTTAAAGATGGTGAAACAATTTATATTGAGCCATGGAGATCTGTAGCGATGCCAGTTATTAAAGATTTGATTGTAGATCGATCTTCTTTTGATAGAATTCAACAATCAGGAGGCTTTGTTTCAGTTAACACTTCTGGTAATACTCAAGATGCTAATGCACTTCCCATTCCTAAGATGAACGCAGACAAAGCTTTTGACGCCGCTGCTTGTATAGGTTGTGGTGCATGTGTTGCAACTTGTAAGAATTCATCAGCAATGCTATTTGTCGCAGCTAAAGTATCTCAATTTGCATATCTCCCTCAAGGGCAAGTAGAAGCAACACAAAGAGTAAAGAATATGGTACAGCAAATGGATAATGAAGGATTCGGAAACTGTACAAATACTGGAGCCTGCGAGATAGAGTGTCCAAAGAGTATATCTATTGAATATATTGCTAAAATGAATAGAGAATTTTTAGCCGCTACTTTTTCAACTTCTGAATAAATTAATGCAAGAATTATTAAGTTTATCACTACTTCAGTCAAAAATTTATTGGAAAGATATAGATAAAAATCTTCAGCATTTCTCAAATTTAGTTTCTAGAGTAGAAAATACAGATATTATTTTATTGCCTGAAATGTTTAATACTTCCTTTTGCCCTGAATTTTTTCATTTAGCAGAAAGAATGGATGGAAAAACAATTAAATGGATGCAAGCTGTTTCAAAAAAGAAAAATTGTATTGTTACAGGAACATTAATGATAAAAGAAAATGATAGAATATATAATAGACTTGTTTGGATATCACCAAGCAGTGATATTATAACTTATGATAAATGGCATTTATTTTCTATAATTAAGGAAGATAAGTATATCTCAAAAGGTAAAAAACGTTTAATAGTTAGTGATTTTGGCTGGAAATTTTGTCCGTTAATTTGCTATGATTTACGTTTTCCTGTTTTTTCAAGAAATACTGAAGACTATGATATTTTAATTTATTTGGCTAATTGGCCAAAAGCACGAATAGATGCATGGGACACACTACTAAAGGCAAGATCAATAGAGAATCAATGTTATACAGTAGGATTAAATAGAATTGGTCAAGATGGAAATGGAATAGAATTTAATGGTCATTCAAAAGTTTTTGATGCTTTTGGAAAAGAAATTTTTGCAGCTAGTGATAATAAGGAAGATATTTTACAAGTTGTAATTTCAAAAAAATCTTTATTATACAAAAGAAATAAGATGAATTTTTTAAATGATCAAGATTCTTTCACTCTTTTATAATCCACTCTATTTCTAAATCCCAATTTGAACGAATTAAAATTTCAGATTGATAATTAAATACTTTTTCAGGTTGTATCTGTTTTTGTAAGTTTCCCGTATTCCAAATTCTATCTTTATTTCTATCTTCTATATACTTTAATTGATATTTTCCAGGCTTTATCGATTTGATTAAAAATGGTTTTTGATCAAAATAATGCTCAGAGACAACTTTATTTTTCTGCAACAATTGAAAAATAGATGATGAATTGAGTTCAGACATAATTTCTAATTGCCCTAGTTCTAATCTTTCTTTTCTTTCAATTAAAGTATCTTTTTTTACATATAAAGTTGAATCATTTTTTTTAGTTTCAATATTTTCTTTAAAAGCAAGAAGCGAAATAAATGTATCATTTACAGTATTTATTTTTCTATTTAAAAATGCAATTTTTTCATCAGTATTAAAAATAAAATCAAATCCAGAAAGCGCTAGAATTTTATAGTTCTTGTTTATTAAGTTTGGAAAATGAAATCTTCCTATTTTATCTGTTTTAGAAATATACTTAGGAGTACTTTTGATTAATAGTGAATCTTCAATTTTCTCATCAAATAACATTATCCAGCAATTTTCTAAATATTCTAAAGTATATGAATCTTTTAAAAAACCATTTATTACAGTATGATCTATGTTATTTTCATTATAAATATAACACAATGAATCTAAGACATTTCCTTCGTTTATATCCTTAATACATTTACTTAAAGAAATATTGTAGCTTTTGTTTTTATGCAAGGTATCCTTTATTGATAAGTAAAGTAATTTTCCTTTTATTTTTTTTTGTGAATTTTTTATTATGGGAGAAATATAGAAGTTTTCGTCCCAATTATTTAGCTGTATATTTTCATCAAATTCAAATAAAATTACATTATCTAAAGATTTCTTGTCATTTTTTACAATTGTAATATTTTTAATTTTTGGAGGAGATATATCTCTTTTACCACCTGTTGGAGCGACGATATTTGCACAACTTGAATATAAAATGATTACAAGCGTTAAGAGTAATTTTTGCATATTAATAATATTTTAAGCATACTTTATTTTATTATAAAGTAATTAGGATACAATATTAACTTAATACTCTTTTTAGCATTTATTAATGGTATTACCCACATTTGCTGTAACCGCAGCTAACACACTTAAGACAGCCTTCTTCATATATTAATCCTTCATCTCCACATTCACCACATGTATGATCACTAACTTTTGTTCCATCTGCAATAAATGTTTTAAGAGCTCTTACAACTCCACTTTTCCATGTGTTGATATTTTCATCATATAAGTTCATTTTACCTATTAAATCAACAACATAATGTAGTGGCATACCATGTCTTAATACTCCAGAAATAAGTTTGGCATAATTCCAAAATTCTTTATTAAATGAACGTGAAAGACCTCCCATAGTAACTTTATATCCGTCTTTATCTTCATATTGAAAATCATATTGTGAGGAGCCATCTTCTTTTCTTTTTTTCAGAACCCAACCATACTCAACTGCAGCTGGCATGTTGAAAACATCTTCAGTTTTACCAGTGAAAATTTCATACGGTCTTCCATTTAAAAGCCCTACAACGGCTATCCATTTTTCTTTGTTATTTTGGAATCTTACAACCTTAGCATCGAGCCTTTCAGGTCTTGATGGGGCTTTAGTTTCTTTAAATTCAGAGTTTTCTAATACCTGTTCTTTTTTGTCATCAGCTGAAACAAGTACGCCTGATCTTGATCCGTCTCGATAAACTGTAATACCTTTTGTGCCTTGTTTCCAGGATTCTAAGTAGATATTACTGACTTCCTCTAACGATACATCATTTGGTAGATTAATCGTAGAACTTATTGAGTGAGTTACATATTTCTGTACTTTAGCTTGCATCTCTACTCTTTTAACCCAGTCAATTTCAGGTGCTGTACTACCATAATATGGACTTTTTTTAATATCTGTTTCACCTGTAATATCCATCCATTTTTTCAGATTATGATGATATACTGTAAATTCTTGCCACTTATCTCCAGAATCATCTATGAAGTCAACTTTTGCTTCTTTATCCTGCTCGTTGAGTTTTCTTCTTCTTTTGTAATGAGTCATAAATACTGGTTCTATTCCTGATGATGTTTGAGCTAACATACTTAATGTCCCTGTTGGGGCAACAGTACTTATTGAGATATTTCTTCTTCCAAATTTCATCATTCTTTCATATACATCTGGCAATTCATTTTCTAACATCTGTACGAATTCTGAAGTTTTTTCAATTTTTGCATCAAAACCTACAAAGCTTCCTCTTGATAAAGACATGTCAATAGAGCTATCAAATTCAGCTCTACATTTTTCTTTCATTATTTCTTCAACCTTTGCAATTGCTTCATCTGAGTCAATAGACATTCCTAAAGCAGCTACCATATCTGCAAGTGCGGTAAATCCTAGTCCTGTTCTCCTGCCTTCAACACCCGTTTTCAACAATAATTCCCATGTTTCTCTTTCAACTGCTTTAATTTTTTCAGGTTCTTCATCTGAGTCAATTTTTGATAAAATTCTGCCGATAGCTTCATTTTCTAAATCTACTAAATCATCCATTAATCTTTGTCCTTCGTATGTAGCTTTATAAAAATCCTCCATAAGAAATTTAGCATCTTTAGTAAATGGATTTTCTACAAAATTATAAAGATTCATAGCAATTAATCTACAACTATCTCCTCCTTGCATTGCAATCTCAGAGCAAGGGTTTGTAGAAGTGTTTTTATAGCCTGGATATACAGATGAAGTCGAATACCAGTGTTGTCTGTCCCAAAAAATCAAACCAGGTTCTGCTGTATTATGTGCGCATTCAATAATTGTATCCCATAATTCTTTAGCATTAACAGTTTTAGTGAATTTTGGAGTGTTAGAATCAATTGGCCATTTATGTGTATATTCACTATTAGTTTCTACCGCATTCATAAATTCGTCAGACAATCTAATCGAAATATTTGCACCTGTTACTTTTTGTAAATCTTGTTTAATTGTAATAAATTCTTTTACATCGGGGTGAGCGATATCCATAGATAGCATTAAAGCACCTCTTCTCCCATTCTGGGCAACTTCTCTTGTCGTATTTGAAAAACGATTCATGAATGAAACTGCTCCAGAAGTACTTTTTGCAGCATTTGAGACACTTGCCCCTGTTGGTCTTAAATTAGAAATATCAACTCCAACCCCACATCTTCTTTTAAAAAGTTGCGCTAATTGTTGATCTGTATAAAAAACTCCGCCATATGAGTCGTGTAATTCTGGTACCACAATGCAATTTGAGAGTGAAGCTAATTGGTACGAATTCCCCAACGAACTCATAACGCTCCCTTGAGGAATTATATGTCCAAAATCTTTAAAATATTTATAAACTTTTTCTTCTGTTAAGTCTTCTCTTTCTTGTCCATATTGTGAAAGAAATTTTGCGCTACCATTTAGGTTATATTTTAACTTGTAATCGGCTTCAATTCTTCCAAATTCTTTTGCCATTCTTTTATGCATGTCATCAGGAGATAATTCAACAAATTCTCCCGTATTATTTTTTACAGCATACTTATTCATCCAGGTTGTTGCGGCCAATTCATCACCCTTAAAATAAGATATAGATGATTTTAGAACTTGTTCATAAGAGTATATTTTCTGGCTTTTTGTTTCAACTTGGTGTTTTTTCTGCTGCTTTAAAATAGTGGACATATTTTCAGGATATTATAGTGGTTAATTATCGTTGTACTTTTATCACTACAAGTTTAAAAAGAAAGTCAAATATTAGAACAATGTTCCACAAACGATTCTTAACAGTTTTTTCAACAATAAGTTAATAAGTAGCTTAAGTAGTTGAAAATTAATTAAATGAGATTATTTTAAATTCAGTTTGTTTTTTTCTTTCTAGATATAAAAAAATTTTTCAAATCTTTTTATATTATGAACTGTAAGGTTTAAATACTGAATTCTTGTAAGATACTTTCAAATAGAACAATACCATCTTGATTTTTAAGTTCATCATCAGCTGCTCTTTCAGGATGAGGCATTAATCCAAAAACATTTCGATTTTTGTTACAAATGCCTGCAATATTAAGTTTAGAGCCATTAGGATTACTATTTGCTTCAACAACCCCATCTTTGTCTGAATATTTGAAGAGTATTTGGTCATTATTAATTAAAGAAGATAATATCTTATCATCCGCATAGTATCTTCCTTCAGCATGAGCAATAGGGATTTTAATTGTATCCTCAGTGTATTTTTTTGTAATAATTGTGTTTTGAGAAATAGGTTTTAAATAAACATTTTTACAAATAAATTTATGTGATGTGTTGTTTAAAAGCGCACCTGGTAATAGATTACTTTCAGTTAAAATTTGAAATCCATTACATATCCCCATTACATATCCACCCGAATTTGCAAATTTAATTATCTCTTTCATTATAGGAGAGTATCTTGCCAATGCCCCAGAACGTAAATAATCACCGTAAGAAAACCCGCCTGGCAAAATAATAAAGTCAACTTTTTGAAGATTTGTATCCTTATGCCATAATTTAACAACTTCTTGTTTCAATTTTTTTTCTAAAATGTAAATAATATCCTGATCACAATTAGAGCCTGGAAAAATAACAACACCAAATTTCATAAAAATATATTTTAGATTACAAACTTACACATTAAAACCAATCATGTATTTATAATAGATAGAAGAAATTACTAACAATAAAAACAAAATATTTGCAATCAATCTATTTTTTGTGTAAACAAAATAATTACCTAAAATTATTGAAAGAGGAAGAAACATAAAATAAAAATATTCACTTGTTGAATAAAGCGAAGTGATAAAACAAATAATAAAAAACCAGATTATTGTCATAAATGTTCTTCTTGATTTCATACTTTTTTTATACAGCCATGTAAATAACTCAAGAAAAGATAAAAGAGATATACAAATCAAGATAATGATCCAAATTTTTTTGGAATGATGCCACATGTTAATTGATGAAAATTCTGCATTCTGAAAATTAAAAAAGTCAGGCATAGTAATGCTACTATTTAAAAGAAAAGAAAAAATGAAGTAAAATAAATATGGTGTAATAAAGCCTAAGAATATTGTAGTTCCTATACGTAAATTTAAATTACTATAATTTATACCATTTATTATAAGAAGTAAAATTAAGCAGATTGTATTTGGGAATATGAATGATATGACTGCAAGAATAAGAGAGGCATTATAAAATTGAGAAAATGGCAATTCTTTTTGGTAACTTTTTAATAGATTATTAAATAGGAATAACAATAAAAAAGTTGTAGTCCAAACTTTAATATTATTTGTAAATGCACAACTTATTAAAATGAAAATAAAACTAATTAGTAAGTTTTCTTTCTTAAGTATATTTTTTTCATATATCATGTTATTTAGCCCCATACTAATAAGGAAAGGCAAGGCTATTGATATAATAAGTATTAGAAATGAGTTGATTTTAGTATTTTGGTAGACACTATTAATATCATATTGAAATAAAGGGATACATGCAAAAATTATACAAAAAAATACGAAAAATATAATTGTTGATGGTTTAGGGTTTATTAGATGTTTTAAAAACATTTTTTTCGTTTAAAATATTTAAGTTTGCAATAGAAAATTAAAAATTATGAAAGAAATATTTTGTGCTATTGGAGATTTTTTCTCTTTAATCTTTATGGGTGTTGAAACTATTGGAAATTCAATCAATTATTTATATATATGTATTATATTTTTATTTTTAGTTATATGGACAGCTAAGATGTTAAAGCATAGAAAAGATAATGAAGAGCACGCTCCTCTATAAATCAAATCCAATGTCAGTTCGATAATACTTTTTGTTGAATGATATTTGTTTTGCACTATCATATGATGCTTTAAGTGCTAAATTTAAATTTTCTGCCAGTGATGTTAGAGCTAGAACTCTACCTCCATTTGTTTTTAAACCATCATCTAATTTAGTGCCTGCATGAAAAATAATACTTTTGTCTACTTTATCAGTGCCTAAAATTAACTTGTCCTTTTCATAATTTGAAGGATACCCTCCAGAAACTAGCATGACTGTAGCTGCAACTTCTGTAGAAATCTCTAAATCTCTTTCACTAAACGTTCCGTCATTTATTCCTCTTAGTAGATTTAAAAAATCTGATGAAATTCTAGGCAAAACAACTTCAGTCTCGGGGTCTCCCATCCTTACATTGTATTCAATTACTTTAGGTTGACCTTTTACATTAATCAGTCCAAAAAAGATAAAACCACTGTACCTAATATTATCTTTTATAAGACCCTTAATTGTAGGCTTAATAATCTCTCTTTCTACTTTTTCTATATAAAACCTATCAGCAAAAGGGACGGGTGAAATTGCTCCCATTCCCCCAGTATTTAATCCAGTATCTCCTTCTCCAATTCTTTTGTAGTCCTTTGCTGAAGGCAATATTTTATATGAGATGCCATCTGTAAGTGCAAAGACAGATAATTCTGTTCCTTCTAAAAACTCTTCAATTACTACTGTAGATGATGCTTTGCCAAATTTACCATCACATATCATTTTTTTTAATTCTTGCTTAGCTTCTTTTATATCATTAATAATTAACACTCCTTTCCCCGCCGCAAGACCATCTGCTTTTAGAACATATGGAGGAGATAAACTTTCAAGGAATTTAGAGCTATCTTTAAGATTTTCCTTTGTAAAGGCTTTATATTTAGCTGTTGGAATATTATGTCTAAACATAAATTCTTTAGCAAACTTTTTACTTCCTTCTAATTTAGCTCCTTGTTTCGATGGCCCAATAAGTGCAATATTTTTTAATTCATCGTCATTTTGAAAAAAATCGTAAATTCCATTTACTAAAGGGTCTTCAGGGCCAACCAAAACTATTGTGACTTCATTTATTAAAACAAATTTTTTTATACTTTTAAAATCATTTATTTCAATATCTACATTTGTGCCAACATCATTTGTACCTGCGTTTCCAGGAGCAATAAAAAGCTTATTACAACTACTACTTTTAGAGATTTTCCAAGCAAAAGCATGTTCTCTTCCTCCACTTCCTAAGATTAATACGTTTATCATTTTTGTTAATTATCCATTGCCATCATGATTTCTTCAGATAAATCCATGTTATGAAAGACTTGCTGGACATCATCATTTTCTTCAAGTAAATCTAATAATTTTAATACATTTTTTGATTGTTCCACAGTAATTTTTTTATAATTATTTGGTATACGTTGAAGTTCAGAATTTATAATTTCAATTTTTAAATCTTCTAACTTAATTTGCATATTATTAAAATCTATAAAGTCACAATAAATAGTTATTGCTTCAGAGTCTATCTCTAACTCTTCTAAACCAGCATCTATTAGTTCCATTTCGAAGTCATCAATGCTCATATTTATATTTTCTGAACTTAGCGTAAAAACTCCTTTACGATTAAATATAAATTCTAAAGATCCATTTGTTCCCAACGCTCCTTCACACTTACTAAAATAAGATCGAACATCAGCAACTGTTCTGTTATTATTATTTGTCGCACAATCTATAAAAATAGCGATACCGTTAACTGCGTATCCCTCAAGAGACATTTCTTCATAATTTGCCGTGTCTTTATCACTTGCTTTTTTAATTGCGCGCAATACATTATCTTTAGGCATGTTTGCTGTTTTTGCATTTTGCATCACTTGCCTAAGTCTTGAATTTGAATCAGGGTCTGAGCCTCCATCCTTTACAGCCATTACAATATCTTTTCCAATTCTAGTGAAGGTTTTGGCCATCTTTGACCATCTTTTCATTTTTCTGGCTTTTCTAAATTCAAATGCTCTACCCATTATTTAATTTTTAATCATCTAATTTTAAAACTGATAAGAATGCTTCTTGAGGTATTTCAACATTACCCACTTGCCTCATACGTTTTTTACCCTTCTTTTGCTTTTCTAGTAACTTTCTTTTTCTTGAAATATCTCCACCGTAACATTTTGCAGTAACATCTTTTCTTAACGCCTTAACTGTTTCTCTTGAAATAATTTTCGCTCCGATTGCTGACTGAATTGCAATATCAAATTGTTGTCTAGGAATAAGTTCTTTTAATTTAGCACATAATTTCTTTCCAAGTGTATAAGAATTTGTTTTGTGAACTAAGGCTGACAACGCATCTACTGGATCCCCATTTAATAAAATATCTAGCTTAGATAGGACTGACGCTCTATATCCGATTGGCGAATAATCAAAAGAAGCATAGCCTTTCGATATAGATTTTAATCTATCATAAAAATCAAAAACAATTTCGCCTAAAGGCATTTCAAAGGATAGTTCAACTCTATCAGTAGTTAAGTATACTTGATTTGTTAGTTCACCACGTTTTGCAATGCAAAGACTCATCACGGGCCCTATAAAGTCAGATTTAGTTATGATTTGAGCTCTAATGTAAGGTTCATCAACACTTTCTAAAACACTAGGGTCTGGATAGTCAGACGGATTATGTATTTCAAGTTTTTCTCCGTTTCTTTTATATGCAAAATATGACACATTAGGTACAGTGGTTATCACTGTCATATCAAATTCTCTTTCAAGTCGTTCTTGTATAATTTCCATATGTAGCATGCCTAAAAATCCACAACGAAATCCAAACCCAAGTGCTGCAGATGATTCTGTTTCAAAAGTTAAAGACGCATCATTTAATTGTAATTTCTCCATTGAACTTCTGAGCTCTTCATAGTCTTCAGTATCAACGGGATAAATACCAGCAAAAACCATAGGTTTAACCTCTTCAAAGCCTTTGACTGGTTCTAAAGCAGCATTCTCACATGTTGTTATTGTGTCGCCAACTTTTACTTCTGTAGCTGATTTAATTCCTGAGATTATATAGCCAACTTCACCAGCTTGTAATGTTTTTTTTGGAAATTGCTTTAATCTTAGGGCTCCAATTTCATCAGCATTATATTGCATGCCAGTAGCCATGAATTTCACCTTTTCACCTTTGTTTATAGTTCCATTAATCACTTTAAAATAAGCTTCAACGCCTCTAAATGTATTATAAACAGAATCAAATATCATAGCTTGTAATGGAGCTTGATGATCTCCAATTGGCGGAGGTATTCTTTCAATAATTGAATTTAAGATAGATTCGATTCCTTGGCCTGTTTTGGCACTTGCAGCTAAAATATCATCATTTTCACACATTATTAGATTTACAATTTGATCTTTGACAACTTCGGGTTCTGCAGATGGAAGATCAATTTTATTTAAAACAGGAATGATTGTTAAATCATGCTCTAATGCAAGGTAAAGATTTGATATAGTTTGAGCTTGAATTCCCTGTGCGGCATCTACAATTAAAAGAGCTCCCTCACATGCGGCAATAGATCTTGAAACTTCATAAGAGAAATCAACATGTCCAGGGGTATCGATTAAGTTAAGTATATAATGCTCACCATTGCTGGTGTACTCCATTTGAATTGCATGACTTTTAATAGTAATTCCTCTTTCTTTTTCAAGATCCATATTGTCAAGAACTTGTTCTTCTGCTTCTCTTTCAGAAACTGCTCCTGTAAACTCTAATAGTCGATCTGCTAAAGTGGACTTTCCATGATCTATATGTGCAATAATGCAAAAATTTCTAATGTTCTTCATTGAAAACAAAAATACATTTTTTCAGTTATTATAACTCTGTTATTTAATTAGATATATTCTTATATTTGATATTTAAAATATAATTCAATGAGTAAAATTAAGATTAGCAAAAGAAGGCATTTGATCAAAGCAATTACATGGAGTATCATTGCTTCAGTGACAACATTTTTTATCGGCAAAGCTTTTGGATTAGATAATGATAAAGCGTTTATGATTGTAATATTTGATCGTGCTTTGAAATTTATCTTATATTATTTGCATGAACGAACTTGGTTTTCATCAAATTTAGGCATTTTAGAAAGATCGGATAATTAAGGTTTTTTTTGTTTTGTAATAATATAGTTAATTTTAATTTCGTTTTCAGTTTCAACTCTTTTTTCTAATTCCTCATCAATTTCCCATTGATATTTTTTTTGTTTTGGTCCTTCATCTTTATAAAATATTGCTGTTATTACTCCAGCAAATAGACCTGATAAATGACCCTCCCATGAAACACCACTTTTTAATGGAAAAACTCCCCAAATCAATGAGCCATACAAAAAAATAATTATCATACTTAACGCAGCCAGCCTTGGGTTTTTTCTAATTAAACCACTAACAAATAAAAATGCTGCAAGACTGTAAATCATTCCACTTGCACCAATATGATATGATTCCCTCCCAATTATCCAGAGCCAAAAACCAGAAATAAAAAAGAGCCAAATAAATATTTGTAATGCAATACTACGATATGCTAAAAATAATAGCGAACTAAGTATTAATATTGGGTATGAGTTATTAAATAAATGAGAAAAATCTTTGTGAATAAATGGGGAAAATAAAATTCCTGACAGAGAATTAATATCTTTTGGGTAAATTCCAAATTTAACAAATGATAAATTAAATTGAATTTCCACTAACTTAACAATCCACATAACTAAAAGAAATATTAATGGAATTAGAAGAATAAAAAAAAATTCTTTTGTTTCTTTTTTATTGATATTCATATTATCATGTAAATATAACTAAATAATATCTATTAATTGTACTTTTACTTTAATATGAAAACTGAAAAAAAGTTGTTTCTTTTAGATGGGTTTGCACTTATTTATAGAGCTTATTTTGCTTTTGTAAAAAATCCAAGAATTAATTCTAATGGACTTGAGACCTCAGCTATTTTAGGTTTTACAAATACTTTAATTGAAGTTATACGCAAGGAAAATCCAACACATATAGCAGTAGTTTTTGACAGAAGCACTCCTACCGCAAGACATGTTGAGTATCCGCAATATAAAGCCCATAGAGACGCTATGCCAGATGGCATCAGAGACGCACTGCCATTCATTGATAAATTGTTAGATGCTTTTAATATTCCTAAACTATATAAAGACGGTTATGAAGCAGATGATGTAATAGGCACATTAGCTAAGAAAGCCGAGAAAAAAGGATTCATTACATATATGATGACTTCAGATAAAGATTTTGCTCAATTAGTTTCAGAAAATATCTTTATGTACAGGCCAGGTACAAAATGGGCACCTACGAGCATATGGGGAATACCCGAAGTACTTGAAAAATTTCAAATTTCAAGAGTTGATCAGGTAATAGATTTTTTAGGAATGATGGGAGATTCTGCTGATAATATTCCTGGAATTTCTGGTGTAGGAGAAAAAACTGCTCAAAAATTTCTTAAACAGTTTGATTCAATGGAAGGTTTATTTGATAACTCGCATACTCTTAAAGGGAAAATTAAAGAGACTGTAGAGTCTTCAAAAGAAATTGGATTATTATGTAAAAAACTAGTTACAATAATTTTAGATGTTCCTATTGAATTTGATGAGGAAATTTTAAAATATCAACAATTAGATATTACAAAAATTACAAATCTTTTTGAAGAGTTAGAATTTAAAACTCTTTTAAAAAGAATAATTGAAAATAATCAATCTTCTGACAATTCAATTGAAACTACAAATTTTAATGAGAAAAACAAACCATCATCATCTCAATTTGACTTATTTTCAGAATCTGTTTCAAACTCTAAGAATGAATCTATAAACAATAAGTTTATTTTTCTTGATAATCAACAGTCACTATCAGAACTATTTTCTGAGATTAAAAAAATAAAAGAGTTTTCTTTCCATTTAATAACAAATACTGCTAATTCACTCTTAACTCAAATTGTTGGTATTGCTATTAGTTTTCGAAATGAAGAAGGTTATTACTTGCCTTTTAACCAGTCAACTATAACTATTTGTAAAGAAATTTTTGGAAGCAATGAAATTAAGATTATTGGTTTTGATTTAAAATTCTCAATAAAAGCCTTACATCGTCATGGTATTTTATTAAAAGGGAATTTGTTTGATGTACAGATATCACATTATTTATTACACCCTGATAGAAGACACACTTTACGATTAATTTCTGAAAATTATCTGTCATCTCAGATAATTGAAAGAACAAGTATTTTAGGAAAAGGAAAGGATAGTCAATTATTTTCTGATATAAATAGAGATTTGGTTACTAGCTATGCCTGCCAACATTCACTTAATATTTTTATGTTATCCAAAATTTTGTTTAAAGAAATGACGGATAACAATTTAGCAGATCTGTTTGAAAACATCGAAATCCCTTTAACTTATGTTCTCGCAAATATGGAAATAGAAGGGATTGCATTGGATGTAGCTATGCTTAAAAACTATAGCATTAAACTTACTAAAGATTTAGAACTAATTACATCTACTATACATGAAATGGCTGGAGAAAAATTTAATATATCGTCTCCAAAACAAATGGGAGAATTATTATTTGAAAAGATGTCACTCAGTAAAAAACCTAAGAAAACCAAATCGGGCCAATATTCAACTTCAGAAGAAATACTTCTTAAGCTAAAGGATATACATCCAATAATTGGTAAAATTTTGTCTTATAGAGCTATAAAAAAATTACTTTCTACGTATGTAGATGCACTTCCTAATTTAGTTAATATTAACACGAATAGAATCCACACTACTTTTAATCAATCTGTAGCTTCTACAGGAAGATTATCTTCAGTTAATCCAAATATTCAAAATATACCAATTCGTACTGAATTGGGTATGAAAGTTCGTGAAGCTTTTATTCCAAGAAACACTAACTTTACTTTGATAGCAGCAGATTACTCACAAATTGAGCTTAGAATAATGGCTTCTTTAAGTAATGATAAAGGAATGCTAAATGCATTTAACAATGGAATTGATATTCATTCTGCTACAGCAGCTAAAGTATATAATGTTCCCTTAGAAGATGTTGATAGAATTATGCGTTCAAATGCAAAGTCAGTTAATTTCGGAATAATTTATGGAATATCTGCATTTGGATTATCTCAAAATATTGGAATAAGTAGAAAAGAGGCACAGGAAATTATTGACAGTTATTTCGACCAATTTCCACAGGTTAAAGAATACATGAACTGGTCAATAAACAAGGCAAGAGAAAAAGAATATGTAGAGACTGTAATGGGAAGGAGAAGATACCTTAAAGATATTAATGCAAGAAACGGTATGATTAGGGCGATGGCAGAACGAAATGCAATAAATGCACCAATACAAGGATCAGCAGCTGATATTATTAAGATAGCTATGATAAATATTAGTAAAGAAATGGAAAAACGTGAAATGCAATCTAAAATGTTATTACAAGTGCATGATGAATTAGTTTTTGATGCGCATATATCAGAAGTTGAGGAATTAACATCTCTAATAAAGGATAAAATGGAGAATGCCATAAAACTTCTTGTACCATTAACTGTAGAAATTGGTAAAGGTTCTAACTGGCTAAAAGCTCATTAATTTTGCTTTTTGATAAATAGTATATAAAGCAAAATAAAAGCAATTACTCCTATAAATGCTGGTCCTGCATTTTGAATATTTCCAATTGGATCCCAACCAAGTATTTTTTCATCCAATAATAATTGTATAATAACTCCAAGGCATAAAAACTGTATACCAATAGAAATAGCAGATTTTAATAATTTTTGAAGATTAGCAAATAGATTGTTCATTTAATTTGAAATTTATGTAAATATATAAAATAAAAATAGCCCTGCTTAAGCAGGGCTATTTTATTAAAAAAACATTTATTATTTTACTTTGATGTTAGTAGGTTAAATAAAATAACTAGACCAACTAGACCTGCAAATCCAGCACTTCCTAGCCCATTAATAACTGCCATTATGTTGTCAATAACAGAAATCCCCATAAGAGCTCCTCCTCCGTAAAGGATTTCAACTGCTATACCAAGACCTAAAACTGTCATGATTAAACCTGTTAGTCCTTTAAAGAACCCGTTCATGTACTTAAATACTCCTTCCATAATTTTATTTAATTTGGTTAATACTGATGCCAAACTTAGAATATAATTTGCTTGAAACTAAATAGTTGCAATAAAATATTATTTAAATTTTTTTAAAGCAAATTTCTATATGTAATGCATTTTACAGTATTTAAAATACTGATTTTCAACAGCTTAAATTTAATATATTGATTATCAGACCAATATATTTCGTTAGTTTTTAAACATAAAATTGTTAAAAATTACAGATGCTCATAAATTATTGATAATTAATGATTTAAGATAGTTTTAGTTAAAAAATATATGTTTAGAAGAGTCTAAATTGATATATCTCTGAGAAAAAGTATTTTTTGACTGAATTTGTCTTTGTTTTTTATGACATAATAGAATTTCTCAGCAATTTTCTCAGAATCTTCAAGTTCATTATCTTCATGATATTTAATAAATTT
Source organism: Flavobacteriales bacterium (assembly GCA_018652335.1). Classification (GTDB taxonomy): domain Bacteria; phylum Bacteroidota; class Bacteroidia; order Flavobacteriales; family BACL11. The sequence continues at coordinate 31,303 of JABICI010000047.1, forward strand.
ATCTAGCATAGGAAATAGCTTCCCATCTGCTTCTCTTATTGATTTTTGCATTGATGTATCAACAATACCCGGATGAATTGAAAAAACATTTAATTTTTTATTTTTTTCTTCTGATAGAACAGTAGTTAACCTGTCTAGTGCAGATTTTGCTGCACAATATGTACTCCATGATGGAATATCTGATTTTGCAGCGCCTGAACTAACATTTATAATAGTTTTCTTATTTTTTAAATAAATATTAATAAATATAGAACATAATAAAGTTGGCGTAATGATATTAAGGTTATAATCCTTGATGATTGTACTAGAATTTTTTAGATGCAGTGGCATAATTTCACCAAGATTGGCTGCGTTGTTTATAAGTAATACATCATCTTTATCTGCGCTTGGGAAAATAATATTCTGTACTTCTTTCAAATTTGACAAATCGATCTTTACATGCGTAAAATTGGGATGACTAATTGTGTTTGATCTTGAATAGCCGACTACAGAATAATTTTCTTTTAGTAAAAGAAGCGTAAGCGCCTTACCTATTCCCTTACTGGATCCAGTAATAAATGCAGTTTTCCCCATTTATATTTTTGAAAGTGCTTGTTCTAAATCATTTATTAAATCGTTAATATCTTCTATTCCCACACTTAATCTAATTAAAGAATCGACTACACCTGTTTTCTCTCTTTCTGCTTTAGGAATGGCAGCATGAGTCATACTTGCTGGATGTCCACACAAAGATTCTACACCCCCTAAACTTTCAGCAAGAGTGAAGTAATTTGTATTGGAAACTACTGTAATAGCATCGTTTAAATTGTTTCCTATTAAGTTAAAAGAAATCATACCACCAAAATCATCCATTTGATTTTTTGCAACAGAATAATTTGGATGTGTTTTTAAGCCAGGCCAGTAAACTTTATCAACTTTAGGATGGTTATTTAAAAATGTTGCAATTTCTTTTCCATTCTCACAATGTCGTTGCATTCTTATGTGTAAGGTTTTTATACCTCTTAAAACTAAAAAAGAATCCATTGGCCCTGGAACAGCTCCGCACGAATTTTGAATGAAGAATAATTTTTCTGCAATTGCATCATCCTTACAGATTGCCGCGCCCATAACAACATCAGAATGACCACCCATATACTTTGTTAAAGAATGCATTACAATATCGGCACCTAAATCTAATGGGCGTTGTAAAAAAGGAGTTGCAAATGTATTATCAACTACTAATGTAAGTTTATTCTTCTTTGCTATTATACTTAATGCTTTAATATCTATAATATTAAGCATTGGATTTGTTGGAGTTTCAGCCCAAATCATTTTAGTCTTACCGTTTATATATGAATCTAAGTTGCTTATATTTTCCATACCGACAAAATGAAATTTAATTCCAAAATTTTCAAAAACTTTTGTAAAAATTCGATATGTACCTCCGTATAGATCATTTGTTGATATAACTTCGTCTCCAGGAGATAATAGTTTAATTATTGCATCAACTGCTGCTAAACCAGACCCGAAACATAACCCGTGCTTTCCATTTTCAAGAGATGCAATATTTTTTTCTAAAGAATTTCTAGTGGGATTACCTGTTCTGGAATATTCATAGCCTTTATGATCTCCAGGGCTTTTTTGAATGTAAGTTGAGGTTTGATAAATTGGAGTCATGATAGCTCCTGTTGTTGGATCTGCTGTTTGACCGGCATGTATAGTTTTAGTTCCGAATTTCATTTTATAGTATTATTAAAACAAAAGTATTAAAAGTTGGCGCAATAAATTTTACTTTTGTTAAATAATAATTTCAATTGAATAAAACTCTTACAGCTCACATTTCATTATTGATAGCAAATTTAATTTATGCATTAAATTTCACTATAGCAAAGGATGTTATGCCTAATTTTATTTTGCCATCTGCCTTTATTTTGTTGAGAGTAATTGGGGCGTTATTTTTGTTTTCATTTTCATACTTTATATTTTTTTTTCAAAAAATAGAATTTAAAGATATTTTACGCTTTGCGATATGTGGTTTATTTGGTGTAGCAATAAATCAACTCTTTTTTTTTGAGGGGTTAAATTTAACAACACCAATTAATGCAGCCATAGTTATGACTACTAATCCAATATTAGTAATGCTACTTTCTTTTATAATAGTTAAAGAAGCTATTTCTTTTAGAAAGATTCTTGGTATAACTTTAGGATTTGTAGGTGCATCTACATTAATTTTAAGCGATGGAGCTATTGATTTATCTTCTAATAATTCAACAGGAAATTTATTTGTTTTTATTAATGCTACAAGCTATGGTTTGTATTTAGTTATCGTTAAGCCATTATTAAATAAATATCATCCATTGACAGTATTATTTTATGTGTTTGCTTTTGGTTTGTTATTTGTTTTACCATTTGGATACGATGATTTAACAATTGTTAAATGGGGAACTATACCTGTTAATATTTATTTAGAAATAATATTTGTAGTCGTATGTACTACATTTATTGCATACTTATTAAATTCCTCTGCATTGAAAACACTAACTGCCTCTACTGTTAGCA
>JABICI010000072.1 GCA_018652335.1 Flavobacteriales bacterium
ACTTTACAAAATTAATTGAAAACGATATAGTAAATAATCCACAATATTGGTTGTGGTCACATAAAAGATGGAAACACAAAAGATAAAAACTGCATTAGTAATTCTAAATTGGAATGGTAAAAATTGGTTAGAAAAATTTCTACCAAATATCCTAATTTTTAGTAAAGATGTAAATATTTTCCTTGTTGATAATGCTTCATCAGATGATTCTGTCTCTTTTGTTGAAGAGTATTATAATAAGGTTACTATAATTTCAAATAAGATTAATTGTGGTTTTGCTAAAGGTTATAATAATTCACTTAGATATATTAATGCAGAATATTATATATTATTAAATTCAGATATTGAAGTTTCTAAGGGCTGGATTTCTCCTTTAATTAAATTAATGGATGCAGATATTAATATTGCTGCATGTCAGCCAAAAATATTAGATTTTAACAATAAAGAATATTTTGAATATGCAGGAGCATCAGGAGGTTATATTGATAATTTAGGTTACCCATTTTGTCGTGGTAGGATATTTGATAATATTGAGAGAGACAATGGTCAATATAATGATAAAGCTGAAATTTTTTGGGCCACTGGAGCATGTATTGTTGTTAGGTCCTCTGTGTTTTGGGAAGTAAATGGTTTTGATGAAGATTTCTTTGCTCATCAAGAAGAGATTGATTTATGTTGGCGGCTTAAGAATAATGGCTATAAAATAATGGTTGAGCCCAAATCTTTTGTATATCATGTTGGAGGTGGAACTTTAGCTGTTGGATCACCTTTAAAAACTTTTTTAAACTTTAGAAATAACTTATTTATGCTTTTTAAGAACCTAACTTTAAACCAACTGCTATATGTTTTGCCATTAAGACTAATTCTTGATGGAATTGCAGCCATTACATTTCTCCAAAAAAATAATGGTATATCTCATTTCTTTTCTGTAGCAAAGGCACATTTCTCATTTTACTATAAAATTTTTGATTTAATTAAAAAAAGACGTAATATTAAACAAATGAAAAATTTAACTGCTAAGATGCCATGGTCTATATTATTGAAAAATAAAATACAAGGAATAAAGATTTTTTCGAGGCTTAACTAATTTTTTTTTCTAAAGACTCTAGTGCAGCTGTATAAGATCCAAGTCCTAACCCACAAATTATTGCTTTACAACTTTGTGAAATCAATGATTTTTTTCTAAATTCTTCTCTGGAGTAAATGTTGGAGATATGAACTTCAATAACAGGTGTGCTAATGCTTGCTATTGCATCTGCTAGAGAAACAGATGTATGTGTATAGCCACCCGCATTTAAAATAATTAAATCAAATGAAAATCCGACTTCATGTATTTTATCAATTAATTCACCTTCTATATTGCTTTGATAATAATGAATTTTATATTCGTCAAAATCACTTCTTAATTGAATTAAAAAATCTTCAAATGAAATCTTACCATAAATTGATGTTTCTCTTTTACCTAATAAGTTTAAATTTGGTCCATTAATTATTATTACATTCATACTACAAAAATATATAAATGAGTTGGGAAAGTTCAATAAAAGCCTTCAAATCATACTTAAAGATTGAGCGTTCACTTTCTGATAATTCTATCGTTGCGTATACTAGAGATATAAAAAAGTTTGCTGATTATGCAATTAATTTAGAGCTAAGTGAATCAAAAATAGAAAGAAATGATATTAGTAATTTTTTAGTGTTACTAAAAAAGAGTAATATCTCAGCAAGATCACAAGCTCGGATTATTTCTGGTATTAAAGCTTTTTATAAATATTTGATATTAGAAGACTATATAAAATATAATCCCACTGACCTTGTTGAAAGTCCAAAAATTGGTTTTAGACTACCAGACACATTATCATTGAATGAAATTGACAAACTTATTTCGGCTATTGATTTAAGTCAACAACATGGGGAAAGAAATAGATCAATTTTAGAGACATTATATAGTTGTGGCCTTAGGGTAAGTGAGTTAATAAATTTACAGTTATCAAATATTAATTTTAATGAGAATTATATTAAGGTAACTGGAAAAGGAAATAAACAACGACTTTCTCCAATTAGTGGCAAAGCATTAAAGTATTTATCAATATACATTAATGAAGTCCGTATTCATTTAGACATTAAAAAAGGTAATTCAGATTTTGTTTTTCTTAATAATAGAGGTACAAAATTATCTAGAGTTATGATTTTTTTAATTATTAAAAAATTAGCAGAAAAAATTGGCTTAAATAAAAAAATCAGTCCTCATACTTTTAGACATAGTTTTGCAACACATTTGATTGAAGGAGGAGCTGATTTAAGAGCCGTTCAGGAAATGCTCGGTCATTCAAGTATAACTACTACTGAGATATATACACATCTTGATAATGATTATTTAAGAAGTAATATTATCCAATTTCATCCAAGAAGTTAATGCATATAAAGCATAATATAATAAAGATGTATTTTCTTAAAGGAGTATTATGGTTTATGCTATCTATGCCTATTATTATCCTTTTTTTTAAAGAGAATGGCTTATCTCTTACAGAGATAATGACCCTACAAGGTGCATATTCGCTTACAGTTGCATTATTTGAAGTTCCATCAGGATATTTGGCTGATTTGTTTGGAAGAAAAGCTTGTATTGTGTTTAGTACCATTTTTTCATTTGTTGGTTTTCTTTTTTTCTGTTTTTTTAGTGGTTTCTATTATTTCCTTATAGCTCATATTTTAGTAGGTTTTGCTGGAAGCTTAATTTCTGGAAGTGACAGCGCTTTAATTTATGATACACTTTTACAAACTAATAATAAAGATGATTATGCTAAGATTGAAGGAAGAAACTATGCTATTGGAAATTTTTCGGAAGCAACTGCTGGAATCTTTGGTGGCTTTCTTGCTGTGTCATCTATTTACCTTCCTGTTTATGTTCAGACAGCATTTATATTTTTGAGTATTCCTATTGCATTTACATTAGTTGAGCCAAAAATTAAAAATATTACAAGTAGCAAAAATTCTTTGCAATCTATTTTTATTTTAGTAAAATCTACTCTTTTTGAGAGCTCAAAACTAAGATGGCTTATTGTCTACTCTTCCGCTATGGGTGTTGCAACCTTATCAATGGCTTGGTTCTCTCAGCCCTTTTTTATTGCTATTGACTTACCATTAGTTTTATTTGGTATTTTTTGGGCTCTTCTTAATTTTTCATCTGGAATTAGCTCTTATAATTCTCATTATTTTTCAAATAAATTTAATTATAAGAGTTTGATTTATTTTTCAGTAATTATGAGTTTATCTTTTTTTCTTTTAGGATTTTCGATTATTAGTTATGGACTGTTCTTTATTTTTATAATTTATTTTTTAAGAGGAATAGTTACTCCTATTTTAAGAAATGAAATCAATAAAATTACTTCATCTAATATTCGTGCTACAGTCTTATCAGTTCGTAGCTTTATTATTCGTGTTTCTTTTGCAATACTCGCTCCAGTACTTGGCTTTATAGCAGAGCATAATTCTTTGTCAATTACTTTTTATTTTTTAGCTTTCGTTGTAGGTTTTTCAACATTATTATCTGCATTTAAACTCAATAAATTAGAATAAACTCTTTATGTTTGCTAAATGGAAAGATTAAAAGAGAAATGGGGTATAACTTCTAATTTTCAGCTTGTAATTATATTCATTGTATTTTCTGTTACTGGCTCACTTTCTCTTTTGGTTTCAGGACCTTTGCTTGATTTTTTATGTATTAAACAAGATTTATTTTCGCCTTATATTTTTTGGCCTCTTAGAATTTTAATTGTCTTTCCAATTTATCAGCTACTCATTTTAATTGTTGGCACGTTATTTGGTCAATTTAATTTTTTCTGGTCTTTTGAAAAGAAAATGCTTTCTAGAATTGGACTTAAAAAATTTATTGAAAAATAGTTATTTATTATCTTCACCTCTTAAACCTATATTAAAAATGAAATTGATCATATCTTTAGCTACTCGTTTATTACCTAGACATTATTTGCAACATGTTTCACATTTTTTCCTAAGGATATTTTCTCTATTTTTAAGAGGTGATAAATTTGAAGATCCAATAAATGGAATAAAATATAGAAAGCTACTTCCTTATGGCAGATTAAAATCACGAGAAAATGCTATTGCTCCTGATAGTATGAGTTTAGAAAGACATAGATTAATGTGGTTATTTATAAAAGAGAAAACAAATTTATTTTCTGATAATTTAAAGTTTTTACATATTGCACCAGAGTATTGTTTCATAAACATATTTAAGAGAATGAAGAATTTAGATTATACTACAGGTGATTTAATTTCTCCTTGGGCTGATGTAAAGATGGATGTTCATGATATTCCTTTTAAAGACAACTCATTTGATGTTGTTATTTGTAATCATGTTTTAGAGCATGTAGATGATTATAAAATTGTTATGAAGGAGTTTTATAGAGTAATGAAAACTGGTGGTTGGGGAATATTTCAAGTTCCAATAGATACTAATAATAATCATACTATTGAAGACAAGAAAATTGTTGATCCTAAAGAAAGAGAGCGTTTATACTGGCAATCTGATCATCTTAGACTATTTGGACTTGATTATGGTAAAAAACTAGCTGATGCTGGCTTTAAAGTAACAGAAAGTGATTTTATAAATGAAATTGGTGCTGATTTGGTAGAAAGATATGCTTTACCAAAAGGAGAAATAGTTTATTTTTGTAAAAAATAACTTAATAGTATGAAAAGATTAATAATAATACTCCTAATTTCTGCTAACATTTCATATTCTCAAACACTAAACGATTTAAGTTTTGGTACTGATTCAACATTTGATGTAATTAGTTGGAATATTGAATGGTTCCCAAATTCTAATTTAACTGCTGATTATGTTGAAACAATTTTAACGCAACTAAATGCTGATGTTTATGCATTGCAAGAAATAGATGATACTACCCTCTTTAAACAGGTGATTTCAAATTTACCACAATATGAGTGTTATTTTAAAAGTAGTTATTATGGTGGTCTTACCTATGTTTATAATGTAAATACTGTTCAAGTTAATTCAAAATATGAAATTTATTCATCACAACCTTTTTGGAATGCTTTTCCAAGAAAGCCTCAGGTACTTGATATTAATTTTAACGGAGATAATTATATTATTATAAATAATCACTTTAAATGTTGTGGTGATGGTTATTTAGACATTAATGACTCAGGTGATGAAGAAAACAGAAGGATGCAAGCTGTATCACTTCTAAAGGACTATATCGATAATAATTTTAATTCAAAGAAAGTTATTTTACTTGGTGACTTAAATGATATCTATACAGATCAAACAAGTAATAATGTTTTTCAAGCTTTGATAGATGATAATATTAATTATCTTCTTACTGATCTAGAAATTGCTCAATCCAATAATTTAAATTGGTCTTATCCAACTTGGCCCTCTCATCTTGATCATATTATTATTACTAATGAAATCTTTAATGATTTTCAAAATTATAATTCTTTAATTCAAGTTATCAAAGTTGATAGCTTTATGAATAGTTGGAATAATTATGAGCAAAATGTTACAGACCATAGACCTGTAGGTTTAAAGTTAAATTTTAGTAATTTAACTCCAATAATAGAGAATAATAATAATTTTAAAAAAAAAAGTAAGATTGATATAATGGGAAGAAACATAAAAAATTTAAACTCTTCTGGATTAATTTTTAATATTGATGAATCTGGTGATGTTGAGAAGTATATTTATTACTAATACTTAATATATATAATCTTCTTTGTTTTAAAAAAATCTTCAGAAAAATAGTTGCTTATATTATAGCTTTCATGAGAAATATTCTTCATCTCTTTTGACAGATCCCCACCCTTTAAAGAAATAATTCCATTTTTAATTTCATTAATATGATTATTCTTTATTTTTCCTTTAGAAATCATCTTAAAATCCTTCATGTTCGTTACTGCCCTACTTACAATAAAGTCAAATTTTGAATCAATTTCTTCTGCCCTAATATGTCTTGTTAATACATTCTTTAGTTTAATTGATTCACATATTCTATTTACTACCTTGATTTTTTTTCCAATACTATCCACAAGTAAAAAATTAACTTCTGGAAATAGTATAGCTAGTGGTATTCCTGGAAAACCTCCTCCTGTTCCAATATCTAAAATACTTGTTCCTTTTTTAAAGGAAATAAATTTTGCAATTGATAATGAATGAAGAACATGATTTAAATATAATTCAGAAAGATTCTTTCTTGATATAACATTTATTTTTGAATTCCATTTATTGTAAAGATTTTCAAGATCTTTATACTGATTAATTTGTGTGTCACTTAATGATGGGAAATATTTTAGTATTGACTGCATCAAATACTTTGCCTTAGTCCTGACATAATTTTAAATAGCTGTTCCCTACTTCTATGTAGCTGAGCTTTTACTGTACCAATTGGTATGTCTAACTTTTTAGCTATTTCATCATATGTCATTTCTTTAAAATATCTAAGTTTAACTAGCGTCCTATAGTTTGGTTTAAGGCTATCTACAACTTGCCTTAGCATTGCAATTCTTTGTTTCCTCTCTAACTTTTGCTCTGGATTTAAATCTGATGATTTTAGATCTAGATTTGTTGCTTTACCTTCACTATTTAAGATTATTTTATCAATAGAAATAGTTGATAATTTATTTTTTCTAAGATAGTCAATACAATGGTTACGAGCAACTGTAAATAGCCATGTACTAAATGTATAAATGGGTGTGTATAAGTGTAATTTATTAAATGCTTTGCCTAATGATTCTATTGTTAAATCTTTCGCTAATTCTTTATCATTTACTTTCTCGTAAAGCATAAAATATAATGGATCTCTATATAGCTTAAGAAGTTCGTTGTATGCAGTTGTGTCACCATTTTCAAGAGCAAGTCTAATAAGTTTTAAATCTCTTTCTCCTTTTGCTGTTAATTTACTACTCATCGGCTCCATTTTTTCGGTTTTTTAAACATATTCAATAATACAAAGTTTCCTTGAATTAGTAAATTAAGTATTTCATATATGGGATGAATCCAATATAAATCATATGTGTTTAATTGCTTCATACTTTTAAAATTGATAACATAAGAGGAAAAAATTTTAACAGCTATTAGAATTATTATTAATTTAATTTCAAAATTAATTGCAAAAAGTATAATTATGCCAAACAAAAATAATAACTGACTAATTGGATAAATTGAAAGCAATAGTTTAAACTTCCATTTATACATTGGAGATGTGGATAAGTGTCTTCTTTTTTGGAATACCCACTCATTTAAACTATTTGATACTTCAGATGTGGTATGTGAGTTCGTGTCTATCTCAATCGACACTTTGTTGCCTTCTGATATTTCTTGAATAAATAGGTCGTCATCACCTGAAGGAATATGAATATGACTTGCGAAACCTTTATTGTCAAAAAATAATGATTTCTTGTATGCTAGATTTCTTCCTACCCCCATGTAGGTATGATCTCTTAATGAAAAAGATAAATATTGTTGAGCAACGTTAAAAGTATCATATCTTATAATTTTATTTAGAAAACCCTGTTCTTTTTTGTATCCTCCAAATCCGAGAATAATATCTGAGTTGTTAAAATTTCTACTCATTTTTTTTACCCATTCGTTTGAATCAGGTTTGCAGTCAGCATCTGTTAATAGTAGATAATCATTTTTAGCAGTTTTAATTCCTAATGTCAATGCAAACTTTTTGCCTTCACTGTGATTAACAAAATTATCTATATTGACGATATTTAAATTTTTGTGCTTTTTAGCTATACTCTCTAAATATAATAAACTATTATCTGTTGATTGGTCATTTACGACTATAATCTCAAAATTGAAATATTTTTGTGCTAATAAGAGCGGAAGATTTTGTTGTAGATTCTTAATTTCATTTTTAGCACATAAAATAATGGATATAGGTTGGTTAAAATCTTTTAAATTATTTTTGTAATTATTAAGGTTTATGAAAAAGAAAAAGTAATAAAAAACAATAACAATTAAACTTGTAAGTGTTATTGTAAAAATTAAATTTTCAAATAAATAAGAATAAATATATAGGTCTTCCAATATTTAAGATTTTAAATAATCTATAATATTCTTCTCTACTCTATTAACTACATCATTGACATCTTCTTTAACAAATTTATCTCCTGTTATATATTCAAATAACTCAATATATCTGTCAGATACCGATTTGCAATATTCAATTGACATTTGAGGAATTTTTTGACCTTCTTTACCTTGAAAATTATTTTCAATTAACCATTGACGAACAAATTCTTTTGATAATTGTTTTGGTGATTCGCCCCTTGCTATAATATTATTGTATCCTTCAGAATAAAAATATCTAGATGAATCTGGAGTATGAATTTCATCTATTAAAGTAATTACATTTTCTTTGTCTTTTCCAAATTCATATTTTGTATCAACTAAGATTAAACCCTTCTTTGCGGCAATTTCTGTGCCTCTTTGGAATAATTCTCTTGTATATTTTTCTAATCTAATGTAATCTTTCTCACTAACAATTCCTTGAGATATGATATCCTCTCTACTTATATCCTCATCATGACCTATATCTTCCTTAGTTGTAGGTGTAAGAATGGGTGTTAAGAATTTTTCATTTTCAATCATTCCATCGGGCATTTCAACTCCACATATTTCTCTTTTCCCTGATTTATATTCACGCCAAGCATGTCCTGTTAGGTATCCTCTTATAACCATTTCTACTTTAAACGGAATACACATTTTGCCAATTGTGACACTTGGATCTGGAGTAGCTTCCATCCAATTTGGTACAATATCTGAAGTCGCATCAAGAAATTTTGCCGCAATTTGTGAAAGGACTTGCCCTTTATATGGAATCCCTTCTGGAAGTACATGATCAAATGCTGAAATTCTGTCTGAAGCAACCATCACTAGAGTTTCATTATTTATAGTGTACACATCTCTCACTTTTCCTTTGTAGAATCTTGTTTGTCCAGGCAGATTAAATTTTGTTTCTTTAATTGTGTTAGTCATCTTTTTTATATTCATTAATTATTTTGGTTACTATATTATGTCTAATTATATCTTTACTATCTAAATGTACAAAACTAATTTCTTTTATTTTATTTAATTTCATTTTAGCATGAGTTAAGCCAGATTTTTTATTTTTAGGTAAATCAACTTGTGTTTCATCTCCAGTAATAATAAACTTAGCAGATTTGCCCATTCTAGTTAAAAACATCTTCATTTGTTGAATTGTAGTATTTTGTCCTTCATCTAATATTACAAAAGCTTTATCTAATGTTCTTCCTCTCATAAAAGCAAGAGGTGCTATTTGAATTGTACCATTATCGATAAAATCATTAAGTTTTTCAATATGAATCATATCAAATAATGCATCATAAATTGGTTGCATGTATGGATCTAGCTTTTCTTTTAAATCTCCTGGTAAAAATCCAAGGCCTTCACCAGCTTCAACTGCAGGTCGTGTAAAAATTATTCTCTTAACAGTTTTATTCTTTAATGCTTTTACTGCTAGAGCAACAGCTGTATAGGTTTTTCCAGTACCAGCAGGACCAATTGCAAATATCATATCCTTTTTATCTATTGCTGATTTAATTTTACGTTGATTGTCTGTTCTAGCTTTAATTGTCTTGCCATTTACGCCATGTAAAATTATATCATCTTCATATTTTATTTTATCACTGGATATTGAAGAAACTATTTTTTCTAGACTATTAATGTCTAGTGAATTATAGTGATTAATATGATTAATTATTAATGATAATTTTTCTTCAAAAAACATAATCTTTGATTGACTTCCTTTTACAATTATATTCTCCCCTCTTGAAACAATTTTAATTTCTGGAAATAAGTTCTTAATACTACTAAACAAATTATTATTTGTTCCAAATAATTTTACAAGTTCAAGATTATTAAGGCTAATTATTTTTTCACTCATTAGTTAGACCATTCATAGATTTGTTTTATTTTTGAAAATACAAACTAACAAATTTTATATTATTTTATCAATAGGTTTTAATATTAAATGGCGATAATAACTTTAACAACAGATTTAGGTGTTCGTGATAGCTATTTAGCATCTGTTAAAGGAACTATTTACTCGCAGATTGAGGATATTAAAATTGTTGATATTTCTAATTCAGTTGAACCATTTAACATCCTTCAAGCTGCGCATATTATTCGCAATTGTTACAAAGACTTCCCACTTGGGACAATTCATATAATTAGTGTAGATGATGAGTTAACTTTATTAAAAGAGCATTTAGTTGTTTATGCTGATGGACATTATTTCATTGGTTCAGATAATGGACTGTTTTCTTTGATCTTTAATGATATTCAACCAGAAAAAATATTTAGACTAACTATGTCATTAACTACTAATTGCATGACTTTCTCTGCAAAAAATATTTTTGCTCCTGCAGCTTGCCATCTTGCAAGAGGTGGCACTTTGGAAATTATTGGAGTTCCTATTGATTGCTTTGAAACAAAGAAGATAGCTTTAAAGGCTGTTATTGAGCCTGATATGATTAGAGGCTCTGTAGTTTACATTGATTCTTATGGTAATGCTATTACTAATATCAAAAAAGATAAATTTGAATATATAAAGAGAGATAGATCTTTTAGAATTATTTTTGGAAGAGAAGATGAAATAATATCTAAGATATCAGACAAATATAGTGATGTAACAACCGCAGAGAAATTAGCTATTTTTGGTGAAAAAAAACAATTACAAATTGCAATTAATAGAGGTCATGCAGATAAATTGCTTGGTTTAAAATTATATGAAATAATTAGAATTGAATTTAAATGATAGCTATCTATAAAAAAGAAATAAGCTTATTTTTTGGCAGTCTTATTGGTCAATTAATTATTGGTGTGTTTCTAATTATTAATAATTTAATTTTATGGTCAGATTTTAGTGAGTTTAATATTTTAAATAACTCATATGCCAATATGGATGTTTTCTTTAATATTGCGCCAATTCTTTTCTTGTTTTTAATACCAGCAATATCTATGAAAACATTTTCAGAAGAATATAATATTGGCACAATTGAAAATATCATAACAAAACCTATACCTATCTATCAAATTATTTTAGGTAAATATTTCTCAGTTTTAACAATAGTTTTTTTGGCAATATTTCTAACATTTATAAGTGTTATCAGCTTGTATTTTTTGGGAGAGGAATTAGGAAATCTAGATCTACCAGCTATTTTTGGTTCATATTTAGGTCTGTTTTTGCTTTCTACAGTCTACACGAGTGTTAGTGTTTTTGCATCCTCATTAACAAACAATCAAATTTTTTCATTTATTCTTGGTTTGCTTTTATCTACTTTTTTATTTTATGGTTTTTCTTTTGTCGGCAGTATAGAATACTTAACTCCTATTAACTTTATCTTACAACAGTTTGGATTGTCATTTCATTATGATGTAATTAGCAATGGTGTACTTCGCCTTACAGATTTTATATATTTTTTTTCAATGAATTTTTTAATAATTTATCTATGTCAAGTAGTTATATTTAATAAAAATAAGTAATGAAAAACATATTTCTTTTTTTATTAATTTTTGCACTAACTTTACTTGTTAATATAACTTTTTATCAATTTGATTTTTCACTTGATCTTACCGAAGATAAAAGATATTCTATTTCAAAAGAATCTAAACAAATATTAAATAGCTTAGATGATGTAATTTATATTAAGGTATATCTTGATGGCTCTTTTCCTTATGAGTTCAAGTATCTTCAAGATGAGCTGTTTAGTCTACTCACATCTTTTAAAACTATTGCTAATGAAAATTTTGATTTTGAATTTATTGATCCGAATAAGTCTAATGATTTGATAGAAAAAGAAAATCTTTTTAAGCAATTAGTAAACAATGGGCTTCAACCAACAGATATTGAATTTAAATCTTCTTCTGTGCGTTCTAGTCAAATAATATTTCCTGGTGCAATTATTTACTATAAAGGAAGATCTAAGGCAGTCAATTTCTTAAAAAATCAAATTAGCAAGAAGCCTAGTGAAAATATTAATTTATCAGTAGAAAATTTAGAATTTGAATTCATTTCTTCTATATATAGAATACATAATAATAGGAAAGAAAAAATTGCTTTTTTAGAAGGAAATGGTGAGTTAAATGCATCTCAAGTTTATGACTTAACAGAGTCTGTTTACAAAGATGACAGTAGACTTTCTTATCATTATATTGTTGAAAGATTTAATTTAAAAGAATTCCAATTAGATTCATTATCTAAAAATGCTGATATAAATCAACAAATAAAAAATTTGTCTGAATATAAAGTTGTAATTATTGCAAAGCCTACTATTCCCTTTAACATGTTAGACAAATATATTATTGATCAATATGTAATGAATGGTGGTAAAATTATATGGTTTGTTGATGGTGTTAATGCAAGCATGGATAGTTTGCAAAGTAAAAATTCTTTTATTGCTACAAGAAATAATTTAAATATTGATGATTTGTTGTTTAAATATGGATTAAGAATAAATTCAGATTTAATTGAAGATATTCGTTCAACTCAAATTCCAATTATTTCTGGATATAGCAATAACGTTCCTCAACAAACTTTTTTTCCTTGGCCATATTTCCCTATTATATCATCTAAAAGCTCACATCCTATTACAGTTGGGTTAGATGCACTGAAATGTGATTTTGTTAGTTCTATTGATACAATACAAAATTCTATTAAGAAAACAATTCTTTTAACAAGTTCTAAGCAAAGTAGATTTTTGCCTGCACCTGCAAAAATTAGTCTTGGAATTATTGAATCACCTCCTCCTATCAAATCTTATAATAAATCTTTCTTGCCAATATCTGTTCTTTTAGAAGGAAGTTTTGAGTCAGTTTTTAAGAACAGAATCATTCCTTTAAATCAATCACTTAAGTTTAGAACATTTAGCGATACCACGAAAATGATTGTTATTTCAGACGGTGATGTTCTAAAAAATAGAGTCTCTAAATCTGGAGAGGTATATCCACTTGGTTATGATCCTTTCATTAAGTTTACATACACAGGAAATAAAAAGTTTTTATTAAATTCAATTCATTATTTATGTGATGATCAAATCTTAACACGCTTAAAGCCTAAAAATCTAAAATTAAGACTTTTAGATGTTCAAAAAGTAAATGAATATAGGAATTTGATTCAAATTTTGAATATTTTTCTCCCAATAGTATTTCTTACAGTATTTTCTATGCTATTTTTGTATATTAAAAAGAAAAAATATGCTTAGTAGAAAAACAATTTTTGTAATTGTATTATTGATAATATTTTTTAGTGCTTATTTATTCCTGAATAAATATTTTAAGCCAACTTTAGAAAGTAAATTTCATATAGAAAATGTATCATCTATTGATAAAATATTCATTGCTGATAGAAATGATAATACAATTACACTAATAAGATCTGGAACCTCATGGACTGTAAATAATAAGTATCTTGTAAGAGAAGCGGCAATAAATACATTATTAGAAACAGCAAATAAAATTAGATTAAAAAATCCAGTACCAAAAAATATTTTTGATAACGTCATTAAATTTATGTCTACTTCGGGTGTTTATGTCGAATTCTTTGATGGGGATAACATTATAGTTTCTTATACAATTGGTTCTAATACTCCTGACCATCTCGCTAATTATATGCTTCTAGAAAATTCACAAGTTCCTTATGTTGTTAATATTCCATCATTTAATGGTTTTCTTTCTCCTAGATACGGTATTCAAGCTAATGAAGTTAATGAAAATAATTGGAGGTCGCATTTGGTATTCAATATTCCTGCTGATTCTATTAAATTCATTAGATACACTAATTATATGAATCCCAGTTATTCATATCAGTTAAATTTTAATCCAACTATACTATTAAGCAATAATCAAAAAAGTTTATCTTTTAATCAAAAAGAAGTTTTTTTATTAAAAAGTAATTTTTTAAAACTTAATTGCGAGGCTTTCAAATTAAACGAAACTAATCTTGATGAGCTACAAAAAATTGAACAACTAATAGTTAATTCTGATACTCTAACTACATATCAAATGTCAAGCTCTAAAATTTCAACTAAGAAAGATAATTTCACTGTTGAAAGAAAATATGCTACTTTAAACGATGGAGATTTAATGATTATTCAAAATTATGTTTTTAACAAAGTGTTAATTAATATTAAGGAATTAATAAACTAATTTTACATATCTTAAAGAAGAAAAATTATATTTACAAGCAAATAAATAATATCATTACAAAATAAATAAATGAAATTTATAGTTAATAGTACAGCTCTACTGAGAGAGCTTCAGAAGTTAAACAGTGTTATAAGTTCTAATAATACTCTTCCAATATTAGATAATTTCTTATTTGAGATCAATGAAGGTAATATGGCTGTCACTGCTTCAGATTTAGAGGTTACAATGAAGGTTGCTATTTCTGTTGAATCTGAATTCGATGGTCGCATTACAATTCCTGCCAGGATATTAATTGATACGCTTAAAACATTTTCAAATCAACCTTTAACATTTGTTATTAATTTGACTAACTACAGCATTGAAATAATTTCTGAACTTGGTAATTATAAATTATCTGGTAATAATGCAGATGAGTTTCCTAAAAGTCCAACCTTAACCAATTCATCATCTACTTTTTTTAAAAGTGAAATCTTGCAGAATGCTATCAATAAAACTCTTTTTGCTAGCGGAAATGATGACTTAAGACCAGTTATGAGTGGTGTATATTGCGAGTTGTCTCCAGAACAAGTTACTTTTGTTGCTACAGATGCTCATAAACTTGTTAAGCATTCAAGAAATGATTTAAGTTCTGACAAGACAGCATCTTTAATATTACCAAAAAAACCACTAACTATACTTAAAAATAATATTGTAGATGGTATTGATGTTAAACTAGATTTTAACGATACAAATGCTTTGTTTTCATTTGAAAATAATACAATTATTTGTAGATTAATAGATGGAAAGTATCCAAACTATGATGCCGTAATACCGAAAGAAAATCCAAATAAATTAACTATTGAAACATCATTGTTACTTAGTAGTATAAAAAGAATTTCAATATATGCTAATAAGACAACACATCAGATAAGACTCAAAGTTTCAGGTAGTGAGTTGCAAATTTCATCAGAAGATCTAGATTTTTCAAATAAAGCAGATGAGCGTTTACCTTGTCATTATGAGGGAGAAGATATAGAGATTGGATTTAACTCCAAATTTGTAATAGATATGCTTAATAACATTGGCTCTAATAAAATTTCTTTAGAAATGAGTGCTCCTAATAGAGCAGGTATCATATTACCTTTAGATGGTACAGTGGAAGGCGAGAATACTTTAATGCTAGTAATGCCTGTAATGCTAAATAATTAAACTATGAAAAAAATAATAACAATTTCAATAATATCTATTTTTACTTTAAGTATTTCTGCTCAAAGTTTACTTCCAAAAAAATATGGAGTTAAATTTGGTATAAATTCCTCAAGTATAAATTCAACTTCTAATGATGGTGTAGAAAATCTTAATATTTCATCATCTATTGGATTAACAGGTGGTTTCTACATGCAAATTCCTTTAAATGACATATGGTATATAAATACTGAACTTCTTTATACAGAAAGGGGTGGTTCATTTAATTTTAATTATGTCCACGATTATGCTCCTCTAAACAGTAGAGATGAATATTCAACTGAAAATACTCTTAAACTTTCATATGTTGAGTTTAATCCTACATTAAGCTTTAAGGCTTCAGAAAAATTAGCTTTAAACATAGGACCATCATTATCTTTTTTAATTTCTGAAGCATACACATTCTCTGAAGAAAAAATTAAGGGAGATTCATCTATTGTGAATACTTTAGATGATGCAATTTACGAATCAGAGTCTCTTAACGTTGGATTAAATTTTGGACTTTCATTCTATGTTAATGAGAGTTTTTTGTTAGATGCTAATATTAATGCTGGATTAATGAGTATAGGAACAATTACTAAAGAAACTCAGCTTCCGTCTTTTGGTAATATAGAAAAATCAAATATTTATGAGCTTTCTAATTATAACTTTGTAATTGCATTTGCCTACTTATTCTAAGCTATTTTATTAAAAGATTGCTTTTGTCAACTTACCTTCTGTAAATATTGGAACAGCATCTGATTTAATTGTTGGGTTTAAACAGAATTTAGTGTCTTTTAATACTTCTTTTGTGCTATTTCTTCTCCTGTAGGATGAATTTTCTAAATATTTATAAAGATTATCTTTTCCACTTAAATAAAGTTGAATTGAAGAAGTTAACGAATCACAATTTGAACTAAAGAATTTCGAACTAATCAATTTTTTGGATAGTGCACCCGCGAAAATTGTATCTTCTAGATTATATAACCCTTTCCAACCAGAACATAATATAATAACATCTTTGCTGTCTTTTACTAAAAAATCAACGACAGCATCGATATTTACGAAAGATGCTGTTATTAATTTGTTGGTTTTAGCCATGTGTATTGCTTTTGTTCCATTGGTAGTGGTCAGGGCGAGAGTTTTACCTTTTAAATTTTTGTCAATATAATGAAATGGTGAATTTCCAAAATCAAATCCGTCTATAAGAAGAGTATTTCTTTCT
>JABICI010000102.1 GCA_018652335.1 Flavobacteriales bacterium
ACCTATACTCCAAACTCAATGTTTAGCATGCAGTTTGGTCATGGAAAAAATTTCATAGGTGATGGATACAGGTCATTACTACTTTCGGATAATACTTTTAACTATCCGTATTTAAAGCTACAAACTAATTTTTGGAAAATCCAGTACACAAATTTCTATGCGGAACTGATGGATATTAATTATTTTGAAACAAACTCATTAGATAACTGGGACCAGATGGGATATCCTAAAAAATATTTATCGTCACATTATTTGAGTATGAATCTGTCGTCAAAACTTAATATATCACTTTTTGAATCTGTCATATGGAGAGCAAATCATTCTCCTGGTAGTAACGGATTTGATATAAATTATTTAAACCCAATTGCTTTATTACGACCAGTTGAATTCTCAATAAATTCTCCTGACAATATTCTTGTGGGCTTAAATGCTAAATATACTTTAATTACATCTTATTTATATGGACAATTGATTCTTGATGAATTTAGTGTTGAGTATTTAAGAACAAAAAATAGTTGGGCAAATAAATTTGGTTATCAAATAGGATATAAAATCTTTAATTTTTTAAATGTTGACAAGTTAAGTTTACAAGCAGAATATAATTATGTCAGACCTTACACTTACGCTCATAAAAATCCTACTCAAAATTATGCACATTATAATCAGCCCTTAGCTCATCCTCTTGGGGCTAACTTTTCTGAACTATTATTGATGGCAACTTATAAGATTAAAAGGTTTGTTTTTGATATTAAAATGATGAGTGTAAAATATGGTGGGCAAATTGATGGTGATCCAACATCTTATGGTAGTGATCTTTTTTTAAGCACTGGTAATTTTGCCCAAGAAGCAAATTTGATTAACATAGGAACAGGAAGACCATCAGATAATGGTATTGAAATGTATCAAGGTAATCTTTCAAAAATTAAAAGTGGAAGTTTAAATATAGGCTATGTTATTAATCCTCTTACCAACCTTAAAATTAATCTTGGATTTACTTTTAGGAATTTTGAAAATGAAAATGAAAACTTAGAAACTAGATTTTTAAATTTTGGAATCATTAGTGACCTATTTAATAAATATTACGATATATAATGTCTTTGATATTAGCTGTAGAAACAACTACAAAAAACTGCTCAGTAGCTCTTTTTGAAAATGAGATTTTAATTTGTTTTAAAGAACAAAATTCTTCGAAATATATTCATTCTGAAAGCTTAATAATATTTATTCAAGATGTAATGAGTCAAGCTAAAAAAAATATGATTGATTTAGATTGTGTAGCTGTTAGTAAAGGTCCCGGATCATTTACTGGCTTGAGAATTGGGACTTCTACTGCGAAGGGGTTATGTTATTCATTAGATATCCCATTAATTGCTGTTTCTACTTTGCAAAATATGGCACTAACTGTATCTAAAATTAAAAAGTATAAATATTTTTGTCCAATGATTGATGCAAGACGTATGGAAGTGTACTCATCATTATACGATCAGTTTAACAATGAGGTAAGAGAAATAAGAGCCGATGTTGTTGATGAAAATACTTATTCTGAATTTCTAACTGAAAAGGTTCTTTTTTTTGGCGATGGTGCAATGAAATGCAAAGAGATTATCAATAATAAAAATGCTTGTTTTTATGATGGAGTCTTTCCATCAGCAAAAGAAATGGGGGAATTAATCAATTATAAATATGCGAACAAGTATTTTGAAGATATTGCTTATTATGAACCTTATTATCTTAAAGATTTTGTGTCAGGAAAAAAATAATTTATCAAGATCTTCTTTTTCTTTTTGCAGCGGCATTAAACCTTCCTTTAAATGAAGATCTTTCTACATCATTACCACTTCCTGTCGAGTAATTTCTACTGTCTTCTTTTTTTGATGTTTTGCTTTTTGATTTTGAATCAAAACTCTTACTTGAATTTTGTTTTTTCCTTTTATTAGAGTCTGTAAAACTGTTGTTTTTTTTTCTTTTTCTTGTCTGATTATCAACTCTACTAGAGCGTTGTTTGCTAGGAGCTTGAGAAACTTCTACATTAACCCTGTTTCCATTCCAATTAGCATTTCCTAATCCTCTTAGAACTTCACTCTCAAATTCTGAAGGTATTTCAAAAAAAGAAAATTTTCTCATTATATCAATTTTTCCAATGGGTAGATTTCTATTTTTTGTATATTCATTTATTAAGCCTATTAAGTTGTGAGTTTGCAAGTCTTTTTCTTTTCCTAAATTGATGAAAAACCTTGTATGACCTTTTTCAGCATGACCAACTCTTTCACCCCTGCTATTTGAGCGATCTTTTCTTTCATTTTTGTCTCTTTTGTTGTTAGAGGAGACATTTAAATCGGGTGCATTTTTATAAAAAGATAAAAATCTATTAAATTCTGTAGAAACGAAGTGTTTTATTAGCTCTTCTTTATCTAAATGAATTAGTTTTTCTACAATTGAGGGAAGATATTTATTGATTTGTTGATTTATTTCGGTGGCAACTACTTTATCAATAAGTGTCATTAACTGAATTTTACAAATTTCGTCTCCTTTAGGTACTTGTTGAATGATTAATTCTCTCTTTATCATTTTTTCAATTTCCCTAAGCTTTCGTCCTTCCCTGCTGTGAGCAATAATAATTGAGACACCTTTTTTGCCTGCCCTACCTGTTCTGCCCGAACGATGTACATAAACCTCGTTATCATCAGGTAAATTGTAATTTATGACATGAGAAAGATCATTAATATCGATTCCTCTTGCTGCAACATCAGTTGCAACTAAAATCTGAAGTTTTTTTTGTCTAAACCTTGACATAACATGATCCCTTTGTGCTTGTGATAGTTCTCCGTGAATTGCATCAGCATTATATCCATCTTGCATTAATTTGTCAGCAATATCTGCTGTTTCTCTTCTAGTTCTGCAAAAAACGATACCATAGATGTTTGGGTTTACATCACATATTCTTCTTAATGCCTTATATTTATCCCTTGCATTAACCATATAGTAATGATGATCAACATTCTTTGTTCCTTCGTTTCTACTAGCTACTTCAATAGTTTTAGGATTCGACATATAATTTTTACTTATTCTCATAACCTCTTTTGGCATAGTTGCTGAAAATAATAATGTTTGTTTTTCTACTGGAGTTTCTGCTAAGATAGTATCTAGATCGTCTTTAAATCCCATATTGAGCATTTCATCTGCTTCATCTAAAATTACAGATT
This sequence comes from Flavobacteriales bacterium, assembly GCA_018652335.1. Taxonomy (GTDB): domain Bacteria; phylum Bacteroidota; class Bacteroidia; order Flavobacteriales; family BACL11. The sequence continues at coordinate 3,204 of JABICI010000102.1, forward strand.
GTATATCTTTTAGTTTTAATGATTTTCTATTAATTAAATCAATTACTCTACCTGGAGTACCAACAATAATATGTGTGCCTGATTTTAATGTTTTAATCTGAGGAACAATGCTAGTACCACCATATACTGGTGTTACTTTTAATCCTTTTGTTAGGCTGGAATAGGATTGCATATCTTTTGATATTTGTAAGCAGAGCTCTCTTGTTGGGCAAAGAATTATTGCTTGTGGAAGTTTTCTGCTAAGTTTAATTTTATTTAGCACTGGCAGACCAAATGCGGCTGTCTTACCAGTACCTGTTTGAGCTAAGGCAATTAGATCATTATCATTTTCAAGAAGGAAGGGAATTACTTCTTGCTGTATAGGAGTTAAGGTTTCAAATCCTAAATTTGCTACAGCCTGCTGAAGATGCTTATCTAGATTAGTTTCAGAAAATTTCATGATTTAATTTTTTGCAAAAGTAATCTTATAAAGTACAATTGTATAATTATTAGAAGTTTTTACTCAAAAAACTCATTTTAAATTCATTAAAACAAGTCATATTATTTCTTTTTTTATCTTTAAAAGTGTAGTATTTTTGCATTCTAAAATTTAAAACAATGAGCATATATAATTTTACAGATAGGCATATTGGGCCAAGGAATCATGATGTTGAAACGATGCTTGATATCATTGGTGTAAAGTCAGTCAGTCAGCTAATTGATCAAACAATACCGAAGAAGATTCATTTAAAAGAAAACATGAACTTACCATCTTCTTTGTCTGAAAGTAGGTTCATTGATCATATGCGAAAGATTGCTCAGAAAAACAAGAGTTATCGTTCAAATATTGGAATGGGCTACTTTAATACAATTTTACCTGGAGTGATTCAAAGAAATGTTTTAGAAAATCCTGGATGGTATACCGCATATACTCCTTATCAAGCTGAAATTGCTCAAGGTAGACTGGAAGCATTGTTAAATTTTCAAACAATGATTATTGATTTAACAGCAATGGAAATTGCTAATGCATCACTACTTGATGAAGGTACGGCAGCAGCAGAAGCAATGGCTATGCTATTTGGTGCAAGAAGTCGTTCTCAAAAAAAATCAAATGTTGTCAAATTTTTTGTTTCTGAATTGTGTTATCCACAAACAATTGAAATAATTAAAACTAGAGCAATTCCTTTAGGAATTGATTTGATTATAGGTAATCACAATAATGTTAAAATTGATGAAACTTTTTTTGGATGTATAGTTCAGTATCCAGCAAAATATGGATCAGTTATTGATTATACAAAATTTACAGAATTAGCTAAATCAAATGACTTGAGTATTATTGTTTCTGCAGATTTATTAAGCTTGACATTGTTGACGCCACCTGGAGAATGGGGAGCTGATGTAGTTGTTGGTACAACACAGAGATTTGGAATTCCGATGGGATACGGAGGTCCACATGCTGCATATTTTGCAACTAAAAGTAAGTTCAAAAGAAATATTCCCGGAAGAATAATTGGAGTTTCAGAAGATAAGGATGGTAAACGTGCACTTCGAATGGCCCTACAAACTAGAGAGCAACACATTAAAAGAGAAAATGCTACATCTAACATCTGTACTGCTCAAGTTTTGTTAGCAGTAATGGCAGGTATGTATGCAGTGTATCATGGTAAGAATGGATTACGAGCAATCAGTAAAAAAATACATGCACTAACTGCAGCTCTCGCTGAAGGATTAACACAATTGGGTTTTCATCAGTTAAATACAGTATATTTTGATACTCTTGAAATAAACGTAGGTAATGTTTCAATGGAAAATATAAAAACTTATGCTGAGGATGCAAAAATTAATTTTAATTATATAGATGAAAAGCATCTTTCTATCAGCATTGACGAGAAAGACGATTTAGAGAACATAAATGATATTCTAGAAATATTTGCGAATAGTTGCAATCATTCTGATTCAACTAATTTAATTAAAGAAGTTCTTAGTGGAGACTATACCCTTGCTACTGCTAGAATCCCAAATGTGTTATACAGACAAACATCTTTCATGGATAATGAGGTGTTTGAGAAATATCATTCTGAAACTGATATGATGCGATACATAAAGAGTTTGGAGAATAAAGATTTGTCTCTAACATATTCTATGATTCCTCTTGGATCATGTACAATGAAATTAAATGCCGCATCTCAACTTTTTCCCTTGAGTTGGTCAGAATTTGGAAATCTACATCCATTTGCTCCATTTCATCAAGCTAGAGGTTATCATATAATGTTTCATGAATTAGAGGAGATGCTTTGTGAGATTACTGGATTTGATGCCATGAGCCTACAGCCAAATTCAGGCGCTCAAGGAGAGTTTGCTGGACTTATGGTTATTAGATCTTATCATCAAAGCCGAGGTGATAATCAAAGAGATATTTGTTTAATTCCATCTTCAGCACACGGAACAAATCCTGCTTCTGCAGTTATGGCTGGAATGAAAGTAGTTGTTACGCCATGTGATGCAGATGGTAATATTGATGTTGTTGCGTTGAACGAGAAAGCTGTAGAATATTCAGAAAATCTAGCTGCTCTAATGATAACATATCCATCAACTCATGGAGTGTATGAAGAAGAAATAATAAAAATAACTAATATAATTCATAAGAATGGGGGGCAAGTTTATATGGATGGTGCAAACATGAACGCTCAAGTAGGAATTACAAATCCCGCTATTATTGGCGCTGATGTCTGTCATTTAAATTTGCATAAAACTTTTTCAATACCTCATGGTGGTGGTGGGCCTGGAGTAGGTCCAATTGGAGTCGTAAAACATCTAAAGCCATTTCTTCCAAATAGTCCACTTGTAAAAATGGGAGGAGATCAAGGTATGTCTATTTCTTCTGCACCATGGGGAAGCGCTTTAATATTAACAATTTCATATGCATATATAAAAATGTTAGGTGCTGATGGATTAAGAAAATCTACGGAAGTTGCAATTTTAAATGCTAATTATATAAAGCAAAAATTATCAAAAAATTTTGATATTCTATATACAGGCGATTACGATAGAGTTGCTCACGAGATGATTGTAGATTTTAGAATGTACAAAAAATATGGTATCGAAGTAGTAGATATTGCAAAAAGACTTATGGATTATGGATTTCATGCGCCTACCGTTTCATTTCCTGTTGTAGGAACTTTAATGATCGAACCTACAGAAAGTGAAAGTTTAGAAGAGCTAGATAGATTCTGTGAAGCTATGATTTCAATTAGATCAGAAATAAACGATGTTATTTCTGGAAATGTTAATGTAGAAGATTGTGTGTTAAAGAATGCTCCTCATACTATGGATTTAGTAATTAATGATATATGGAATTTAAAATATTCAAGAGATAAAGCTGTTTTTCCGTTGGATTGGGTTAAAAAACATAAATTTTGGCCATCTGTAAGAAGGATTAACGATGCTCATGGTGATAGAAATTTAATTTGCTCATGTAATCCTGTCTCAGATTATATCAATTGAGTATTAGATTAAAGTTAAGTTTGGTTATCTTGTTAGTTATTTTTATATTTGCCATGATTAATAATTAAAAAAAAAATAATGAGAAAAATTTTACTTTCAACTCTTGCATTTGTATTTACAACTATGACTTTTGCTCAAGTAAATTTAGTTGATATTCCAAAGACTAAATCTATCAACAAAAATTCAGTGTCATATACCAATACAGATGCAGTGCCAGCCACTTCTTCTTCTTCTTCTTCTTCAACTTATGTGATATGGGAAGACGATTGTGATGATGCATCAACATGGACATTTACTAATACTAGTACTTTAGGTATTGATTGGTATGTTGAGTCCGATCCAAATCTATATCCTGCAGCTTCTTCAGCTGGTGTTACTCCATTAGCTATGTCAACTGCGTCAAATGGATTTCTTTTTATAAGTTCTGATTATAATAATACAACTGATTTTGATGGGACACCTATAATTGCAGAGGCTACTACAGCAACTCCAATCGATCTTACAAATTTTTTAAACGTACAACTTACATTTCAATCTGCATTTAGATGGTGGCATGATACAAGAATTGTTAGAATTTCTCCTGACAATGGTGTTACATGGGTAGATGTTGACGAAATTAGTAATGAGCAAACTTACTCTTATCCAGCACAAACTTCTAATAATCCTCAAATGTCTGTTTATGATATTTCAGCTGTTGCGGGTGGTCAGTCTGAAGTTTTAGTGCAGTTTTATTATAACGATAATGATTACTGGGGATGGTTTTGGCCAATTGATGATGTTGCGATTTCTGAATTACCTGATAATTTAGTAGTTTCTTCTGATGAATCTATGGGAGGATGGTGGATTGGCTACCAAGGCCCTGCAGGTGGACTTGGTCAAGATTATACTTATTACCCACTAGCCCAAGCAACAGCAAACCCTTATGCATTTGAATGCGTATTGAGAAATGGAGGAATAGCTACACAAGAGGCAACATTAAAAGTAGAAGTAGAAGATGGTTCAGGATCTAATGTATTTTCTGGAACTTCTAATCCACTGACTTTAGCACAGGGACAGCAAGACACTGTTGCTACAACTTCACAATTTACTCCTTCAGCACAAGGTTTGTATACAATAGAAATGTGGAGTGAAGTTGATTCAGCTGGTGCAGGTAATGTAATTACTTATACTGATACTACCACTAAGATGTCAATGGTAACTGATTATATTTATGGAAAAGATCTTAATTCTCCTGAAGGTACTTGGAGATTAAATAGAGTAAGTCCACAGCCAGGTGGTTTTGAAGTTTCTTCAACTTATGATATCTACTCTGATGTAAATTTATATTCAGTAGACGTACATATCGCTGATTGGTCAATTCCTGGGTCAAACGTATATGCTGTTATTTATGAAGAAGATCCAGCAGGAGGAGATCCTATCCCGCTAGATCAATCTGATGATTATACAATTACACAAGCTGATGTTGGAGCATGGGTAACCATTCCATTTATATCTCCTCAGGCTTTAACTTCAACTACTAAAACTTACAGAATTGCTGTTGGTGCAAATCTACATCCTACTGACTCTGTTGGTGTAAGCGTTTCTGGTCTTGGTGAATATTCTGCTGATGGATTACTTGACAAAGACGGTATTTTAGATGAAACTGCAGGTCAACCAGGATGGTATACAATTGGTGATATTCCAATGTTAAGAATGAATTTCAATCCAACTACAACTGCAGTTACAGATGCTAAAACAAGCATATTTAACATATTTCCTAATCCAACAAATGGATTTATTACAATTGGGTTGGATAACGCCTCTAAATACGAGCTGTCAGTTATTAATGTTTTAGGACAGAACGTTTACACGAGTTCAATAACTGATATTAATACTAGCGTTGATTTATCAAGTTTTGATACAGGTGTTTATACAATTGAATTAACTGATGGAAATAGAGTATATTCAGATAAGTTAATTATTGAATAATATTGAATAACTGATATAATAATAGAAGCCTGGTTTTGCCAGGCTTTTTTTTATACATTTACATAATAACAAAAAAATTTTTAAAAAAATGAAAAATTTATATTTATTACTTTTTATTGTACTATTCTATAACAATTCTTTTGCTCAGGAGATAAGTATTGAAAGGACTGAATCTAATAAAGAAATAAATAGTATGTTTTTAAATTTAGAAACGAAATCAGTTATTTCTAATTCACAAGCTCCTGTTATTTTATGGTCAGAAGATTTTGGTTCTGGATTTCCTCTTGGATGGTCAACACATTCAGTAAATACACAAGGAGGACAAGCTACTTGTCCTTGGGCATGGACAATTGATGGAACTTATGGGTACTGGAATGGAAATAATGGAACATCAGCTTCAAATGAGTTAGAATCTACTACGGCATCAAATGGTTTCTTGATTTCTGATACTGATTCTGCAAATCATTATTCATATGGTCAGCCTTCAGGAACAACATACGAATATATTGAGTCATATTTTACAACTAACGCAATTGATTTATCGCTACATCCTGCAGTTAGTTTAGAATTTGAACATTTATTTAGATATAATAATCTAGGGAATACAAGTTTTACTCCACCTACTGTATTCGTTAGCTCTGACTCAATTAATTGGACTCCTTTCTTAGTGAACGGTGGCATTAGTAATAACACACAGTCAAATAATCCTGAGTCAGAGATTATTAATATTACATCAGTTGCAGGCAGTCAATCTACAGTGTATTTAAGATTTGGCTGGACATCAAGATGTTATTATTGGATGGTAGATGATATAAGATTAATCAAAACACCAGATCATCAATTAGTATGCTTTGAAGAAGTGATAGGGGGATGGTGGCTTGGTTATCAGGGCCCTGCAGGCGGGCTTGGTCAAGATTACACATATTATCCAATAGCTCAAGCAATAGCAAATCCCTATGCTTTTGAGTGTGTATTAAAAAATAACGGAGCAGTTACTCAGTCATCTAAATTAAAAGTAGAAGTAAAAGATGCTTCTGGATTTAATGTGTTTTCAGGAGCTTCAAATCCATTAGTACTAATCTCTGGTCAAGAAGATACAATTGCATTAAATTCACAGTATTCACCAACATCTATAGGAACTTATACTATTGACATGTTTGGGGAGGCAGACTCTGCTGGAGTTGGTCTAATTTTCAATTATACGGATACAGCAACTAAAATAACAACAGTTACTGACAACATATATGGAAAGGATTTAAACTCGGCAGATGGTTACTGGAGGTTAAATAGAGTTAGTCCACAGCCAGGAGGCTTTGAAGTTTCATCATCTTATGATATATATGCGGATGTTGATTTATATGCAGTAGATGTTCATATTTCTGACTGGTCTATTGCAGGAGCTAATGTTTATGTTTCAATTTATGAAGAAGATCCAGCAGGTGGAGATCCTATTCCGCTAGATCAATCTGATGATTATACAATTACACAAGCTGATATAGGGGAATGGGTAACTATTCCATTTATTTCTCCACAATCTTTAACTTCATCTACTAAAATGTATAGAATATCTGTTGGTGCAAATTTACATCCAACAGATTCTGTTGGAGTTGATTTGTCAGGAGAAGGCTCTTTCTCAGCAGATGGTTTGCTTGATAAAGATGCAATATTAACTAATTCAACATCAGGGCCAAGATGGTATACAATTGGTGACATTCCAATGTTAAGAATGAATTTCAATCCAACTACAACTGCAGTTACTAATGTTAAGTCAAGTATGTTTAACCTTTACCCTAATCCAACAAAAGGATTTATTACAATTGAGTTAGATGAGGCTTCTAAATATGAGCTGTCAATTGTTAATGTTTTAGGCCAGACTGTTTACACGAATTCAATATTTAAAATTAATACTAGAGTTGATTTATCAAGTTTTGAGATTGGTGTTTATACAATTGAATTAAGTGATGGAAACAATATTTATTCAGAAAAGTTAATTGTTGAATAATATTAAATAAATAATGCAATAAGAGAAGCTTGGTTTTCCAAGCTTTTTTTATGTTTTTTTGGTACATTTACAAGCTAATAAATAAAGTAATAAAATGAAAAAAATATACATTACACTTTTGGCACTTATTCTGTGTTTGAATACATCTGCGCAAGTAAAGCCTCAAAATTTAAAGGCATTTGATTGTTCAAAAGAGATTAATTTTTTTGAGGAAAATCATGTTAAAGCTGAAAAGAGAGTCACAAGTACACCCTCACAGAACATTGTATGGGAGAGTGATTTTTCGAACCCCAATGATTGGGTGTTAGATAACAATGGTCAAAATCCTCCTAATTATGGTTGGTCAATTGATCAAAATTCAGACGGATGGTGGAGTCCAAATGGTATAACATCTACATCAGGAGGTAATTTTGCAGAGCTCTCAAATGGTGATCCAACTCAAACCCCAGGAACTCAGGCTGGTGCTGTTGTATATACTATGACTATGTCTCAACCTGTAAATATTTTTGACTCTATAGGCTCAGGTAACGCAACACTTTCTTTTGAAGAATATGGGGCTAAGTTTTATGATTTACAAGAGATTCAAGTAAGCGTTGATGGTATTAATTTTGCTACGGTTGGAGATAATTCTACTTACAGTCAGTTAACTCAGAGTGGTGGCTCGGCATACCCTAACCCATCTTTGAGGGAAATTAATCTTGCATCATATATTGGATCGACACCAACTTCAGTATGGATAAGATTTAGTTGGACGTCAGATTTGAATTTAGCAACTACAGATCCAAATTATTATAATACATGGATAGCATATGGTTGGTATATTGATGATGTTAAAATCGTAGAATCACCAGCAAACCGTGTAACTATGGAAGATGTTGTAATAGGAGGTTTTTGGATTGATTATTTAAATTATTCAGGTGCAGGATTAAATGATATCTATGGATTAGACTATAGTGTAACTCCATTATCTCAACTTCAGAACCGCCCATATTCAATAGAGGCTTTATTTAGAAATCAAGGTACTGTATCTCAAACGGTTGATTTAAATTATTCTATTGTTGGAACAGGAAATGTTACTTCATCTAATTCAGTTGTACTAAATCCTGGCGATAGTGCATTTCTAGGTGCATCTTTTTCACCTAGCACTGTTGGTTCATTTCCAATAGAAATATATGGAAATGTAGATTCTTTAGGTGCAGGTATTATTCTGTCACAAACTGTTTATGCTACTAAGAACATTGAGATAACTGATTACATTTATGGAAAAGATCTCGGACCTACTAACTCTTCATCCTATATATTAGGAGGATTGGAAGATCAAAATCATATAACATCAAGATTCGAAATGTATGCGGATGAAGAATTATATTCTTTAAGAGCATATATTGCGGATAATTCAACTGTTGGCGCTGAAGTTAAAGCAATTATTTATGAAGTTGATTCTACTGTTTCTAATGCAAATGGAGGTGCAATTTTAATAGCTGAATCGGATGATTACACCATTACAGCTCAGGATAGAGGTGCATGGGTAGACATTCCTTTTGTTGACCCGGTAAATTTATCAAATGGATATGCATATGAATTTGGTATTGTTGGATACCAACATCCATCTTTAGAATCATATATAGGGCTTTCAGGTTCTTCAATGTACAATGGTGAACATAGTTTGTTTGATGAATTAGGACTTAGTTCATCATCGGCTGGTTCTCCAACTTGGTATTACATAGTATCTACGCCTATGGTACGTATGAATTTTGACCCATCATCTGTGATTACATCTGTAGTTGATAAATTAAGTGATAAATTACTTATTTATCCAAACCCTTCAAATGGTTTAATAAATATCGAATTAGATAAGTTAAATTTTTATAATATATCTATCTCAAATGTACTAGCAAAGGAAGTATATAATAGCACTATTTCAGCTGTTAATACTACATTAGACTTATCCAATTTTGATAAAGGTTTGTATTTTGTTGAGTTAAATGACGGTGAAAATATATTTACAAAAAAATTAATTATTGAATAATATTTTTAATTTGTATAAAATAAAAAACCCACTTATGTAGTGGGTTTTTTATTTTAAAAGTGGTGCTACCAAGATTCGAACTAGGGACACATGGATTTTCAGTCCATTGCTCTACCAACTGAGCTATAGCACCATTTTAATGGAATGCAAATTTAAACGTTTTTTTTATTTGAAGTAATTTTTTCTGTAAATCATCAATTCATAATGTAATTTTATATTTTTGAAAAAAACTACATTCTTTGAAACTTGTAATAGACATAGGTAATACTAATACTAAAATTGCTTTATTTGATGAAAAAAAAATTGTTTCTACAAAAATATTGCAAGAATTTTCTCTCAAAAGCATCATTAATTTTGCTTCTCATTATAAAATTGTGTCAACAATTATTTCAACAGTAAAGACTGTAAATGAGGAATTATTAAAAATTTCAAAATATTTCAATGCAGTAATTTTAGATAAAGAAATACTTGTTCCTATTAAAAATCAATATAAATCTCTTGATACATTAGGTAATGATAGGTTGGCTGGAGTTGTAGGGGCAAATGTAATATGGCCTAAAAAAAATATAGTTGTTATTGATGCTGGGACTTGCTTAACTATTGATTTAATAAGTAATGAGGGAGAATACCTTGGTGGGCGAATTTCTCCAGGAATACAAATGCGTTTCCAATCTTTAAATACTTTTACTGATAAATTACCGTTGTTAAAGTTAGAAAAATCAACTCCTTTTATTGGCGATGATAGCATAAGTTCAATTATTTCAGGAGTTCAACAGGGTATTTTAGCTGAAATTAAATCTGTAATATCTGATTGCAGAGCGCAATATTCTGAGTTAATTGTTGTAGTAACAGGAGGTGATTGTTTTTACTTTGAAAAGGAATTAAAAAAGAGCATATTTGCAGAGCCTAATTTAGTGTTAATTGGATTAAATGAAATATTAGACTTTAATGAATAAATTATTAGTTACTTCAATTTTGTTTTTGTGTTTTGGATTTGAAACTATTGCACAAATATCAACTAGCTCTCCATATTCAAGATTTGGTCTTGGCGATTTACATCAAAATATTTTACCATCATCTATTGCTTTAGGAGGTAGTGTTACTGCGTTAAATGACGCTAAAATTATCAACTCATCGAACCCTGCAACATATTCTGCTTTTACTCCAAATTCTTTTTTACTTACTACTGGAGGATGGCATCAAACAACTAATATTGAAAACACAAGTGACCAACAAATTGCTAATAATAATGCTTTTAGTCATTTACTTGTTGGATTCCCCATTTTAAATGGAGTAGGATTAAGCTTTGGAATGATTCCATTTTCAAGTATAGGTTACGAAATGAGTTCTGAGATCATTGACAATACTAATGAATTAAATACTGGAGTCGCCAATTATAGTGGAGATGGTGGTATTAGTAAGGTGTATTTTGGAGGAGGTGCAGAATTATTTGATGGTTTATCAATAGGTTTTAATTCATCTTATTTATTTGGATCATTAAACAGAAGGAAAAAGTTAGATTTTAATGATGATTCTTTCTTAAACAGTAGATCGAATAGTAAAATTAACTTGCAAGGGTATTTCTATGAATTTGGATTATTATATAAAGATAAATTAAATGAAAATGAGAGTTTTACAATAGGTATTACAGCTAATAATAACTCGAAAATTAGAGCTCATAAAACTGATTTGATAGAAGCATTTAACTACTCAGGCTTTTCGGAAATTCCTACTGATACATTTGTCAATTCTGAGCAATGGGGTTTTACAACTATACCACAACATATCAAAGTTGGAATTTCATATCTTAAAAATAAAAAATGGCTTTATATAGCTGACTTTAGTATGCAAAATTGGGAGAATTATAATATGTTTGATGAAGAAGATAATTTAGCTAATAGTGAAATTATTTCAGCAGGATTGCAATATACTCCAGATTATTCCTCTCTAACAAGTTACTTTAAGAAAATAGATTATAGAATAGGTGTTTCTTATGGAAATATTCCATTAAAATTTCTAGACACACAATTAGAAGAATATAGTTTAAGTTTTGGATTTGGTATTCCTGTGAATAAATCTAGAACAAAATATGATTTCTCATGTACAATTGGACAAAGAGGAACAAATAATAATAATTTAATTAAAGAACAATTTATAAGATTAGGTTTAAGTGTATCTTATGATGGTATTTGGTTTGTTAAAAGAAAATATGATTAATATGTATAAAAAAATCTTTTTATTTTGTTTGATTATTTCGTTGAATTTTGAATCTAATGCTCAAGGTAAGTTTGGAATTGATGAGCAAAAATGCAAGGAAAATCTATCAATGTTCAGAGAGTATTATAAGCAAGGCAATTTCTTAGATGCTTATGGTCCTTGGATGTGGGCTTTTAAAAATTGTCCCCAAGCTAGCCAGAATATATACAAGAACGGACCTAAAATAGTAAAAGCTAAAATAAAGACAGATAATAATAATAAGTTACAACATATTGATACTTTAATGATGATTTTTGATCAAAGAATTCAATATTTTGGTAAGGAAGGTTATGTTCTGGGACTTAAGGGGTATGAGCTTCTTGATGTAGACAAATCAAGAAGTGAAGAGGCACTTGAATACTTAAAAATATCTATTGATTTAGATGGAAATAAATCATCTGTTCAAGCTGTTTATGGTTACATGAAAGCCATGGTTAATCTTGAAAAATCTAAATTAAGATCAAGTATTGATGTTTTAAACGCATATTCAATTGTTTCAGAAATAATAGATTACAATATTATTAATGAATCAAAATCTACTAAATATTTTATTCAATATTCACAAAAAGTTGAAGATTTATTTACTCCATATGCAAAGTGTGATGACTTAATATCTTTATTCTCTCAAAAGTATAATCCACAAATAGATGATATCAATCTTCTAAAGAAAATTGTAAAATTGTTGAGCAACAAGGAATGTACTGATTCTGATTTATTTTTTTCTGCTTCCAATAGATTATTTGAGTTAGAACCCTCAGCATCATCTGCATATCAAATGTCTAAAATGAGTATTTCTAAAGGTAAAATTTCTGATGCAATAACTTTTGCGAAACAAGCAATCGATTCAGAAGAAAACTCTTCAAAAAAAGCAAAATATTATCTTGTTTTGGCTGACGCTTACAGATCTCAAGGCTCTTATTCTTCTGCTCGACAAGCTGTAAACAATGCTCTATCATTAAGAAGTAATTGGGGAGAAGCATATATAAGTCTAGGCAATATTTATATTGCAGGAGCTAAGAGCTGTGGTACAGAATTTGAGTCTCAAACTGTATACTGGATAGCAGTTGATGCCTTTATTGGGGCATTATCTGATCCAGACACAAAATCCTTAGCATCAAAAAACATAAATACTTATTCTAAATATTTTCCTAATAAGGAAACATGTTTTTTTAATGGAGTTAATAATGGAAGTAATTATGAAGTTAAATGTTGGATAAATAAATCTACTAAGGTAAGAACAAGTGACTAATTATAAAATATGCGTTCTATCTTATGTTTTTTCATTTTTTTTTGTTCGTGTTCTAATACTACTGAATCAATTAAAGATTTTATAACTTTAGATAAATCTGCTATTGAAACCATCACAGAAGCTGAAATTTTACATACTGAAAATGGAATTTTAAAAGTTAAAATTAACTCTAATAAAATAAAGAGATATCATGACAAAGAGCCACAAATAGTACTAACAAATGGTATTGAAATCTTTTTTTATGGTGACTCTGCTGAAATAAAATCTACTTTAACAGCGGATAGGGCTGAACTTGATAAAAAAAATAAAATAATGACAGCATCAAAAAATGTAGTCTTATCTTCTATTGATAATAAAAAATTAGAAACATCAGTTTTATTTTGGGATGAAAAAAGAAATAAGATATATACAAATAGTCAGGTTTTTGTAACTACAAATAAAGAGCAGATAATTGGTGACGGTTTTACTTCAAATGCAGATTTTACAAATTATTCGATTTCAAATATAACAGGTGTTATAAACTTACAATCAGATACTGAATAATCTTTATTATCTTTACATTATGCTTTTAACAACTGCAATTATCTCGTTATTATTTTCAGCTTTTTTCTCAGGTGTTGAGATTGCTTTTATATCTGCAAATAAACTTAAGCTAGAATTAGATAAAAGTAAAAGAAGACTTACATCCAGAATGATTGCTTTTTTTAGTAAAAATGAATCGGATTTCATAACAACTATGTTAGTTGGTAATAATATTGCATTAGTTGTTTATGGTATAGTTATGACTCAAATCCTAACATCAAAATATGAATATATTTTCAATTCTGATATAGTTTTTTTACTAGTGCAAACTATTATTACAACTTTAATTGTCTTAGTGACAGCGGAGTTTTTTCCCAAAGCTATTTTTAGAGTTTTTCCAAATCAAATTCTAAATATTTTTGCAATACCAATTTGGTTTTTATTTATTATTCTAAGACCAGCTGCAAGCTTAATGCTATATTTAGGTAATATTTTGCTTAAATATGTTTTAAATCAAAATATTGCTACAGATAAACAAGTGTTTGGAAGAACTGAATTAGACGATTTCCTAAGTAATGTCAAATCAACAGAGAGTGATAGTGATAATAGAGTTGAAGTCGAAATGTTACAGAACACTTTAGATCTTTCTGAAAAAAGACTTAGGGAATGTATGATCCCTAGAACAGAAATTGTTGCTGTTGATTTTAACTCTTCAATTGCTGACATTAAGTTAAAGTTCATACAAACCAAGCTTTCTAAGCTACTAATCTTTAAAGGAAATATTGATAACATTATTGGCTATGTTCATTCATTTGATTTATTTAGAAATCCAAAAAATATAAAATCTGCTCTACTTCCTATAACTTTTGCACCTGAAAGTATGAAAGCTATGGAGTTGCTAAATCAATTTATTGAGAACAATAGAGGTATTGCTGTTGTTGTTGATGAGTTTGGAGGTACAGCAGGTATTATTACTATTGAAGATGTTACTGAAGAGATTGTTGGAGAAATAATTGATGAATATGATATTGATGAAACAACTGATAGTAAAATTGATGATAAAACATTCACCCTTTTAGGAAGAAATTATGTAGAGGAAATAAATAAAAAATATAAATTAAAGCTTCCTCAATCTGATGAGTATGAGACTATTTCAGGATTGTTGCTAAGTTTTTTAGAAGATATTCCTAAAAAGGACGATATAGTTAAAATAGAATCGTTTCATTTTACTATTACGAACGTAAATAAAACAACCATACAAGAAGTTAATTTAAATATTAGTTAAAGTAAGATATCAATACTTATTTGATATTTTTTTTATCTAACTAACAATCGTATATTCGCGAACTTATAAATCAAATCGGACTATGGCTACATTACAAAATATAAGAAATAAATCAGGATTATTATTAGCAGTTATTGGAATAGCTATGCTAGCTTTTATTTTAGGAGATCTTTTGAAATCAACTAATTCTGGTGGCGGAAGTAATATTGTAGGTGAGGTTATGGGTGAAGATGTTTTAATACAAAATTTTCAAACCAAAGTTGATGAGGGGATTGAAAATTGGAAATCACAAAATCAACAGAAGGTTCTAACTCAATCTACCATTGGACAAATTAGAGAGCAGATTTGGAATCAATATGTTAATGAATTAATTATGCTCGAAGAGTACAGTAAATTAGGAATTGACATTTCTGATGATGAATTCTTTGAACGAATACAAGGGACAGAAGTTCATCCTGAGATTTCAAAAGTTCCTTCTTTTTTAGATCCTGTTACTGGTGTATTTGATAGAGCAAGAGTACTTGGTTATCTAAAGCAGATTGATGAAGATCAAACAGGAGAAGCTAGAGCTAGATGGAATGGATTTCAAGATTATTTAATTGGAGTCCTTAAATCAGAAAAGTATAATTCGCTTGTTGGAAAAGCAATGTTTGTTTCTTCAAAAGAAGCTCAAAATGCATCTGATTTCACTCTTAGAAAGAGATATTTTGATTACGTATCTATTCCTTATTCTAGTATTGAAAATACTATTGTTGAACCGACTATTTCTGAATTAAAATCTTTTTATGAAGAAAATAAATCTGATTATACTCAGAAACAATCAAAAGATGTAGACTTCGTTGTTTATTCTGTTGTGCCCTCAATTGAAGATGACATGCAAACTAAAACAGAACTTGCAAATTTAGTTTTAGATTTTAAATCAGAGATTGATTATGAGTTAATGGCAAGAAGAAATTCTGACAACACTAACTCTCGTTTCATATTTTCTAAATCAGATGAACTGCAAGATTTAAAATGGATAGATTTATTTAATGCTAAACTAGGTACAGTTATCGGCCCATATCTAACTAGCAAAGGTGTTTATAGAATTGCTAAGCTTGCTGAGATACAATCTCGTCCAGATTCAGTTGAAGCTCGCCATATCTTAATTACACCAAATCAAAATAGAACACTTGATTCTGTTAATAACATTATAAATGATCTAAAATTACAAATTGAAAATGGAACAAATTTTGGAGATCTTGCAGTAAAATATTCTGAAGATCCTGGCTCAAATACAAAAATTTTACGAGGAAGCTTAGGTTGGTTTTCTGAAGGTGCGATGGTTAATGAATTTAATGAAATATGCTTTACAGCTAATAAAAAAGATTTAAATATAGTCAATACTCAATTTGGAGTACATTTAATACAAGTTACAAAAAAGAGTAAATCAGCTAAAAAGGTAAAGATTGCATACATTGATAGAATAATTGAGCCATCTACTGAGACGTTTAACACCTATTATAGTAAAGCTGCATCATTTGTTGGACAAGTTATAAATGATGGTATCAGTTTCGATACTTTGGTAGAAAAAAATAATCTTGTTAAAAGAAGTGACTCTAAGGTTGTACCAAATAAATTAGCTATTTCAGGACTTCCAAATTCAAGAGAGATGGTTAGATGGTTGAACAAATCTGATCTGAATGCTGTGTCAGAAGTTTTTCAGTTTGACAATTCTTATGTTGTTGCTACTGTTAAAAGTGTAAATGAAGAGGGGGAAATTGACTTTGATGATGTAAAAGAACAAATTACTACATTAGTTATAAAGGAGAAGAAGGGTGTGAAAATCTCTCAAAGCATTCTCAAAGGATCATCTTTAACTGAAATCGCTAAAACAAATGGAACAACAATAGTGAGTAATCAGAATGCAACTTTTTCAAATGATAATTTAGTTTCAATTGGCTATGAACCAGAGTTGTTAGGGAGTATTTTTGGTTCTAAAATAGGTGATATTTCATCTCCTATTATTGGTAGAAATGCTGTATATGTTATTCAAGTTAATTCTGAAGATGAAGCTATTATTGGAAATAATTCTCAGCAAAAGAAACAACTAAAAAACCAGGAGATATCTAACGCAAATAGAGCAACTATTAATGTTTTGAAAGATGCGGCTGATGTTAAAGATTACAGAGTAGACTTCTTTTAGTCCTTTATCGTAGTATCTGTAATCGATACGAGTCTAAATTTAAAAATATAAAAACTAGAACTGTAAACCCCATTAGCGAAGAACCTCCATAGCTAATAAAGGGTAGTGGAATTCCAATTGTAGGCATTAATCCAATTGTCATTCCAATATTTATAAAAAAATGCAGAAATAGAATTGTTGCAACACTATATCCATAAATTCGACTAAAGTTTGATCTTTGCCGTTCCGCTAGAAAAAGCAATCTTAAAAGTAGCCCTATAAATGAAGATATAAAAATAACACTTCCTAGAAACCCCCACTCTTCTCCAATTGTACAAAAAATGAAATCTGTACTCTGTTCTGGAACAAAATCAAATCTTGTTTGAGTACCGTTTAAATACCCTTTTCCTGTAACTCCACCACTTCCAATTGCTATTTTTGATTGAATTAAATTATAGCCAGCACCATGAGGATCAATATCAATTCCTAAATAAATATTTACACGAGCTCGTTGGTGA
Organism: Flavobacteriales bacterium; assembly: GCA_018652335.1. Lineage (GTDB taxonomy): Bacteria > Bacteroidota > Bacteroidia > Flavobacteriales > BACL11. The sequence goes on from JABICI010000102.1 coordinate 20,680, forward strand.
GGAGCTAATACATTGTTGAATATATAATCTACACTAAAAATAAAAGAAACTATTAATGTGCATATTGTTAACAAAGCAAAAATATTTTTTTTAGTTTTTTTATAAATAATTATTACTAGTAATACGATACTAATAATAATACTTATTAGTATAGTTTTTTCAATTAGCAGAGTAAGTGCAAATAATGTTGCAATAATTAATCCAAAGATTAAAATATTACCAGATAATCCTTCTCTGTAAAGCACTAAGATAAATGCACTAAAAACAATTGCCGTTCCTAAATCATTTTGTAAAATAATAAGTAGAAAAGGAATAATTATAA
>JABICI010000093.1 GCA_018652335.1 Flavobacteriales bacterium
GTTGATGCATTTGAAGGAGCAATGCCTCAGACAAGATTTGTATTAAGTAAGGCAATAGAATTAGGATTAAAGCCAATTGTAGTTGTAAACAAGGTTGATAAAGAAAATTGTACACCTGATATTGTTCAAGAAGCAATTTTTGATTTAATGTTTAATTTAGATGCATCAGAAGATCAATTGGATTTTGTCACTATTTTTGGATCGTCAAAAGAAGGGTGGATGAGCTTAGATTGGAAAGAAAAGACCACTGATATTTTTCCTCTTTTAGATGCTGTTATAAATGAGATTCCTGAAGCGCCTTATAATGAAGGAACACCTCAAATGCAGATTACTTCACTAGATTATTCCAAGTTTGTAGGAAGAATAGCAATCGGAAGAATTTTTAGAGGAGATTTAGAAGAAGGAAAAGACTATACGATTTGCAAATCTAATGGTGTAAGAAAAAAAGTAAGGATTAAAGAATTGCATGTGTTTGAAGGTATGGGTAAGGTCCAAGTAAAAATGGCTAAGTGTGGTGATATTTGTTCAATTGTTGGAATGGATGATTTTGAAATTGGCGATACAATTACAGATCTTAATACACCAGAAGAATTACCTAGAATAGCAATTGATGAACCAACTATGAGTATGTTATTTACAATTAATAATTCTCCTTTTTTTGGTAAAGAAGGGAAATATTGTACATCAAGACATATTAGAGATAGACTATATGCAGAGCTCGAGAAAAATTTAGCAATGAGAATTGAAGATGGGGAGAGTGAAGATAAGTTTAATGTTTTTGGTAGAGGAATACTTCATTTATCAGTACTTATTGAAACAATGAGAAGAGAAGGTTTTGAGCTTCAGGTGGGTAAGCCTCAAGTTATCTACAAAGAAATAAATGGAATTAAAAGTGAACCAATGGAGGTACTTGTTATTGATGTTCCTGAAGAATTTTCCGGAAAAGTTATTGAATTAGTGAGTCAAAGAAAAGGGGATATGTTAGTAATGGAACCCAAGGGAGATTTATTGCATTTAGAATTTGATATTCCATCTAGAGGTTTAATAGGGTTAAGAAATAATATTTTAACTGCAACTTCTGGAAATGCAATTATGACTCATAGATTTAGAGAATATGCTCCAGTAAAAGGGGATATTCCTGAAAGAATGAAAGGTTCTTTAATTTCAATGGAAGCAGGAAGTGCAACTGCTTTTTCAATTAACAAGTTACAAGACCGTGGTAGGTTTTTTATATCACCCGGAGCTGAGATTTATAAAGGCCAAGTTATTGGAGAAAACAACAGAGATAATGACTTAGATTTAAATGTTGTTAAAGGAAAGAAATTAACTAACATGCGAACTCAAAGTACAGATGCTGCTGTACAAATTGCGCCTAAAATTGATTTCTCATTAGAGGAAAGCATGGAGTATATTCAAGTTGATGAGTATTTAGAAATAACTCCTAAATCTTTAAGAATGAGGAAAATTAGTTATAGAAGTAGTACCTAATTTTTTTCTAAGATTTATTGCTAATCTATCAAAATCCAAAAAAATATAGTATTTAACCCTATGCTCAATATAGAAAATACTTTAGCGAATTCAGTTATCCACACAGCTGATTCCAGAAACAGTGCTAATTTTGGATGGTTAAAGGTTAATCATACCTTTAGTTTTGCTAATTATTATAATCCTGAAAGGATGAACTTTGGTGTTCTGAGAGTTTTAAATGATGATGTAATCGCCCCAGGAAAAGGTTTTGATACTCATCCACATAAAAATATGGAGATTATTACAATTCCATTGGAAGGTAAGTTAAGACATAAAGATGATATGGGTAATGAGGGAATTATTTCTGATAGTGATATTCAAGTAATGAGTGCAGGTAAGGGTGTTTATCATAGTGAGTTTAATGCAGATAATAATAAGGAGGTCAAAGTTTTACAAATTTGGTTAGATCCCAATAAGAATTATGTTGAACCTAGATATCAACAGATATCTCTAAATGATATTTACACTAAAAATAAGTTTTTTCAAATTTTATCTCCTGATAAGAATGATCAAGGAGTATGGATACACCAAAACTCATGGTTCTATATCGTTGATTTTGATGCTGTAAAAACTATAGATTATAATATCAAAGGTTTAAATAATGGAGTGTATTGTTTAGTTATTGATGGAAAAGCAAGTATTAATGGAAGTGATTTAGGCAGAAGAGATGCTATAGGGATTTGGAATACTGATTCGGTTAATATTTCTGTATTTAAACACACAAAAATTTTATTAATGGAAGTACCTATGGATTCATAAATTTTAATAAATAAAAAACTATTAAACGCAACTCATTTGCGTTATAATACTTAAGTTTGTTAAAAATTTGTTTCATGCATTTAAAATCTCTTTTTAAAACTTTAATTTTTAGTTTCTTATTTGTTTTTTGCTTTTCAAGTATTGCTCAAAATTCTGGCTCTGTTCTTGATTTAGAAAATCAACCTATTGATAATGTAAGTGTCTTTGTCGCAGA
>JABICI010000052.1 GCA_018652335.1 Flavobacteriales bacterium
ACCTGCTAAAATTACATTTCTTGGGTTCCAAGTAAATTTATAATTCCAAGGATTATTATCAAATTGAGGATGTATTAACCCTCCACAATAAGATTTAAAAGATAATATTTCAGCTCCCTGAAGTTTTAAATCATCAATAATTTTCATTGCAGACATATGATCAATACCAGGATCTAATCCAACTTCATTAAGAAAAATTAAATTATTTGATAATGCTGCATCACTCATTTTTTGAATTTCATCTGAAACATAAGATGCAGTTACTAAATTCTTTTGAAATAAAATACAATCATTAGCAACTAACGCATGCAAATTAGCAGGCAACATTGAAACAACAATATCAGAATTTTTAATTTCATACTCTCTTTGCTCTTTATCATTGACATTAAAAAAAATTGGTCTTGCATTTACGTGTTCTAAACATATTTTTTTGGCTAAATCTAAATTATAATCTGCGACAATAACTTTCCAATTATTTGAAATACTTTCATTTAATAAATAACGTATTAAAGTGAAAGCAGATCGACCAGCTCCTATTACAAGAATTTTTTTCATAAAAATTTTTCAGCTAATTTATTGTTTTATTGAGTACTACCAAAAAGAATAGATAAACATATGTTTAATAAATTATAAAATATAACTTTGTACGCTCTTAATCAAGAATTATATGTCTGAGCAAGAAAAAAAAGTAGCACAAAACACAGCATCTGATTTAGGAATAATGAACTCAATTGTTCATTTAAACCTATCCCCTGATGAGCTTCAAAATCATTCTCTAGAAAAAAAACAAGCAAAGTTAACTTCTCAAGAAGCAATTACTATAAATACTGGTAAATTTACAGGAAGATCTCCTTTGGATAGATTTATAGTTAAAGATTCAATAACTGAAAAATCTGTCTGGTGGGGTGATATAAATATACCTTTCAGTGCAGATAAATTTGATATTCTTCATAAGAAAATCATCAATTACTTAAGTAATAAAGAAATTTATATTAGAGATGCATATGCTTGTGCTAATGAAAAATACAGATTAAATATAAAGGTTGTAAACGAATATCCTTGGAGTAACTTATTTGCTTACAACATGTTTCTCAGGCCTTCTGATAATGAATTAGAAAATTTCAATCATGAGTGGCTAATTCTAAATGCTCCAGGATTTTGTGCTGATCCTGAGATAGATGGAACAAGACAGGAAAATTTTGCCATCCTTAGTTTCACTAAAAAGATTATTCTTATTGGTGGAACTGGATATACAGGTGAAATAAAAAAAGGAATCTTTTCTGCATTAAATTTTATTCTTCCTTTTGAAAAAAATGTTTTATCAATGCATTGTAGTGCAAACACTAATAGTAATGGAGATACAGCTGTCTTTTTTGGACTTTCTGGTACAGGAAAAACTACATTATCAGCTGATCCGAACAGATTGCTAATTGGTGATGATGAACATGGTTGGGACAATGATTCTGTTTTTAATTTTGAAGGTGGTTGTTATGCAAAATGTATAGACCTATCTGCTGAAAATGAGCCAGATATCTATGGAGCTATTAAAAAAGGTGCTTTGCTTGAGAATGTAGAATTTATTGAAGGCACCAATATAGTAGATTATTCAAATACAAGTATAACTGAAAATACTAGGGTTTCTTACCCAATAGACTTCATAAAAAACATCTCAAAACCTTCTATTGGAAATAGCCCAAATAATATATTTTTCTTAACAGCTGATGCTTTTGGAGTTCTTCCTCCAATTTCAAAGCTTACAACTGGTCAAGCAATGTATCATTTCATTTCTGGATATACAGCCAAGGTTGCAGGTACTGAAGCTGGAATTACTGAACCTCAAACTACATTTTCAGCTTGTTTTGGAGCACCTTTTATGCCTTTACACCCTACTAAATATGCTGAAATGCTTGGTGAAAAAATGAAAAACTCAAAGGTTAATGTTTGGTTAATAAATACTGGCTGGTCAGGTGGAGAATATGGTGTCGGAAATCGAATATCTCTTAAATATACTAGAGCTATGATTACAGCTGCAATAAATAATGATTTAGCA
>JABICI010000044.1 GCA_018652335.1 Flavobacteriales bacterium
AACCAGATACTACAATTTTTTCCTATAATTACATCACCAACAATAGTTGAGTTTTCTGCTTTATAAACATTATCCCCAAAAATTGGAGTTTTACCTTTTACACTTTTTATTAATGCCATAATTAAATTGTTTGTATTTTTGACAAAAATAAACATTATGAATTACAGTATTTACGCTGAAAGCACACCTAATCCTGAAGTTATGAAATTTGTTTCAAATAGAATGCTTGCAGATAAAAGCATTGAGATAAAAAATGTTGGTGAAGCGTATGGTATATCTATAGCAATAGAATTATTAAAATTTCCCTTTGTAGAAAGTATCTACATGAGTTCTAATTTTATCTCAATAACAAAAAATAAAAACTTAGAATGGGAAAGTATTGCTATGCAATTAAGAATATTTATTACAGATCATCTAAATAGTAATGAAATAACAAACCATACTGAGGATATTAAAAATGTAGAAGAAAATACTATAAATAATAAACAGTTCGCAAATAGCCGAGTATTAACTCAAAAGGAAAAAGAAGTTGAATCCATATTAAATGAATACATTGCCCCAGCCGTAGAGTCTGATGGTGGAGCTATTACTTTAAACTATTACAAAGATAATATTGTTTGTGTAGATCTCAAGGGGGCTTGTAGTGGTTGTCCATCTTCAACTAGCACTTTGAAAGGAGGTATCGAAACATTATTGAGGGAAAAGATAAGCCCAGAAATAGAAGTTATTGCTAATGAAGAGTAATCTATTACTTTTATTTTCTTTAGTATTTTTATGTAAAGTTAATGGACAAAATAATTTAACCTCTTTTGGAATACAATACAAACCTATAATTCCTTCATCATACTTTAATTCTTCACACTTTCAAGAAGAAATCAATTTTTTTACTTTTAATTTAAAACCAAGATATAGTTACTCACTTGGAATGTTATTGAGACAAAAGATTAATCAAACTTTCTCAATTGAATCTGGTATTAATTATATTCAAAGAAATTATTCGCTTTCTATTGATAATATTCAAATTGATAATGATGAAACATTTTTTGGACTAAGATCATATGAACTACCAATTCAATTACTTACCTATGTGCAAATTAAAGAATTATGGTATCTAAATGTTGCATTTGGATTATCCTACAATATTCAGACATCAGATATTTTATCTTATGGTAATATGTCTAATAATTTTATTCAAAATACTTATAGAAAAACAGGTGGCTATATAGCTTTGCTTGCTAATATAGGTGTTGAATATAGACCTTCTGAAAGTGGATACTATTATTTTGGAACTAGTCTGCATAGGCCATGGACTGAATTAGGCAGAATTTATCCTCAGTACAAAGACAATAATGCTAGTTTTAATGATGTCGATTTTAATGATAAATACCATTTAGAATTATTAGGGTCTTTTGTGACTTTAGACCTTCGATATTTTTTCGGAGAATAACTTATTATAAAAAATACTTTTTAAAAAGGTACTAGGCGTGTAATTTTTCTTTTTTAAGCATTAACTGATCTTCAGTTTCAACATTATCAGTGTCATCTACACAACAATCAACAGGACAGACAGCAGCACATTGTGGCTCGTCATGAAAACCAATACATTCTGTACATTTATCAGTAGCGATATAGAAGAATTCATCAGAGAAACCTCCATCCTCTCTTTCTGTATTATCATTCATCGTAGTGCCATCTGAAAATTTCCACGCTTGTTCAGGCGAATAAATTGCATTATTTGGACATTCTGGTTCGCATGCCTCACAATTTATACAGTCATCTGTTATCTTAATAGCCATATCATTAGTTTAAAGCACAAAAATAAGTCTTTTTTATTAAGTAATTACATGTATAATTAATTTAAATTGATTCTGTATAAACAACAAAACAACAAAACAACAAAAAAAACATCGTGTTATAAAGAAGCTTTGTATTTTTGTTAAATGAAAGATGCAAAGTAAAATTATGAATAATCCAAAAGTTGTTGATTTAGAAAAAGTAGTAATCAAATTTGCAGGTGACTCTGGTGATGGAATGCAACTTACCGGAACCCAATTTACAGACACTTCCGCTTTACTTGGAAATGATTTAGCTACTTTTCCTGATTATCCTGCTGAAATTAGAGCCCCTCAAGGAACAGTAGCTGGAGTTTCAGGGTTTCAGATTCATATAGGAAGTATAGACATCAACACACCTGGAGATATAGCAGATGTTTTGGTAGCTATGAATCCAGCTGCATTGAAAGCTAATAAAAATTTCATTAAAAAAGGAGGAAGTATCATTATCAATATTGATAGCTTCAACCAGAGAGATTTTGAAAAAGCTGGATACAAACAATCACCACTTGAAGACAACTCATTTGAAGGATATAATTTAATTGAAGCTCCGATAACAAAACTCACAAGAGAAACACTTAAAGATTCTAAACTAGATGGCAAAAGTATTGGTAGAGCAAAAAATATGTTTGCACTTGGGATTGTCTATTGGATGTTTAATAGGCCTATGCAACAAACAGAATCTTTCTTAAAAACAAAATTTAAGAAATCGCCAGATCTAGTTGAAGCAAATATTAAAGTAATGCATGCAGGATATAATTTTGCAGATACAATTGAAGCGCTTTCATCTTCTTACACTGTTTTATCAGCTAAACTTCCTAAAGGGACATATAGAAATGTTATGGGAAATCAAGCTATGTCATGGGGCTTTCTAGCAGCAGCAGAAAATGCAAAGAAAGAATTGTTTCTAGGATCATACCCTATAACACCTGCATCAGATATTTTGCATGAACTAGCAAAACATAAGAATTTAGGAGTTAAAACCTTCCAAGCTGAAGATGAAATTGCAGGAGTATGTTCGGCAATTGGAGCAAGTTTTTGTGGTAGCCTTGCTATTACAACTACATCAGGACCTGGATTAGCGCTAAAAGGAGAAGGTATTGGATTGGCAATAATGACTGAACTCCCATTAGTTGTTGTTGATGTACAAAGAGGAGGACCATCAACTGGATTACCTACAAAAACAGAACAATCTGATTTAATGCAAGCACTTTATGGAAGAAATGGAGAAAGCCCCGCTGTTGTTTTAGCATCTTCTACACCTGCAAATTGTTTTGATTGGGCTTATCAAGCTTCAAAAATAACTCTAGAACATAATACACCTGTCATCTTATTATCTGATGGATATTTGGGTAATGGTGCTGAACCATGGAAGATAAAATCCACAAATGATATGCCCAAAATTAATCCAAATGTAGCAAGAGAGGGAGATGATTATCTCCCATATGCAAGAGATAAAAAAATATTATCTAGAAAGATTGCAATTCCTGGAACAAAAGGATTAGAACATAGGCTCGGAGGGTTAGAGAAGGAGGATATAACAGGTAACGTATCATATGATCCAGAAAATCATGAAAAAATGTGTAAAATTCGATCTGAAAAAATAAATCGGCTTTCTAACATAATACCGGAGCAAAAAATATATGGGAATGAAAGCGGAAATTTATTAGTCATTGGATGGGGGGGGACATTTGGGTCACTATACTCAGCAGTTGATACATTGCTTAAAGATGAAAATAGTGTTGGTTTATGTCATTTTAATTATATTAATCCTCTTCCACGTAATACTAAAGAAATCTTATCAAAATTTAATAGAATTGTAGTCTGCGAACTCAATGCAGGACAATTTGCAAATTATTTAAGAATGAACTTTCAGGGATTTGTTTTTGAACAATACAACAAGCTTCAGGGATTTCCATTTACTTCTATAGAATTAGAATCGCACTTTAAATTACTATTATCAAAATAATGGAAAAACTAACAAATAAAGACTTTTCAAGCGATCAAGAGGTTAGGTGGTGTCCTGGTTGTGGTGATTATGCAATATTAAGAGCTATGCAGAAATCATTACCTTTACTTAATAGAAAAAAAGAAGATTTCATTTTTATTTCTGGAATTGGATGCTCATCTAGATTCCCTTATTATATGGATACTTATGGATTTCACAGTATTCATGGAAGAGCACCAGCATTCGCAACCGGAATGAAATTAGCAAATCCTAATCTAAGTATTTGGCAAATCACTGGAGATGGTGACGCATTAGCAATAGGAGGAAATCATTTTATCCATGCTTTAAGAAGAAATATTGATATTAATATTCTTCTTTTTAATAATGAAATATATGGATTAACTAAAGGTCAATTTTCTCCAACATCTAAAAAAGGAATTAAAACGAAATCAAATCCTCACGGAACGACAGACGAACCTTTCTCCCCATCAGATTTATCATTAGGAGCAAAAAGCTCCTTTTTTGCTAGAGTTGTTGATACTAATCCAAAATTGATGCAAAAAATATTTGTGGAAGCTGAAGCTCATAAAGGTACATCTTTAATAGAAATAATGCAAAACTGTGTTATTTTTAATGATAAAACCTTTTCATCAATTACTGGAAAAGATGTTAAAAAAGATGCTCAATTGACATTAGAGCATGGTAAGCCAATTCTGTATGGGGCTACAATGAATAAAGGAATAATCCTAAATAAGTTTAAACTTGAAACAGTTATAATAGGTGAAAATGGGATAACTATAGATGATATATTAGTACATGATGCTTATGAACAAGATTCTACATTACATGCAATGTTAGCAAGAATGAGACCTCCAGAATTTCCAGCAGCTTTAGGTGTAATTAGATCTGTAAAAAGATCTACTTTTGATAATGACATGAACTCTCAAATTGATCATGAGAAAAAAAATGCAAAATTCAATAACGTAAACGAATTGTTATTTTCAGGTGATACTTGGAATGTTTAATCAAATAAAAAAATATTATTTACAAACCTAGATAATTTTCTGCATCTCCATCCATTAATAACTCAACTGGGTTTTCTAGGCATTCTTTAACTTTTACTAAAAAGCCAACTGACTCTCTTCCATCAATTACTCTATGGTCATATGAGAGTGCAACATACATAATAGGTCTTATTTTAACCTCTCCATCAATTGCCATTGGTCTTTCGAGAATATTATGCATGCCCAATATAGCAGATTGGGGGGGATTTATAATTGGAGTTGAAAGCATTGAACCAAAAACACCTCCATTAGTTATTGTAAAAGTACCTCCAAGCATCTCATTTATAGTTAATCTGCCATCACGAGCTTTAATTGCTAATCTCTTTATCTCTGATTCAATTTCGTGAAAATTAAGCAATTCAGCATTTCTTACAACTGGAACCATCAAGCCTTTAGGTGCGCTTACTGCAATACCAATATCAGAGTAATTATGATGTATAATTTCATTTTTATCAATCATTGAATTAACATCTGGGAATTCCTTTAATGCAATAGTAACTGATTTCGTGAAAAACGACATGAAACCTAGTCCTACATCATATTTATCTTTAAATTTATCCTTAAATGTTTTTCTTATTTCAAAAATTTTAGTCATGTCAACTTCATTAAAAGTAGTTAACATGGCTGTTTCATTCTTGACAGCAACTAATCTACTTGCAATTTTTCTTCTAAGTGATGACATTTTTTTTCTTGAAGTGCCTCGTGGGCCACTTTCTGATACGACCCCGACTGCATCTAAGACATCATTTTTAGTAATTTTACCTAACTCTCCAGTACCCTTAACCTCATTTTCAGATATATCTAAATCACTAATTATAGCAGATGCTAACGGTGTTGCTTTCTTTAAAGTTGTTTGTTGTTTAATTATATCATTATTTTTATTTTCAGCAGACTCCTTATCTTTCAAAAAGATTTCTTTACTTTCACCAATAATTGACGTATCAATAGTACAAACAATATCTCCAACAGCTACAGTTTCACCTTCATTAACAATAATAGTAATTTTTCCACTTTGCTCTGCAGGTAATTCTAAAGTTGCCTTGTCTGAATCTATTTCAGCTATAGATTGATCTTTCTCAACGTAATCTCCATTCTTAACAAGCCATTCAGCTATCTCAACTTCAGATATTGATTCTCCTGGACTTGGTACTTTCATTTCTAGTAACATAATATTTAATCTTTTATATAGAAAAACTCAATATATTTAAAACATGAATACACGTTACTGTAGACTTGCCATTAAATTTATTTTTTAACATAACTACTGATTTTTATTCTAATGTAAAACTTTAGTTTTTAGTAAATAATTCATAATTATAAAAAAACCTTATTAATAATTTCTTCCTGCTGAATATTAGATTTCTTGCTAGAACCACTTGCAGTAGCAGCAGAAAATTTTCTTGCAATTACTTGTATATCATATTCCCTTAGTTCTTGTAGAATATATGACCATGCTCCCATATTCTGTGGTTCCTCTTGAACCCAAATAAGTTCTTTATAATCGTACTTATTTAAGATTTTCTTTATTTTTTCTATGTTTAATGGAAATAACTGCTCAATTCTTATAATAGCAATATGATTAGCAGCTAAATTTTGTTTTCGCTCTAATAACTCAAAGTAAATTTTACCACTACAAAAAACTAACTTGTTGATAAGCTTTAATGATTGTGTATCATCAATTACCGTTTCAAAAGATCCATTTACTAAATCTGAGATAGAAGACCTACATTGTGGATGTCTAAGCAAACTTTTAGGAGTAAAAACAACAAGTGGTTTTCTATAATTTCTCTTTAATTGTCTTCTTATTAAATGATAGAAATTAGCTGGGGTGGTACAATTTACAATCTGCATATTATATTTTGCACACATTTGCAAGTATCTTTCTATTCTTGCCGAAGAATGCTCTGCTCCTTGACCCTCATAACCATGTGGCAATAGAATTACCAAGCCACTCATGACTTTCCATTTATCTTCAGCACATGAAATGAACTGATCAATAAGAATCTGAGCTCCATTTGAAAAATCTCCAAATTGTGCCTCCCAGATTGTAAGTGTATCAGGAAGAGTAATAGAATATCCATAATCAAATCCTAAAACACCATATTCTGAAAGTAAAGAATTATAGGCTACAAAATTTGCATCGCTATTAATGTTATCTAATGGACAAACTTCCTCTTCAGATTTTTCAACTTTTAGCACCGCATGTCTATGAGAAAAAGTACCTCTTTCAACATCTTGACCGCTTAGACGGACATCATGCCCTTCATCTAGCAATGATGCATATGCTAGTAATTCACACATAGCCCAATCTAAAGAATCTAACTGTTCAATCATTTTTTTTCGATCAAGAAGTAGCTTTCTTGTTTTTTTAAATAATTTATCTGACTTTGGAAATTCGTAAAGAGATTTAGCTAATAATCTGATTTTTTTCTCAGTAAGATTAGATTTTTTCACTATTTTAAAAGTGGGAATAAAATTTCTTTTGATATCACTCCACTCATCCTTGAGAAATCTTGTGATTTTAGCTTTTTTAATTTCTTTTGCTTCATCAAATCTTTCTTGAAGTAGGTTTTGGAACTTTTTCTCTAACTCTTTTGCTATACTATTTTCAACAACACCTTCACTTAATAGTTTCTGAATATAGATTTCACGAGGGTTCTTATGTTTAGAAATTGTTTCATACAATTTTGGCTGAGTAAATCTTGGCTCATCTCCTTCATTATGTCCATATTTCCTGTAACATAACAAATCAATAAAAATATCTTTTTTATATTTTTGTCTATACTCTACAGCTAGCTGTAATGAATGAACTACAGCCTCAACATCATCACCATTGACATGTATAACAGGCGATAATGTCACTTTTGCAATGTCTGTACAATATGTACTCGACCTTGCATCTAAATAATTAGTTGTAAAACCTACCTGATTATTTACAGCAATATGAATGGTTCCGCCAGTTTTATAACCATCTAATTGAGCCATTTGAATAACTTCATAAACTACTCCCTGTCCTGCAAGAGCAGCATCACCATGAAGTAAAATCGGTAATATTTTTGTCGTATCACTATTATATTTACTGTCAAGCTTAGCTCGTGTTATTCCTTGTACCACAGGATTAACTGCTTCTAAATGTGATGGATTTGGTGTTAAGTTTAATTTAACGTTTCTGCCATTATTACATTTTTGGAATGATGTAAATCCGAGATGATATTTTACATCTCCTGAAATAAGATCATCTTCATACATGTTACCTTCAAATTCTGAAAAAATCTCTTTGTAAGTTTTATTAAAAATATTTGCTAAAACATTTAATCTTCCTCGATGAGCCATGCCCATTACAAATTCTTCAACTCCTAGCTTTGAACTATGTTCAACAAGTGCGTCTAAAGCTGGGATAAGTGATTCTGCTCCTTCTAATGAGAATCTTTTTTGACCTACAAACTTTTTATGCAAGAAATTCTCAAATGCTACTGCCTGATTTAATTTATGTAATATGTGTTCTTTCTCATCTGATTTGAAATCTGGTGTATTTGAATTTGAATGTAATCTTTCTTTAATCCAATTAATTTCTTCAGGATCTCTAATATACATGTATTCAATACCAATAGATTGACAATATACTTTCTGTAAATGTTTAATAATTTTTTCCAAAGAAGAAGGCCCAATTCCAACTTGGGTTCCTGCTTGAAATTCAGCTTTTAAATCAGACTCCTCTAAACCAAAATTTTTATAATCTAAAGTGGGTGTATACTTTCTTCTTTCTCTGACAGGGTTAGTTTTAGTAAATAAATGTCCGCTTTTTCTATATGCATCTATTAAATTAATCACCTTAAATTCTTTTTGAAAATATTGAGGAATATCATCATCAGAGTAAACCTCCTTTGCAAAATCATATCCTTTAAAAAAATGACTCCATTCTTTGTCTATACTCGCGGGGTCTAGTGTAAATTTTTCATACAATGCTTCAATCATCTTTGTATGTGCAGAGCCTAAGAATGAGAAATTATCCATTATAAAATACAAAATTATTATACAAAATTATCTATTTTTTATGATATATAGCAGATATATTAATAAAGTATTTGTGTCAAACATTAATATCTACCTATCTCGATGCATTAATTTATCAGCAAAATCAATTAATGGGGATTTCTTATCAGAATCAATGGCATCTAAATGCTTCATTGCCTTAATATAATATGACTTCATAAGGTCTAAAGTGTGTTTCTTAATATTCAAGTCAACAAAAATTTTTTTAACTTTTTCAACTTTTGTATCATTTTCATTTTCACTTGTATATAATTTTTTTAATTTCAACTTAGTAGAAAAATCAGATATTTGAAGTGCTTTTAAATATAAAAAAGTCTTTTTATTAGCAATAATATCTCCACCTATTTTTTTTCCAAATAATTTAGAAGTGCCAAAAACATCCAATAAATCATCTTTTAATTGAAATGCAATCCCCATATTGAGCCCAAATTCATAAAGATGGTTCTGATCTTTTTTCTTAGCATCAGCTAAAACAGCTCCAATCTTTAAAGATGCAGCTAGAAGTACAGCAGTTTTGAATTCAATCATCTGCATATAATCAATTAAAGGAACATCATCTTTAGATTCAAAATCCATATCCCATTGTTGCCCCTCACATACTTCAATAGCTGCTTTATTAAATATATTTAAAATAGATTTTAAATATTTAGATTCTACTTGAGCTAATAGTTGATAAGCGTGAATCATCATTACATCACCAGATAAAATAGCAATATTATTATTCCATTTTTTATGCACGGTAATTTTTCCTCTTCTTAAAGGGGCCTTATCCATGATATCATCATGAAGTAAAGTAAAATTATGAAAGAGTTCAATAGCTTTTGCTGGTGAAAATGCTCTCTCAAAATTATCGTTAAAAAGTTGATAGGAGATTAACAGTAAAATAGGTCTGATTCGTTTCCCGCCCAATTCCATTGTATATTCAATTGGCGAGTAGAGATTTTCTGGATCTTTAAGATAAGAGATATTATTTATCTCAGCTTCAATAATTTCTGCGATTTGTGATAAATCTTTCACTAAATATTTGCTAATCTAATTAAATAATCTCCATAGCCACTTTTTGACAGTGGTTTGGCAATTTCAAGTAATTTTACTTTATCAATATACCCCATTCTAAATGCTGCTTCTTCAATACAACCAATTTTTCTCCCTTGCCTTTCCTCAATTAATTGTACATACTGATTAGCTTGCATTAATGATGAAAATGTTCCTGTATCTAGCCATGTCGTACCTCTTCCTAATAACTTAACATTTAGTTTTCCATGTTTCAGATATTCTTTGTTAATATCTGTTATTTCATATTCGCCTCTTTTTGATGGCTTTATATTTTTGGCAATTTTAATAACAGAGTTTTCATAAAAATAAAGACCAGGGACAGCATAATTAGATTTAGGGGCAGAGGGTTTCTCATCTAAGGAGATTGCATGAAAATCATTATCAAATTCTACAACACCATATCTTTGGGGATCATTAACATGATACCCAAAAATTGTTGCTCCATTAACTCCTCTACATTCCTGAAGCGTTTTTATTTTCATTTGAAAAATATTATCACCTAAAATTAAACAAACATCATCGTCTCCAATAAACTCTTCACCTATTAAAAAAGCCTGTGCTAATCCATTTGGAGTTTCCTGAATTTTATACTCAATATTGCATCCAATTTGTGTTCCGTTTCCTAATAATTTTTTAAATAGAGGCAAGTCGTGGGGAGTAGAAATAATTAGTATTTCATTAATACCAGAATACATTAAAGTTGACAATGGATAATAAATCATTGGCTTATCGTATATAGGCATCAGTTGTTTACTAATTGCTAAAGTAAGTGGATGTAATCTTGTTCCTGATCCTCCTGCTAAAATGATTCCTTTCAAAGTAGTGTTTCTTTATATTATACAGTCATAATATCTGATTCCTTTTTAGAATAGATATTGTCAATTTTAGCAGAGTAAATATTAGTTAGTTCCTGAACTGAGTTCTCTGCATCTCGAACAATATCTTCGGACAAACCATCTTTCCCAAGTTTTTTCATTTCATCGTTTGCTTTTTGTCTAATATTTCTAACGCTAACTTTTGCATTCTCTATTTCAGATTTTGCCTGTCTAACAAGTGCTTTTCGTCTTTCTTCAGTTAATGGTGGTACATTAATTATGACTTTTTCGCCATTATTAGATGGATTAAAACCTAAATTTGCCTCAGTTATAGCATTTTCTATCTCTGCTATCAAACTTTTATCAAAAGGCTGAACAGAAATAGTTTGAGCATCTGATGTAGATACATTTGCTGCTTGAGATAATGGAGTTTGAACTCCATAATAGTCAACTTTTACTGTACTAAGCATTTGTGGATTAGCTTTTCCAGCTCTTATTTTTGATAATGCTATTTCAAGTCTAGAAATTGATTCTAACATCGAATCTTTTGCTATGTCTAAATTTATTTGAACCTCTTCTGTCATATATTATTTTTTTAATGATTAACTAAAGTCCCTACGTCTTCACCCTCACAAATTCGTATAAGACTTCCTTCTACATTCATGTTAAACACTTTAATTGGTAAGTTGTTTTCTTGGCATAATGTAAATGCAGTTAAATCCATAATATTCAATTTTCTCTCTAATACTTCAGCAAAAGTTATACTATTAAATTTTTTTGCAGAAGAAAACTTTTCTGGATCTTCAGTGTAAATACCATCAACTCTTGTTCCTTTTAGAATAATATCTGCTTCTATTTCAATTGCTCTTAAAGTAGCGGCAGTATCTGTTGTGAAATAAGGATTTCCAGTTCCTCCTCCAAAAATAACAACTCTACCTTTTTGGAGATGTCTCATAGCCTTCCTTCTAATATACGGTTCAGCAACTTGTTCCATTCTAATAGCTGTTAATAATCTAGTTTCTATATTGATTGATTCTAATGCAGATTGTAATGCCATTCCGTTAATTATGGTAGCAAGCATTCCCATGTGATCACCTTGTACGCGATCAAATCCGGCCCCCTCAGATTGAATACCTCGGTAAATATTACCTCCTCCAATGACAACAGCAACTTCAACATTTTTAGCTACAATGCTAGAAATATCATTAGCATATTTGCTCAACATCTTTGGATCAATACCATATTCCCCATTCCCCATAAGAGATTCTCCGCTAAGCTTTAATAGTATTCTTTTATATTCCATGTCTTTAAAAGTTTTTCAAATATAACTATTTGATTTAATTAAGATAATTAAAATCATGACATAAAAAAACCACTCTAGAAGAGTGGTTTTTTTACTTTTTTAAATTAATTATCCTAGTGAAACTTTTTTAAATTCAGTAACATTAACTTCTCCATATGTTGAAATGTATTCAGAAACATTTTTTGATTCATCTTTTATAAATTTCTGATCAAGTAGACACATTTCTTGATCAAGTGTTGTATTATCTGAAATAAATCTATCAATTTTTCCAGGTACAATCTTGTCCCAAATATGTTCTGGTTTACCTTCAGATTTAAGTTCAGCCTCAATAGTAGATTTTGCATTTTTAATAACCTCATCTGTTAATTGCAACATTGATATGTAGAGAGGTATATTCTTTAGTGTTTTACCTAATCTACCTAACTCAACATTTTCCTTTTCAATAACAGCTATCCTCGCTTCAGTTTCAGATACAACAAAATTTGGATCAAAATCTTTATAAGATAATGTTGTTGCGCCCATAGATGCAATTTGCATTGCAAGATCTTTTGACAATTCAAATTCACCATCAACATTACTATCAAGACCAACTATTACAGAAATTTTATTACCGTGAGTATACGATCCAACATAATCTGCTTCTACTCTTTCGAAACCAGAAATTTCTAACTTTTCACCTATAACACCAGTTTGCTCTATTAGCTTTTCAGAAACTGTCATTCCTCCAAAATCTGCATTAAGAAATGATTCTTTATCATTATGATTTATTGCAATATTTACAAACTCAGTTGCTAAACTTTTATATGAATCATTTTTTGCAACAAAATCAGTTTCACATGCTAATACAATCGCAACACCAATTGTGTTAGTTTCATTAATCTTTGTAATTGCAATTCCTTCACTAGCTTGGCGATCTGCACGTTTAGCAGCAACTTTTTGTCCTTTTTTTCTTAGGACGTCAATAGCAACGTCAAAGTCTCCTTCGGCTTCTACTAATGCTTTTTTACAATCCATCATGCCAGCACCAGTTTGTTTTCTTAGTTTTGCTACATCAGCAGCTTTAATATTTACCATTATAATAAGATTGTATTTTAAGTTTTATCTATTCTTTTTCTTCAGTAATTTGCTTTGCCTTTTCTTTCTTTTCTTCATCTTTAGCTTGTTGCTCAGCTCCTCTTTCCTCAAGTCCTTCAGCAACAGCTTGTTTTATTATTGATAAAATACATTCGATTGATTTGGATGCATCATCATTTGATGGTATAGGAAAGTTTATCATCTTTGGATTAGTATTAGTATCGTTCATTGCGAAAGTTCTAATACCTAAAGTATTTGCCTCAGCTACAGCAATATTTTCCTTGTTAGTATCTACAACAAAGATAGCCTCAGGCATTCTCGTCATCTTAACAATACTACCAAGATTTAACTCAAGCTTAGCTCTCTGTCTATCGATTTGTAATCTTTCTCTTTTAGATAAACTATCAAACGTTCCATCAACTTTCATCTTATCAATTGTTTGCATCTTCTTAATTGATTTTCTAATAGTTGCAAAATTTGTGAGTAAACCACCAGGCCACCTTTCAGTAATGTAGGGCATATTTAAGGCTTGAGCTGTTTCAGCTATAATACCTTTTGCTTGCTTTTTGGTTGCAACAAAAAGTATTTTTTTTCCAGATTTAGCAATTTGTTTCATTGCACTTGCAGCATCTTCTATCATTGCTACTGTTTTATTTAAATCTATAATATGAATTCCATTTCTTTCCATAAAAACATATGGAGCCATAGCAGGATTATACTTCTTCTTTAGGTGTCCAAAATGAACCCCTGCACTTAATAATTCTTTAAAATTTGTTCTTGACATGTTTACTTTCTTTTAGTTAGTTAAGCAACTGTATGGTAGAAGTCTATAACTTGTCCAAACAGTTTAGATGCTAAACATTTATTAATAAATTGGGTTATATTATCGTTTAACCCACTGGAATTTTTTCCTAGCTTTTTTCTGTCCTGGTTTTTTTCTTTCAACTACTCTAGCATCTCTAGTTAATAAACCTTCTGCTTTTAACGCAGGACGATTTTCTTGGTCAAGCTCGCACAAAGCCCTTGATATCGCAAGTCTTATTGCCTCTGCCTGTCCAGTTGTACCCCCACCATCAACATTAACCTTAACATCAAATTTGTTAGCAACTTCAGAAACCTTAAATGGCTGCTCTAGCTTATATTGCATTGTGTCAACTGGGAAATATTCTTTAAAGTCTTTTCCGTTAACCGTTATCTTTCCTTTTCCTTTTGAAAGATATATTCTAGCAACCGCTTCTTTTCTTCTTCCTATTGTGTGAATTGTATCCATAATTTATTTCAAATCGTTTAAATTAAGCATTTTTGGCTTTTGTGCTTCGTGATCATGTTTATCTTGTGCGTAAATAAAACAATTTCTTAAAATTGCGGCACCAAGTTTATTTTTAGGTAACATGCCTTTAACAGCATGTCTTACAACAGAAGTTTCATCTTTAGCTAACATCTCAGATGGCGAAATTCTTTTTTGTCCACCGGGGTATCCTGTATGAGAAAAAATCTGTCTATCTGACATTTTTTTTCCACTCATTACAATTTTACCAGCATTTACAATGATGACATTGTCACCACAATCTGCATGAGGAGTAAAATTAGTTTTATATTTTCCTCTTAAAACCTTTGCAACTTTCGATGCCATTCTTCCTAGAGTTTGTCCCTCAGCGTCAACAACAAACCATTCTTTGTTGGCTGTTTCCTTGCTGGCTGATAATGTTTTATAACTTAATGTATCCACTGTATATATGTTTTTATTACTTCTTCAAAGGGCTGCAAAATTACACTTTTTTATATTTCTGCAAAATATTATTAGCCATTATTACTGTAATACATTAAGCTCCCTTCCAATCTTTGTGAAGGCTAGAATTGCTTTATCTAAATCTTCTAAAGTATGATCTGCAGATATTTGAACTCTAATTCTTGCTTTTCCCTTAGCTACAACAGGATAGAAAAACCCAATTACATAAATTCCTTCTTCTAATAATTTATCTGACATTAATTGTGAAAGCTTTGCATCGTATAGCATTACAGGAACAATTGCATGAACTCCTTCTTTTATATCAAAGCCAGCTTGTGTCATTTTTTTTCTGAAATAGTTTGTATTTTCCTCTAATTTATCACGCAAATGAGTGGTATTACTTAATAAATCAATCACTTTATCGGCTGCCCCAACCAGTGATGGAGCCAAAGAATTAGAAAATAAATAAGGGCGAGACCTTTGGCGTAAAATATCAATTACTTCCTTTTTACCTGACGTAAAGCCACCCATTGCTCCTCCTAAAGCTTTTCCTAAAGTAGATGTAATAATATCAACCCTGTCCATAACACCACAATGTTCATGTGTACCTCTACCAGTTTTACCAACAAAACCTGTAGAATGACAATCATCCACCATCACAAGTGCATTATATTTCTCAGCCAAGTCACATATCTTATCTAATTGTGCTATTGTTCCATCCATGGAAAAAACACCATCTGTTACAATAATTCTATTCCTATGTTCTTGAGCTTTTATTAGTTGAGCTTCCAAATCAGCCATGTCATTATTTGCATAACGATATCGAGCAGCCTTGCACAGGCGCACACCGTCAATAATTGAAGCATGATTTAAAGAGTCGGAAATAATAGCATCTTCATTACCAAACAAAGGCTCAAAAAGTCCTCCATTAGCATCAAAAGCTGCAGCATATAATATAGTATCCTCCATTCCTAAAAATTCAGAAATCTTTTTTTCTAAATTTTTGTGAATATCTTGCGTTCCACATATAAAACGTACAGATGACATTCCAAAACCATGAGTATCTAAGGCATTTTTAGCTGCTTGAATTACATCAGGATGAGATGACAATCCTAAATAATTGTTTGCACAAAAATTCAATACTTCTTCACCCGTGCTTACACGAATACTTGCTCCTTGAGGATTGGTAATTATTCTTTCTTTTTTATACAAACCAGCCTCTTTAATATTTGCTAATTCATCTTGTAACTGCTTTTGAAATTTTCCTAACATAATTTTATT
>JABICI010000082.1 GCA_018652335.1 Flavobacteriales bacterium
AGTCAGCAAATTAATATCTGGCAGTTCAAAGACTAGAATTACAATTAAAAATATTTTAATTGTTCTTATATTAACTTTTCTTATTATCGGAATTTCAAATCCTCAAATTGGAACAAAACTTGAAGAAGTTAAAAGAGAAGGAGTTGATTTAGTAATTGCAATTGATTTATCAAATTCTATGATGGCAGAAGATATAAAGCCAAACAGATTAGAAAGAGCGAAACAAGCAATATCAAAATTAATTGACCAGCTCAAGGGAGATAGAATTGGCTTAATTGTTTTTGCAGGAGAAGCATACGTACAACTACCTATAACAACTGATTATTCAGCAGCTAAACTTTTCTTATCATCTGTAAATACATCCATTGTCCCAACTCAAGGAACAGAGATATCTAAGGCTATAGATTTGAGTATTGAATCATTTGACATGGAAAATGGTCAAAACAAAGCCATTATTATAATTACCGATGGGGAAAATCATGACGAAAAAGCAATTGAAAGTGCAGAGAATGCAAGTAAGCTTGCTATAATAACTCATACACTAGGAATGGGTTTGAGTAAAGGAGGTCCAATTCCAATCTACAATAAATATGGTACGCAAAATGGATACCGAAAAGATAGAGACGGCAATACTATTGTCAGTAAATTAGATGAGAATTTACTGATAAAAATTGCGGATGCTGGCAATGGAACATACGTTAGAGCAAACAATTCAAAAGCTGGTCTAGCAACTTTATTTTCAGAAATAAATAAAATGGAAAAAAACGAAATTGGAACTATGATTTTCACAAATTACAAAGATAGATTTCAATTATTTTTATTTTTAGCATTATTCTTTCTAATATTTGATTTACTTATGCTAGAAAGAAGTAATAAGTGGGCTAAGATTATTAAAACAAAAAATAAATTATGAAAATTATACTTTTTATTTTAGCAATTTTGATTGGCATACCAATGTTTGCGCAACAAAAACAATCACTTTTAAGAGAGGGTACTAAATTATATAACGACAGTAGTTATTCTCAAGCAGAAATAAAATACAGAAAAGCTTTAGAAAAAGATCAGGATTATTTTAAATCGTCTTTTAATTTAGCTGATGCAGTTTACAAACAAGAAAGATATGAGGAAGCATCATCCTTATTCAATGCATTAAAAGATAATGCAAGATCAAAAGAAGATTTAGCTAAAGTTTACCATAATCTAGGTAATTCTCTGGCTAAAGAAAACAAATATGAAAAAGCAATAAATGCCTATAAAAATTCCTTACGAATAAATCCTACTGATGATGAAACAAGGTACAATTTAGCTTTGACAAAGAAAAATAAACAGAAGCAGGAAGAGCAAAATAAAGACCAAGAAAACAAAGATCAAGAAAATAAAGACCAAGAAAATAAAGACCAAGAAAATAAAGACCAAGAAAATAAAGACCAAGAAAATAAAGACCAAGAAAATAAGAAAAAACAAGATAAAATAAGTAAAGAAGATGCTGAAAAGATGTTAGATGCAATTCAGCAAAAAGAGAAAGAATTGCAAGAGAAGCTTCAGAAAAAGAAAGTGAAAGGCAAGAAAATAAAACTATTAAAAGATTGGTAAATTGAAAAGACATTTATTAATATTATTCATGTTGTTAAGCACATTTTTATTTGCTCAAGAACTAAAAGTATCTATAGATAAAAACCCTGTAATCTTAGGTGAACAAATATTATTGCAGTACAGTATAAATGCAGAATCAGAAAAATTTCAAATACCGAATTTCAATAATTTTCGTGTTTTAAGCGGTCCAAATCCATCTACGCAAAGCAGTTATACATTCTCAAACGGCAAAAGTGAAAGTAGTACAACTACAACATACTCTCTTTATTTAAAAGCAAAAAAGGAAGGGATTTATGACATACCACCGGCTTCTATTTATTCAAGTGGCAAAAAAATTAACAGCAAGAGCATAAAAATAAGAGTAGTAAAAGGAAATACTAAGCAAAATAACGAACTTTCAAATAACCTATTTATAAAAGTTGAAACTAGCAAAAAAGCTATAGTGGTTGGAGAGCAGATTTTAGTTACTTATAAATTATTGACAAGAGTAGAATTACAAAACACAGAATTATCATCTCTACCAGAATTAAATGGATTCTGGGTGAAAGATCTTGAAACATCAAGTAGATTTAAAAGAGATGTTATAAATGGTACAGCATATAATGTTGCTATTATAAAAAAATCAGTTCTTACTGCACAGCGGGCAGGCGATTTAATTATTGATCCATTGGAGCTAAAATGTAGTATTCGTAAACAAAGAACAAGAAATAATAGAGATCCATTTGCAAGTTTTTTTGGAAATGCATACAATGTTCAAGAGGAGTTTATTAGTTCAAAGCCTATTAAAATAAAAGTAAAAGAATTAAATAACACACCTATAAATTATAAAGGTATTGTTGGAGATTTTAATATTACATCAGAAATTGAAAAATCAAGTGTAAAAGCAAATGATGCTATAAATTATTCAATCACCATAACAGGAAAAGGGAACTTTGAACTTCTCAAACCACTAGACATTAATTTTTCAGAAGATTTTGAAATCTATGAGCCTAAAATAAACAATAAAATTTTTGAAGGCGGAATGAAAAGAAGTATAAAAACTTTTGAATATCTTATAATTCCAAGATATAAGGGGGAATATTCAATTCCTGCTATAAGTTTGATAACATATAATCCAAGAACTAAAAAATTTGAAAAAAAATCAACATCAGAACATAAATTAACAGTAAATGCAAGCAGTAATAATGATGATGAGAATACTACAAAAATCCAACAAATTGTAAAAAACAATAAAAAAGAGATAAATTATATTTCTACAAGAACTAATTTAAAGAATATTGAAAAGAAAAATATTACTAAAAATCTCTTTTACATAATCTGTATTTTACCTTTTATTATATTGCTAATATTTAAAATATTCAATAGTTATTTTACATTAAATAGCTCAAAACTAAAAAACACAAAAGCAGGAAAAATAGCGCAAAAAAGACTAAAAACAGCTCAAAAATGCATAAAAATGAAAAATTATGACCTTTTTTATGAGGAAATAGAGAAATCACTTTGGGGGTATTTTGCTGACAAATTTAAAATTTCTTCAGCAGATTTATCAAAAGAAAAGATAAGAAACTATTTTGATAATTCAGACATTACAATTGAAACTCAGAGTGCATTTATTAATCTTTTAAGCGAATGTGAATTTGCGAGATATTCACCAGATAAAAATAATAACTTACAAATTGATACTATTCTTGGAAAAGCTAAACAAATTATTATCGACGTAGAAAAAGCACTAAAATGAGAACTACACTAACAATTTTATTTACCTTCTTTGTAACTCAGTGTATTGCAAACGAAGATTTGTTTTCACAAGCAAATGAGAAATATATGATCGAAGATTATATAGAAGCATCAAGACTATACGAACAGATATTAACGAACGGATTGGAAAGTAGTGAGTTATATTACAACTTAGGTAATTGTTATTACCACATCCAAGATTATGCAAATTCTATATGGTACTACGAAAAAAGCTTATTGCTAAAGAACAACAAACAGACAAGAGAAAATTTAGAACTATCAAATTTAGAAATAATAGATAAAATCGATACTTTTCCTAAAATATTTTATTTGAAGTGGTGGAGTGATTTTGTGCAATTGAATTCAACATGGAATTGGCAAATGACGGCGATAATTTGCATTTGGAGTACAATAATATTAGTTTTAATCACTATTTTTTCATCAATTAACTTAACAAAGTTAGTATTTGCTTCGATTTTTATTTCTTCATTTTTTTTTAGTACAGCTAACTCTTCATACAACAAAAATTTAGAATCTTCAGCAATAATATTCACTTCAATAACTAATGTTAAAAGCGCTCCAACCCAAGCAGGTAAAAAACTCTTCTCTTTACATTCGGGAACTAAAGTAAAAATTAAAGATCAAGTTGGAAAATGGTTAAACATTGAAATCTCAAATGGCGATAAAGGTTGGATACAAAAAGAGTCCTGCAAAATAATTATCTAGAATATATCATCTAAACAACAATTCATCTATTTTTTTCATATATTTGTTAGCTTTAAACTCTGCAATTTATGAAAAGATTTTTATTCCTGTTTTTATCAATATTCTTTACATATTTTTATAGCTTTTCACAAGGTGGGGCAGCTCCTGTTCAATCATGTTCATCAGTTATACCAGAAATTTGCAATGGATCTTTATACCCTGCTGCAACTTCTGGTCAAGCAACAGCACCATTTGGATCTAATCTTAACTGTGGGTTTACTGACATAAGTAATTTTGCATCTTTTTATTATTTCGTTGCAGCAACAAATGGACCTTTAAATATTAACGTTACTCCAACTGACGGTGCTGGAGTTCCGTATCCAAATGTTGTTGCATCTCCGGATCTTGATATTAAATGCTGGGGAGCTTTTAATGACTTAACAACCATGTGTGATCAGTTGACAAATGGAAATCAAGAATATTGTAGTAGCGCTCCAGCAACAACTCAAGAAGTAATACAAATACCAAATGCAGTTGCTGGTCAAATTTACGTTGTAATGGTATCGAATTGGGCAGATGTGGGTTTAACTCCTGACCCTTGTTTTATTCAATTTACCTCAGCTGGACCTTTTGATTCTTTTGGAGGGCCTTCTCCAGGAGATGCGGGGGGTACAGTTGGTATCCCTGACCCTGTCTTATTTTGCGATACTGACCCTGCTATTAATTTAATTAACATTTTAAATGGATCTCCTTTAACATACGGTTATTGGTCACTTAATGGAGATACAGTTAGCGGGACATTTGATCCTTCTGTAGATACTACTGGAACATACACTTACAATATTCCTGGAACAATTAATTGTCCATCTGATTTAGCATATGCTGTAGTAGATGTGTTTAGCACTTCAAGTATTGCTGTAA
The DNA here is from genome assembly GCA_018652335.1 of Flavobacteriales bacterium. Lineage (GTDB taxonomy): Bacteria > Bacteroidota > Bacteroidia > Flavobacteriales > BACL11. The sequence goes on from JABICI010000082.1 coordinate 4,957, forward strand.
CATCTCCTACAGTTGCTTGTGATAATGAAGCTATTTTTCCACTTACAGCCATACCAGTAGAAGGATGGTCATCACAAGGTCAAGGTATTTTTACAGATAGTACTGGAGCAATAATTACTGATTTTGACCCTCAAGCTTACGGAACGGGAAATCATAATATTACATATACATACACACCAACTGGTTGTGTTGCAATCCCAGTTAGCGAGAGCATTCTAATAAATGAAGCTCCAACTGTACTATCATCTAATGTAACTTTAACTAATCCAACATGCTTTGGATATAATGATGGTACAGTCATTATTATTCCAAGCAATGGAACTCCAGGATACACTGAAAATTGGTTTGGAGAAAACCCGATGCAACTCAGTTCCGGAAGCTACAATTATACAGTAACTGATGCTAATAGCTGTGTTTTTACTGGTAATGTATCTTTATATGATCCTTTAAATACCTCCAGTGTAATAACTGGATATAATAGTAGTTGCTTTGGAACAAATGACGGATCTGCAAGCATAACAATGATAGGAGGTGTAACTCCACCAGGAACAATTTCTAATTTACCTTACTGTGCTTCAAACCCATCTCCTGGTTTTATAAGTCAAGTATCAACAACAATCTCAGAAGTAGAGCTGAATGGAGATGCATTTAATATTTTAAATAATACATACGGGGTTAATGACTTTTATGAAGATTACACTGCAACTATGCATGCAGATATAACTCAAGGCGGCATATATACAGTAAATGTTACACCTGGAAATACAGGAAGTGTTGCTTATGACGCTGAATCTATAAATGTTTACATAGATTTCAATATTGACGGAGACTTTAATGATGCCGGTGAAAACCTTGGGGAAATAGTAATTCCTTGGGGAACTTATGTAGCAGGAACAACATATCCCTTCACATTCTCGCCTCCTTCAACAGGTGCATATGGAGCAACAAGAATGAGGGTAGTATGTATTAGTAATAGTGGAATGGCTCCTTTATTAAATGGTCCTTGTGAATCTCCAACTGGATTTAACACACCTTGGTTTGGATCTACAGAAGACTACTCAATTGTACTTAATGCTCCTGGAACAGCAGCAAACTTTTTATGGGACAACGGCTCTACAGCTGATAGTATATCAAATCTTGCACCAGGCACATATTCTGTAATAGTTACCGTTGCAGGCTGTCCATTTCAAGATTTTGCTGTTATTAACGAACCTGCTGAGATTAATTTTAATCCAATTATTACTGACATTACTTGTAATTCTTTTACTGACGGCGTAGTTACTCTAAATCCGTCAGGTGGTAACGGAGGAACTTACACGATTGATTGGGGGTCAGCTAATCCTTCATCTCTTGGATTTGGAACTTATAATGTAACTATTTCAGACCCATCTACTATAACATCTTCTAATTTAATTGCGTGTGACAATGACACTACAATTACAATGATAGAACCCTCTTATTTCAGTGTAGATTTTTCTGTCTCAAGTTCAGAAATTTGTTTTGAAGACCCTACAACACTTGACTTTAACTTTAATCAGGGGGGCATTACTCCATTTACTGTAAATTACACAGAGAATGGATTAGCTCAATCAGCAGGCCCGTTTAGCAGCAGTGGTGTAAATAATACATCTGTATCTCCGTCACTAGGAAACAATACCTATATTATAACAAGCATAGTTGACGCTAATGGATGTGTGAATCAAAATACTATAAATTCAGAAAGCATCTACACAAACCCTACTCCTGATATTAACATTTCCATTCTGCCTAATCCAATTTGTGTTGGAGATAATTCAACTCTTTTATTTTCTACTCCAAATGGAACACCACCATACAATGTAGATTATACTGCGGATGGAATTATGAATTCAGTTAATGTACCGAGCGCTGGACTAAATCAATTAGTTAGCCCGATAACAACAACAACATATGCTTTAGATTTTGTTACTGATTCTAAAGGTTGTACAGCAACATTAACAGACAATACTACTCTTATTGTGAATGAAATTCCTCAAGTTAACTTTACTAGTCCAAGTGAAACATGCGATGGAGATGTTATACAATTAAAATTTGATTTTACATCTGGAGTTGCTCCATGGGTAGTTAGCTATTCTGTTAATGGTGTACCAACATCAATTCCATTTAGCAATGCTCTTGATTCAATATCAATTAGTCCAGCGACTCAATCAGTTTATACTATTAACTCAATTACAGATAATAATAATTGTACAAACAGTATATCTCAAGGGTTAGCAATTAATACTAATCCACTTCCTGAAGTAGTGCTTAGTGGAGGAGGATACATATGTGATGACGGGTCAACAGCAGAAGTAAAATTTACTATTAACTCTGGAGCACCACCCTACAGCTTAGAATATTCATCTGGTTTAATTTCTAACTCTATTTCAAATATTGGAAATATCTATACCATTAATTCAAATCAGAACGGAACATATACAATTCAAGAAGTTGAAGATAGTAAAGGATGTAAAGCAATATCAATAACTGGAGGAGCTTTAGTATATGTCAATCCTATTCCAGAAGCAAATATCAGCGCTTATCCAATAAGCACAAATATATTAAACCCACAAATTCATTTTACAGACATTTCAAATGGTCATGTTGATGGTACATGGAACTATGATGATGGCAATACTGATTTTACTAATTTTAATGAAGTATTACATTCATACAGTGATACAGGAACATTTCAAGTATCTTTAACTGTGTTCTCAGATAGTGGCTGTGTAGATATTGCACAACAAACAATAATAGTTTCACAAGCATTTACTATATATATTCCTGATGCATTTACACCAAATAATGATCTTAATAATGATTATTTCTTACCTATCATTGAAGGAGTTGAAGAGTACGAATTGAATATTTACAGCAGAACTGGTCAAAGAGTATTTTCAACTAATAATTTTACAAGTGATTATTATTCTTGTTTATCTGATGTAACATGCGATGCAGCATGGGATGGTAAGATAAATAATGGATCTGAATACGCACTAAAAGGAACCTATGCCTACGCAATTAATCTAACAGATATTAATGGCAAGCTTAGAACATACGAAGGCAATATCACACTAATTAGATAATTCCTATTATCATATGTTAATTGTATAATTGTACAGCATAAAAATTATACGTAATTTTGTAGAATATGAAAAAAGTAATACTAAGTATTTTGGTTTTAATCCTAAGCATTGACACATATGCTACACATGCAGCAGGAATGGATATCTCATACGAATGTATTAACCAAGGTACAAACTCTGACACCTACAAAGTTACTGTTAAGTTCTATAGAGATTGTGAAGGAATTGCAAATTGGGGAACACTTTATCTGGATTATTCATCATCATGTGGTTCTAACTCTACTTCTTTAACTCAAGTTGGAAATGCTGTAAATATTAACCCAAACTGCTTATCTTATTGTAATGGAGGCTCAGGTATAGGTATTGAACAATACACATATGAAGCTGTAATAAATTTATCTAAATGCTCAAACTGGGTACTTTCTGTATGTGAAGCAGCTCGAAATAACTCAATCGGTACAATTTCAAATCCTGGACAAGAAGATTTGTGTGTGGAAGCAACGCTAAATAACATAGTATTTTGTAACAATTCTCCTACATTTACTCAATACCCAACTCCATTTATTTGTGTGGGAAGTTATTATTGTTATAATAATGGTGCTGTAGAAATTGATGGTGATTCTCTTGTTTATTCTCTAGTCACACCACTGGTATCAAATAATGGAGGTACGGTAAATTATATTCCACCATATTCTATCATAAATCCTGTAGGAGGTGGTTCTTCATTTGATCCAAATACTGGAAATCTATGCGTTACTCCACCTAACTTAATCACTGGAGTCCTTGCAATAAAAGTAACAGAGTACAGAAACGGTTTGATAATTGGGAGTATTATTAGAGACATTCAAATAAATACATTTTCATGCACAGCTACTAATCCACCTCAATTGTCAGCAATAGACACTTCAACTGTAGTCGATATATCTAACAGTAATACTTTCACAGAAGAAATTAATTGCCCAAATGGCACACAAAATATCAATTTTGATATTAATGCTATTAATAACAATCCACCAGCACCAATGGGATACCAATTTACAATTAATATAACCTCTGGAACTTGGCCTAATGAAGTATCATGGGATATTTATGATCCAAATGGAGCAGGTGCAGGAACAATTATTGCATCTGGTGGTGCGCCATATACTGGTACAATCTGTTTACCAGCAACTAATTTAGGTAATCTACAATTTAGAATGTATGATTCTTGGGGAGATGGTTGGAATGGCGCTACTTATACACTTTCTGGAAACAGCACATTAACTGGTACGACAACAGGAACTTTAAATTTTGGCAGTTTAGGAGTAAATAATTTTAATATAACTGGCGGGAGCAATTGTACAATAGGAGGAACATCAGTATTTATGAGTTGGAACAATGGAATTCCAGGCGCAACATATACAATAAATAACAATAATACAGCTAATCCAGTTGGAACATTTAATTGGACTCCAACCTTAGCAGATATTGCTGGAAGTCCGTATTTTTTTACTGTAAATGTCACTAATGACGCCTGCCCAGTTCCTGGAAACTTTTCTTTTCAATATCAAATTATTCTTAACAATTCAGATATTAGCATATCTCCTATAATTACAAACCCAAGTTGTAATGGAGAAAATAATGGAGAAATCAGTTCTACTATTACAAGTTCAAGCACACCTCTTAACTATAGTTGGTCCAATGGTTCAAGCAATCAGAACATAGATAGCCTAATAGCTGGTAATTACACACTTACGGTTACAGATAGCTTAGGATGTAGTGTTGACGAAACTTATACTTTAGTTGACCCTCCTATATATAATCCTAGCACTAATCATTATAATGTAAGTTGTTTTGGATTTAGTAATGGCTCAATAGAAGTTCTAAATGAACCTATATCTACGACATTCTTATGGTCAAACAACACAACTTCAAATAACATCAGTAACTTAACGGCAGGTTTTTACTCTGTGGATGTCACTAATATTGATGGATGTATCTACACAGAATTTTTTAACATTACACAACCTACTCAGATTGTTGTAAATCCAACTTATAATGACATAAGTTGTTACGGCCTAAATGATGGAAATATAGATCTAAATATTTCAGGAGGAATTCCAGACTATATAGTAAATATTCCACCTTTTACACAAGTTTTATTAAATGGTGCAACAAATTACAGTACTCAGTCTACTCTTGTAGCAGGCACATACAATTATTTTGTTACTGATTCTAATAATTGTACAGTATCTGATACCATTACTATTCTTGAACCATCAATACTAAGTACAGCTCCAAATATTTCTGATGTTTTATGTAAAAATGAAGCGAATGGAATTATTATATTGAATACTTTTGGGGGTACTGCTCCTTATACTGAAAGTTTTACAGGGTACAACCCATTACAAATGGAGGAGGGAACTTATTTTTATAGTGTTATTGATCAAAATGGATGTTTATTTGCAGATACATTCATAATAAATGAACCTGATTCACTTCTAACTCAAGTAAGTTCTACTGATGCAAGTTGCGCTAGCTACCAGGATGGAACAGCAACATTAATTATAAATGGAGGTACTCTTCCATATAATACTAATTGGAATGGCAGCAATCCATTAAGTTTAGGTAGTGGCTTACACTTTTTCACTGTTACAGATGATAATGGGTGTATCTCGCAAGGAAATATTACAATAAATGAACCTCCAAGTATGCTTTTAGTTATAGATACATTTAGTGTAAGTTGTTTTGGAGGTAATGATGGTTCTGCTAATCTAAATATTTCAGGAGGAGCCGGTCCTCCATATAATACTTTTTGGGGTGGTTTAAATATAAATTCTTTACCTGCAGGAAATCACATTGTCACTGTATCAGATGTAAATAATTGTTCACTAACAGATACAGCTTTTATTACTCAGCCTGAAGAAATACAAGTTACTCCCATAATAAATGATGTTAGTTGCTTTGGAGATATAAATGGAAATGTTTTATTACAGCTAGATGGAGGAACTCCTCCACTAATTGAAAATTGGTTTGGTATAGATTCATCTTTTTTAGCTCCAGGAAATTACAACTACGAAATAACAGATGCAAATTTATGTGTAAAGAATGGATCTATCTCGATTCTTGAACCAAATCCACTAACAGTTCAAACAACAACAACAGATGTTGATTGCTATGGAAATAATAATGGAATAATAAATTTAGAAATATCGGGTGGTACACCATCTTACAATTCTGACTTTGGTGTCTTTGACCCCTCAAATTTATTTTCGGGTACATATCCTTTTACAATTTTTGATGCTAATGGTTGTCAGCTAGATAGTTCAGCTACAATTAATGAAGCTAATGAAATCTTTGTAGATTTTATCGCTACTAGTCCTATTTGCAGATATGA
>JABICI010000136.1 GCA_018652335.1 Flavobacteriales bacterium
ATTAAACAATCTGTGTAATTGAAAACATCATCATGAAGATTATGAATAATATTATCTAAAGTTTTTGGTTTTACTTTTTTTAATGACCTAAAAAAGGATTGGTTTTTTTTTCTCTTTTGTTTAGACAGCTCCTTATGTTTTTCTAAATCCATTAAACAACTCTGCCAGGATATACTTTTAAGGCTTCCTTTAGAATTTGAACTGCTTTTTTTAAAGAGTCTTTATTTAAAACGTAAGCAATTCTAACTTGATTAAATCCTGAGTTAATAGTTGAATAAAAACCAGCTGCAGGAGCAACCATAATAGTTTCTCCCTCAAAACTAAATTCTTCTAAAAGCCATTTTGCAAATTCATCAGCGTTATCAACAGGTAGTTGCGCTATAGCATAAAAGGCTCCTTTAGGTTTTGGACAAATAACTCCCTCAATACTATTTAAACCATTAACTAAGACATTTCTCCTACCAACATATTCTTTACTAACTTTATCGAAATAAGATTGGGGAGTACAAAGAGCAGCTTCTCCTGCTATTTGACCAAAAGTTGGAGGAGATAAACGAGCTTGAGCAAATTTTAGAGCAGTAGAAATTACATCCTTATTTTTTGATACAATACAACCAACCCTAATACCACACATGCTATATCTTTTGGATGTAGAATCTATTACTATAGCATGATTTTCAATACCACTTATGTTTAGTACAGAGTGATGTTTCTCACCATCGTATGCAAATTCTCTATATACTTCGTCTGCAATTAAGAAAAGATTATTCTTCACAACAATTTCTTTAAGTGATTCAAGTTCAGCTTTAGAATACAAATAACCTGTAGGATTTCCAGGATTACAAATAAGAATAGCTTTTGTTCTACTAGTAATTAATTTTTCAAACTCTTGTATAGATGGCAAAGCAAATCCATCATCAATATTAGTTGCTATTGGGACAACTTTAACGCCTGAAGAAATAGAAAAACCATTATAGTTGGCATAAAAAGGCTCAGGTATAATTATTTCATCACCATCATCTAAGCAAGAATTTAAAGCAAATAAAAGTGCCTCTGAACCTCCTGTTGTAATTAACAAATCAGAATGACTAACATTAATATCAATATTTTGATAATATTTTGAGAGTCCCTTCCTGTAACTTTCAAAACCTGCAGAGTGAGAATATTCAACTACACTATTGGAAAAACTAGAAATCGCATCTAATGCAATTTTGGGAGTATGAATATCAGGCTGACCAATATTTAGATGATAAACCCTTTTACCTGATTTTTTTGCATTCTCAGCAAATGGAACCAACTTTCTTATAGGTGATTCAGGCATTGCAATTCCTTTTTGTGAAATTTTTGGCATAATATAAATTTATAAAAAAACACCCTCTAAAGAGGGTGCTAAAGTTGTTATATTTTTTTAAATATTTATTTTTTTTCTAATGGAGCTCCAGAATTCTTTTTTTGTAAAGTTTGTGTATCTTTTGGAGGTGGATTAACACTTCCCTTAATTGTTAAAATAACAGGCTTTCTATCAGCATTAGTAGTTAATGTTATTGTTTTTGTAAACTTACCTGTTCTTTTGGTATCATATTTAACACCGATCTCTCCAGATTCACCCGGAGCAATTGGATCTTTAGGCCATGTTGGAACTGTACATCCACAACTTCCCTTTGCTGTTTTAATTACTAATGGATCGGTACCGTTATTAGTAAAAACAAACTTTCTAGCTCCATCTGATTTGTTTTCAATAACTCCATAATCAACAACCTTAGATTCAAAGTCAATTGTAGCATTAACATCTTCAGATTTTTGAGTGTCGGATTGAGTCGTTTGTTGTTTTTGATTGCTATTAACAACTCTTTGAGCAAAAGCAGTATTTATAGCTGTAAAAATTACAAGTATCAAAAGTGTTTTCTTCATCATTAATTTATTTTTTGGGTTATTGTTGCTAAATAAGAACGGCAAATTTAATAAAATATTTTCTTTAAACAAATAAGATTTTTTCAGAATTGATAATAGGATTAGAATTTGTAATTTTACAAACTTTAAAAAGTACAAAAATGAGTATTTCGAAAACATATAATCCTTTAATCACGGAGGAAAAATGGTATCAACATTGGATGAAAAAGGAATATTTTCATGCTGTTCCAGACGAAAGAGAACCTTTTACGATTGTTATTCCCCCTCCCAATGTAACTGGTGTTTTACACATGGGGCATATGCTTAATAATACAATTCAGGATATTATTATTCGAAGAGCAAGAATGAGAGGTTATAATGCATGTTGGGTCCCTGGAACTGATCATGCATCAATAGCAACTGAAGCTAAAGTAGTTAAAAAATTATCTGAATCAGGAATTAAAAAATCTGATCTTTCAAGAGAAGAGTTTCTAAAACATGCATTTGACTGGAAAGAAAAACATGGTGATTTAATTCTTAATCAATTACAGAAATTAGGAGCTTCATGTGATTGGCAAAGAACAAAATTCACGATGGATAAAGACATGAGTGATTCTGTCATTAAAGTTTTTGTGAATCTCTTTAATAAAGGACTTATTTATAGAGGTGTCAGAATGGTTAACTGGGATCCATCTGCAAAAACTGCATTATCAGATGAGGAAGTAATACACAAAGAAGTTGCTTCTAAATTATATTTTATAAAATACAATATTAAAGATTCTAAAGATAAGATAACTGTAGCTACAACTAGGCCTGAAACAATTTTAGGTGATGCAGCTATTTGTGTAAATCCAAATGACAAAAGATATATTAACCTTAATGGAAAAAAAGCTATCATTCCATTAATCAACAAAGAAATTCCAATAATTTTCGACGAATATGTAGAAATGGATTTTGGAACAGGAGCATTAAAAGTCACACCAGCTCATGATATTAATGATTATCAAATTGGAGATAAACATAATTTAGAAGTCATTGACATTTTAAATGATGATGGAACTTTAAATAAATCTGCACAACTTTACATAGGTAAAGATAGATTTGATGTAAGAGATGAAATAGCTATTGATCTTCAAAAGAAAGGTTACTTAAGTAAAATAGAAGAACATCAAAACAAAGTAGGTTTTTCAGAAAGAACAAACACTATCATTGAACCAAAACTTTCAATGCAATGGTTTTGTAAAATGACTGACCTTGCAAAACCTGCTCTTGAACATGTAATGAATGATGATATTAAGTTTCATCCTCCGAAATTCAAGAATACATATCGACACTGGATGGAAAATATCCAAGACTGGTGTGTATCACGTCAGTTGTGGTGGGGTCAACAGATTCCAGCTTTCTTTTATAATGGAAACAACTTTGTAGTTGCTGAAACTATTGAAGAAGCTTTAGTTTTAGCTAAGAAAGAGATTCCAGAACTTACAATTAATGATTTAAGGCAAGATGATGATGTTTTAGACACATGGTTTTCATCTTGGATTTGGCCAATATCAGTATTTGATGGAATTAATAATCCCCAAAACAAGGAAATAAACTATTTCTACCCAACAAATGATCTCGTTACAGGTCCAGATATCTTATTCTTTTGGGTAGCAAGAATGGTAATAGCAGGTTATGAATTTAAGAATGAGTTACCTTTCCAAAATGTATATCTCACTGGGCTGGTTAGAGATAAACAAGGCAGAAAGATGAGTAAATCGCTTGGAAACTCTCCAGATCCAATAGACTTAATCAAAAAATACGGCGCAGATGGTGTTAGAGTTGGAATGTTGTTATGTGCTCCTGCTGGAAATGATCTTCCATTTGATGAAACCCTATGCGAACAAGGACGTAACTTTAGTACTAAAATATGGAATGCGTTCAGATTAATTAAGGTTTGGGAAATATCAGATAAAGAGCAACCTGAAAGTGCAAAACAAGCTAATATCTGGTTTGACAATAAAATAAACAAGGTTATATCTCAAATTGAAACATCTTTTTCTAAATATAGAATCTCAGAGGCTCTAATGAGCATGTATAAACTAATATGGGATGATTTTTGCTCTTGGTATTTAGAGATTATTAAGCCTAAATATGGTGAGCCTATTGACAAGAAAACATATCTAGATTGCATTAATTATTTAGAAAAAATATTAAAACTTTTGCATCCATTTATGCCTTTCTTGACAGAAGAGATATGGCACTTAATTAGCAATAGAAAAGAAGGTGAAGATATCATTGTTTCATCTTGGCCAGATTCTAAAAATATTGATAAAAAAATACTTGAAGAATTTGGCACTGCTACTGAAATAATTGTTGGAATCAGAAATATTAGGAAAGAATACAATATTTCAACGAAAGAGCAATTAGAGCTAAAAACAATCAGCAACAATGGTGATAATAATAGAATGATTGATGTAATTATCAAGCTTGGAGGTCTTATTAGTTATGAAAAAATCACTAAAAAACCTTCAAACTCTTATTCATTTATGATAAAATCTAATGAGTTTTTCATTCCTATTAATGACAATATTGATCTCTTAAGTGAAATCACTAAATTAGAAAAAGATTTAGACTATAATAGTGGATTCCTTAAATCTGTTCAAAATAAACTCAATAATAAAAATTTCGTTAAAAATGCTCCAATTAATGTTGTAGAAAATGAGAAAAACAAGATGAAAGATGCAAAAGAAAAAATTCATATTCTTAAAAACAAAATTTTGTCATTTCAAGATGCACTAGAAAAGAAAAAAAAAAGTTAAATGTATGCTAATTATTAACTTTGATGGTAATTAAAAAAGTTTCGATGAATCAAGAAGAAAGATATATTCCAAAAAATAAAGTTCGAATCGTTACTGCCGCATCCCTATTTGATGGACATGATGCAGCAATAAACATAATGAGAAGAATTATTCAAGCAACTGGATGTGAAGTTATTCATCTGGGCCACGACAGAAGTGTTGAAGAAGTTGTTAATTGTGCGATTGAGGAAGATGCAAATGCAATAGCAATGACATCTTATCAAGGGGGTCACAATGAATATTTAAGATATATGTATGATTTATTAGTCGAAAAAGGATCAAGTCATATCAAAATTTTTGCTGGAGGTGGTGGAACGATCCTTCCTTCAGAAATTAAAGCATTAGAAAAATATGGAATAACAAGAATTTATCATCCAGATGATGGAAGAGAAATGGGATTACAAGGAATGATTAATGATCTTATTAAGAAATCTGATTTCTTAATCGGAGAAAAATTAAATGGTGATATTTCTGATATTAAAGATAAAAATATAAATGCTATTTCAAGAATGATATCTGCAGCTGAGAATTGTCCAAATGAACATTCTAAAAGCTTAAAAGAGATAAAGAGATTAGCATCTACATCAAAATCACCAGTATTAGGAATCACAGGTACTGGAGGGGCAGGAAAATCTTCTTTAGTAGATGAGTTAGTAAGACGATTTATCATTAACTTTCCTAAGAAAAATATTTCCATAATATCAGTTGATCCTTCGAAAAAGAAAACAGGAGGAGCCTTACTTGGAGATAGAATAAGAATGAACTCAATAAAATCAGATCAAGTTTATATGAGATCATTGGCAACTAGACAAGCAAATCTTGCCCTATCTGCACATGTAAATGATGCTATTGATATTTTAAAAGTTGCCGAATATGATTTAATTATATTAGAAACATCTGGAATAGGTCAATCAGATACTGAAATAGTTGAGCACTCTGACATATCACTTTATGTAATGACACCTGAATATGGTGCGGCAACTCAATTAGAAAAAATTGATATGCTCGACTTTGCTGACTTAATTTCAATTAATAAATTTGATAAGAAAGGAAATTTAGATGCTCTAAGAGATGTTAAAAAACAATATCAAAGAAATAACAACTTATTTAATAAAGATATAAATGAAATGCCTGTTTTTGGCACTATCGCATCTCAGTTTAATGATCCTGGAACAAATAATTTATTTAATGCCTTAATCAGTAAATTTTCTGACAAGAAGATCGGTAATCTAACAAACGATTTTAAAATATCAAAAGAACAAAGTGAAAAAATATTTGTTATCCCACCAAATAGAGTTCGTTACTTATCTGAAATTGTAGAAAACAACAAAGAGTACGATAAATGGGTGAATGAACAAAAGGATATTGCTCAAAATCTGTATGCACTAAAGACAACATTAGAAATATTAGAAGAGAGTTCAGATGAGACAAAAGAAAATATTAAAAAAGAATATAATAGATTACTACTAGATTTTAATCCAAAAAACAAGATCTTAATTGGACAATGGGAGAATATTAAATCTAAATATCAAAAGGAGTTGTTTACATTTAAAGTACGAGAGAAAAACCTATCAATTGAAACACATTCAAAATCTCTTTCTGGCTCTCTAATTCCAAAAATTTCTTTACCAAAATATGAAGCTTGGGGAGATTTATTAAGATGGCAACTTCAGGAAAATGTCCCAGGAGAATTTCCGTACACTGCTGGACTCTTTCCATTCAAAAGAGAAGGAGAAGACCCTACTAGAATGTTTGCAGGTGAAGGAGGTCCTGAACGTACCAACAAAAGATTTCACTTAGTTAGCCTTGGGATGCCAGCAAAAAGACTATCAACTGCATTTGATTCAGTAACTTTATATGGAAATGATCCAGGAAAAAGACCAGATATATATGGAAAAATTGGTAACGCTGGAGTTTCTATTTGTTGTCTAGATGATTTAAAAAAATTATATTCAGGATTTGACTTAGCAGACAATATGACTTCAGTAAGCATGACAATAAATGGCCCTGCTCCAATGCTACTTGGATTTTTTATGAACGCTGCAATTGATCAAGAGTGTGAAAAATACATAACAAAAAATAACTTAGAAGAGAAAGTACAAACAAAAATTGATGAAATCTATAGAATAAAAAATGTAAATCGTCCGAAATATCAAGGAGAATTACCTGAAGGAAATAATGGATTAGGCTTATTTTTACTTGGAGTTTCTGGTGATCAAGTGCTAGATCAGGAAATTTATATTAAAATTAAAAATGAAACTCTGGCAAAAGTAAGAGGAACGGTTCAGGCAGATATCCTTAAAGAAGATCAAGCTCAGAACACATGTATTTTTTCTACTGAATTTGCTTTGAAAATGATGGGAGATGTTCAAGAATATTTTATAAAAAATAAAGTAAGAAATTTTTACTCTGTTTCGATCTCAGGTTATCATATTGCTGAAGCAGGAGCTAATCCTATTTCACAATTAGCATTTACTCTAGCGAATGGTTTTACATACTTAGAGTATTATTTAAGTAGAGGAATGAATATTGATGATTTTGGACAAAATCTATCTTTTTTCTTCAGTAATGGTGTTGACCCTGAATATGCAGTGATAGGAAGAGTAGCAAGAAGAATATGGTCAAAAGCTCTTAAACATAAGTATGGTGCAAATAAAAGAGCTCAAATGCTTAAATATCATATTCAAACTTCAGGTAGATCCTTGCACGCACAAGAAATAGATTTCAATGACATCAGAACAACATTGCAAGCACTATATGCTATATATGACAATTGCAACTCTCTTCATACTAATGCATATGATGAAGCAATTACAACTCCGACAGAAGAATCAGTTAGACGAGCAATGGCAATTCAACTAATTATTAATAAAGAATTAGGATTAAATAGAAATGAAAACCCTATACAAGGCGCATTCATTATTGAAGAATTAACAGATTTAGTTGAAGAAGCTGTTTTACAAGAATTTGATAGGATAACTGATAGAGGTGGTGTTTTAGGTGCTATGGAAACAATGTATCAAAGAAGTAAAATACAAGAAGAAAGTCTACACTATGAAACATTAAAACATACAGGAGAGTATCAAATAGTTGGTGTAAACACCTTCCTAAATAAAAAAGGATCTCCAACTATTATTCCAAATGAAGTAATTCGTGCTACTGATGAAGAAAAGAAATATCAGATTTCAATGCTTAATGAATTACAAAAAGGTAATAATAATAAATCAAAAGAACAGATTAAGAAATTACAAAAAGTAGCTATTGAAAATAAAAACATATTCAATCAGCTAATGGAAGCAACAAAAACCTGTTCATTGGGAGAGATCACAGATGCTTTATTTAAAGTAGGTGGTCAATATAGAAGAAACATGTAAATAAAATATAATTATGAAAAAATTAATTGGGCTAATATTATTAATATCAACTACCATTTACGGTCAAAATACTGGAATATTTGAGAAGAAAAGCAATAATTTTTACAATAATATATTAATAGAAAATAATAGATATGAAGATTTTTCTAAAAAAGAGAAATTATCTTTTAATATGTCATTTAAAGATATCGATATTCCAAATAGTTTAGAAGAGTTTTCAATTATTGAAAATGAGGATCCCATTTCTCAAGGGAACACGGGAACATGCTGGTGCTTTTCAACAACATCTTTTTACGAAAGCGAAATACATAGGTTAACAGGAAAGAATATAAATTTATCTGAACTTTACCCAGTGTATTTTGAGTATATAGAAAAAGTAAAAGGCTTTATAAGAACAAGAGGCGAATCACATTTAGGTGAAGGATCAGAGACTAATGCAGTACAGAGGATGATGGCAAAATATGGCATAGTACCATATGAAGCATACGAAGGAAAACCAAGTGACCAACCATATTATAATCATTCAAAAATGTTTAATGAAATTAAAACATATTTGAATCATTGTAAAACAGTTAATTTTTGGAATGAAGATAGAATTATCGAAAACATTAAAACGATACTCAATCATTACATGGGAACACCTCCAGAAAAGTTTAAATATAAGAACAAATATTTTACTCCTAAATCTTTCTTGAAGCAAGTCACTAAGATAAATACTAATAGCTATGTAGATTTTATGAGTCTTATGGAAAAACCATATTGGAGTCAACAAGAATATATAGTTCCAGATAATTGGTGGAAATCTGATGTCTATTACAATATCCCACTAGAAAATTTTATGTTAATAATCAAACAAGCTGTAAAAAACGGTTTCTCCATTTCAATTGGAGGAGATGTTTCAGAAAGTGGTTACTCATCAAAGCATGATGTTGCTATGATACCATCTTACGATATTCCTTCAGATTTTATTGATGAAAATGCGCGACAGTTCCGATTTTCAAATGGCACTACAACAGATGATCATGCTATACATTTAATTGGTTATAAAATTGATAAAAATAACAAATGGTGGTTTTTAATTAAAGACAGTGGGTCTGGATCAAGAAATGGAAGATTTCCTGGATACTATTTCTACCATGAAGATTATATAAAGCTTAAAATGATGACTTTTACAATTCATAAAGATGCTGTTATTGAAACTCTTAAAAAAATGAAAAATGACTAAAAAAATTCTATTGATTTTATTTTTACCGCTAATTAGCTTTTCTCAAAATATTGATAAACTATTTCATGAAAGAGGTGAAATTAATTTTAGCTTTAAATACAACAACAAAATTCAACTAAATAAAATCTCTGATATTATTTCTATTGATCATAAAACTAATTCTCATACAGCATATGCATATGCTAATAAAAAAGAATTCAAAGACTTTTTAGAACTTGATATCGATTATGACATCATAAAACATAAACCTAGTAAATTAATACAATCTTCTAAAAGCAACTGGAATTACTATCCAACATATGATGAATATGTCGATTTAATGATGGCATTTACAGATTCTTTTCCAAGTTTATGTAAAACATATAGTCTAGGCACTCTAAATTCTGGAAGAGAGATTCTTTGTGTACAAATTTCAGATAATGTTGGTCAAAAAGAAGACGAGCCTTCATTCTTATATACATCATCAATGCATGGTGATGAATTGGCAGGATATATTCTTAGTTTAAGATTAATAGATTATCTGTTAAATCAATATGGAACAAATCAAGAAATAACTAATCTTGTTAATGAAATTGACATTTGGATAAATCCTTTAGCTAATCCAGATGGAGCATATTATGGAGGAAATCAAGATGTATGGTCTGCTACAAGATATAATGCAAATTTTATCGATTTGAACAGAAATTATCCAGATCCCCAAGATGGCCCACATCCTGATGGAAATCCTTATCAGCAAGAAACAAACATATTTTTAGGTCTTGCAGACAGTATTAACTTCACAATTTCAGCGAATATGCATGGTGGTGTCGAAGTATGCAATTATCCATGGGATACATGGAGTACATTAACAGCAGATGATAATTGGTGGCAATATGTCGCACAACAATACGCTGATTCATGTCAGTTGAATAGTTCAAATGGTTATTTTAATTATCTAAATGATGGCATAACAAATGGAAATGAATGGTATGAAGTTGACGGAGGTAGACAAGATTACATGAATTATTTTAGATATTGTCGAGAAATAACATTAGAATTATCAGATGATAAAACGCCAAACCCAAATGATCTAAATGACCTATGGGATGCAAATTTTCCTTCACTTTTAAATTATATGGAACAATCATTAAATGGACTAAGAGGAATTATAACAGACAGTATTAGCGGTTTACCTATTAAAGCAAGAATAGAAATCTTAGGTCATGACATTGATAGTTCTCATGTATATTCTAATTTACCTATTGGTAATTATCATAGGTTATTAATACAAGGAAATTACGATGTTACATTCAGTAAAAATGGATATCATTCTAAAATAGTAAATGCAACAGTTTTAAATAATCAAGCAACATCTATTGATGTAGAACTTGTTCCAATAAATATAAACCCGAATTCAGTTAATGAAGAGATATATACTCCCATAAACAAGAAAAAATTTGATTTATTAGGAAGAGATATTAGCTTGAAGAATAAAAAAACTATACAAAGACAAAAAATTGGAACAAGAGGAGATATAGTCATTGATTAGCAAACTCAATATAAATGAAAAATGATATAATCTTATATGATGGTAATTGTAGGTTTTGTTTAAATTGCATATCCTTTGTTAAAAAGAATATTCAAAACAATAAAATCTTATTTTATCCTCAAAAATCAAAAGAAGCCAATGATATTATGACTATTCTGTCAATCAAAAATATTGATTCCGTTATTTATATTTCAGATAAAGAAATATTTTTAAAATCAGAAGCACTTTTAAAAATTTCAAAAAAATTAAAATTTCCATATTACCTTTTGAATATCTTTAATTTTTTTCCAAAAATTCTATTAGATAACTTCTATAATTTCATTGCAAAAAGACGTTACTATTTTTATAAGAAAGAAAATTGTTGTAATGGGAATTAATGTATTTGGTGAAAAAATAATCACTTGTAGCAATTATCCATTAACAGGTTTTTTTAGAGATGGATGCTGTAATACAGATAAAAATGATCTAGGACTACATACAGTTTGTGTTATCATTACAAATAAATTTTTATCTTTTTCTAAAAATTTAGGTAATGATCTTTCTACACCAAATAGAGATTATAATTTTCCAGGACTTAAAGAGGGTGATAAGTGGTGCCTTTGTGCTAAACGATGGCAACAAGCACTTAGTCATAATTGTGCTCCTAAAGTGATTCTAGAAGCAACCCATGAAAAAACTCTTGAGATACTATCAATGAAAGATCTATTGGAATATGCATACACAAAGTAAATCATTTGACATAGTAATTCTTACAGATTCTAGATATGTTGATCCTAAAGAAAGTAATTGGTATATTAATCAAGTAATATTAGAAGATAAATTACTTCAAGAAGAACTTGAGAAAAAAAATCTTAGAGTTTGTAAAAAAAATTGGGCAGATAATGAATTTAACTGGTGTACAACAGAATATGTGATTTTTCGTACTACTTGGGATTACTTTGAAAGGTTTGATGAGTTTTTTCTTTGGATTGAAATGACAAAAGAGAAAACCATATTTATTAACTCACTTGAAATCATTAAATGGAATATTGATAAACATTATCTCAAATTCTTACAAAAGAAAGGCATAAATATTGCCCCTACAACTTTTATTGAAAAAAATGATTGCAAAAGTTTATCAAAACTTTTTCTAAAAAGTAAGTGGGAAAAAGCAGTTTTAAAACCAGCTATTTCTGGAGCAGCAAGAAATACTTACTGCATTACTAAGCAAAATTATACTGATTTAGAGGATATCTTTAATAAATTAATAACCAAAGAATCAATGCTTTTACAAGAATATCTTAGTGATATTACTTTAAATGGTGAGATATCTTTAATTATGATAGGTGGAGAATATACTCATGCAGTTAGAAAAACTGCTAAAAAGGGTGACTTTCGAGTACAAGATGACCATGGAGGTAAAGTAAATAAATACAATGCAAAAGAAAGTGAAATTAAATTTGCCAATAAATGCTTAGAAGCTTGCCCTTACAAGACTACATATGCTAGAGTAGATATTATATATGATAATAATAATGAACCTTCATTAAGCGAATTAGAACTGATTGAACCAGAACTTTGGTTTAGAAACAATAAAAATTCTGCAAAACTATTAGCAAATAAAATTAAACTATTAGTTGAAACAAATTAAATAATCTGAATTAATTATTTAACAGACAATAAATATATGTCAAATTCAATTTCATCCAAGATAGCTCTATCACCCAAATTATCAAAAAACGAACCTGAACCATATTTAATATCCCACTTTGTTCTGTCTATTTTCATATTAGCTGTTGCTAAAAAATTCTTTCCATTTACATTAACATCAGCTTGAAATGTAATCGGTTTTGTTATACCTTTAATAGTCAAATCTGCTATAATTTTATAAGTATTACCTGAACCTTTAACAGCTCTAATTATTTTAACATATGCTAGAGGATATTCTTCAACATTAAAAAAATCCTCGTTCTTTAAATGCTTAACAATTTTTTTACCTCCTTTGTTTGGCTCTAAATCAGTACAAACAATAGAATTCATATCAATACTAAACTCACCTCCAACTAAAGTGCCATGATCAATTGCTAGTGTCCCTTTCTGAATACTTACATTTCCTTCATGAGAGGAGGCTATTTTTGAACCAATCCATTTTATAGTTGAACTTTCAGAGCTAACTCTAACATTGTCAATATGAAGATTTGTAGCAAAAGATATAGTAGTTACAATACTTAATGCTATTGAAAATAATATTTTTTTCATAAATTTTTAATTTTAATTTAATACAAAAATACATATTTTTACATCATAAACAATTTTATGATTACTACAAAGAGATTTAACTTTAGCGATAAAGAAAATATGCAAATTGCGCATAGAATAAGACATAAAGTTTTTGTAATTGGTCAAAATTGTCCAGCTGAATTAGAGTGGGAATTTGAAGAGGAATCTACACACTTTTTAGTTCTTAAAGATGATAATGCAATTGCAACCGCTAGATATAGAAAGACAAGTAATGGATATAAGCTAGAACGTTTTGCTGTTTTGGATAAATATCAAGGCAGAGGTTATGGACATATTATTCTTAATCGAATCTTAGATGACCTAATAAACACTAAAGAAAAAATTTACCTACATGCTCAGTCTCAAGTAATATCATTTTATGAAAAAATGGGATTTTCGAAATATGGAGATGAATTTGTCGAAGCAGGTATTAAGCACTACAAAATGTACTTAAAATCTAATTAATTAATTTTTGTAATCCAATTATGAGAATCAAAATCTTCTCCCTTTTGAATTGACTGCAATTTACTTTTTAATCTTGAAGAAATCGAATCATTATTATTTGTAAAACTCATCTTGTCACTTCTAAAAGTTATTGATCTAATTGGACTAATTCCAACAGCTGTTCCTGAACCAAAAACTTCTGTAAGTTTATTGCCATTATAGGCCTCAAATAGTTCTTTTACAGATATCTTTTTCTCTTGAACATCAATTCCCATATCTTTTGCTAAGGCAATAACACTCTTTCTTGTGATTCCATCTAATATACTATCAGACAATTGTGGAGTGACTAACTTATCACCAATACGGAACCATATATTCATGGTACCACATTCTTCTATATATTTATGTTCAATAGAATCTGTCCAGACTACTTGTTGAAATCCCTTTTTGTTTGCCTGTCGTGTGGGATAAAATGAAGCAGCATAGTTACCAGCAGCCTTAGCAAATCCTACACCGCCTTGCGGTGCTCTAGTATACTTTTCTTCAACTAAAAGGTTAATATCTCCTGAATAGTATCTAGTGGAAGGAGAAGTTATAATAATAAATGTAAATTCTTGCGCAGTAGAAGCTTTAACACCATCTTCGGATGCATAAACAAAAGGTCTGATATATAAAGAAAATCCATCATCTTTCTTACACCATTCATTATCAAGTGATATTAACTTCTCTAAGCCATTCATAAATATATCTTTAGGAATTTGAGGTATAGACAGACGAATAGCAGATTTATTTAATCTTATAAAATTATCATCTTTTCTAAAAAGTAAAAGTTCATTATTAGAATTTTTAAAAGCCTTCATTCCTTCAAATATTGATTGACCATAATGCAAAACTTTTGCGCCAGGATTCATCTCAATAGGTCCATATGGAATAATTTTTGGTTCAACCCACTTTCCATCTTTATACTTACAAATAAACATATGATCAGAAAAAACAGTTCCAAAAGGCAAATTAGAAAAATTAACTTCTTTTAATCTTGATTTATTTGTTTTTATTATCTGCATAAATTAAATATGAATCAAAAAATAGGTTGAATTGAAAAACTTTGCAAAAATAATTAAATTTATTAGAGATTTTTTATATCTTCTATTTTTCTTCTAATCATTAGAAGTAAAAAGTAAATCAAATTATATTTGTAAAAAATATCTAATTGAGTAAAATAGTAATTACAAACGATGGATCGCACAGTATCTTTAATGATAAGATAAATGAATGTTATCATTCAAAACATGGTGCAATAGTTGAAGCTGAACATGTTTTTATTAGAAATGGCTTTTCAAGAAGTATAAAAAAAAATCTTTCCATTCTTGAGATTGGCATGGGGACAGGACTAAATGCTCTACTCACTAAACAAAAAGCAAATATTAAAAAAGTAAAAGTTAGTTATCATGCAATTGAGCTGTATCCTATTAAAAAAAATGTCATTTCTAAACTAAACTTTACAGATTTGATAGGAATGCATCAACAAGAGTTATTAGATATCCACATTTGTGATTGGGGTCAACACAATATAATTGATAAATATTTCAATCTTAGAAAAGATTGTATTGATTTAGAAAGTTTTACTTCGAACACAAAATTTGATATCATTTACTTTGATGCTTTTTCTCCTGAAAAGCAACCTGAACTTTGGAGTGAGAAAATATTTAGAAAAATGTTTGATTTTTTAAAAGCTGATGGTTTCCTTGTCACTTACTGTGCAAAAGGTATAGTAAAAAGGTCAATGAAAAAAGTAGGTTTTGACATCGAAGTTCTAGACGGTCCACCCGGAAAGAGACAAATGACAAAAGCAAATAAAACTAGTTAAATATAGCTTCCAATACTAATTTAAATCCTCTGTATGCACAATAGAAAACCAGTGGAAGAAGTAAAAGACCTAATATTAAAATTGTATAGTCATCTTGTTTATTTACATTATTAAAGCCAATAAATATAGAAAAAGCAGATATCATAATACTCATTGAAAAACCTGATAGCCAAATTCCGCCTTTAATTAACTTATCTTTATCCATTATAATTTATTACTGCATCTCTCACAGAACCATGCTTTTTCAATAGTAAACAAGCAGTATCATAATCAACACCTACTTCATGCATTAACATCTCGACACCTCTATTTATTAATTTCTTATTTGACAACTGCATATCAATCATCTTATTACCCTTTACTCTGCCAAGCAATATCATTACAGAAGTTGAAATCATATTTAATATCATTTTCTGTGCAGTTCCAGATTTCATTCTTGTACTTCCTGTAACAAATTCTGGACCAACAATAACTTCAATTGGATAATCTGACACTTCTGCTACAGTTGAATTAACATTACAAACTATACAAGATGTAGTAATATTTTCAGTTTGACATTTTTTTAATGCACCTATAACGTATGGCGTTGAACCTGAAGCAGCTATTCCTATTACAATATCATTTGAGTTAATCCTATATTCTTGCAAGTCTTTCCATCCTAAATCAAAATCATCTTCTGCAAATTCAACGGCCTTACGAATAGCCTTCTCTCCTCCAGCCATTATTCCTATAACCATATTGTGATTAACTCCAAAAGTAGGAGGACATTCTGAAGCATCAATTATTCCAAGTCTTCCAGATGTACCTGCACCAATGTAAAATAAACGTCCACCCAACTTCATATTTTCAACTATTACTTTAACAAGTTTTTGAATTTGAGGAATTTGCTTATTTACAGAATTAGCGACAGTTTTATCTTCAAGATTTATATTGGATAATAAGTCTGATAGACTCATTTTTTCCAATTCATCATAATTAGAATCAGATTCTGTAATTCTTTTCATCTAGTAAAGAGATGGAAATTTTGATGGATTAAATTCATGCATCATTGAATAAACTTTTTCAAATATATCTTCTGCTGATGGTTTAGTGAAATAATCTCCATCCTTTCCATATGGAGGTCTATGTTCCTTTGCAGCTAAAGTTTGAGGCTCTGAATCTAAAAAATTATATGCATTTTGCTCTTCAACGATTTTTTGCATTATGTAAGCTGATGCTCCACCTGGAACATCTTCATCAATTACTAATAATCTATTTGTTTTCTTAACACTTTTAGCAATATCATGTGATAAATCAAAAGGAACAAGCGTCTGAGTATCTATTACCTCACATGAAATTCCAGCATTTTCTAATTTATTTGCTGCATCCATAACTACTCGCCATGTACTTCCATATGTTACTAATGTAATATCACTTCCATTTTTAGTAGTTTCAACTTTTCCAAGAGGCACTCTAAATTCACCAATATTATTTGGCAATTTCTCTTTAATTCGATAACCATTAAGACATTCGATAACCATAGCTGGATCGTTTGATTGCATTAATGTGTTATAAAATCCGGCAGCTCTAGTCATATCTCTTGGTACACACAAATACATTCCTCTAGTTCCGTTTAATATCATACCCATTGGAGAGCCTGAATGCCATATCCCTTCTAATCTGTGACCTCTAGTTCTAATAATTAAAGGTGTTAACTGTCCCCCATGAGTCCTGTAGAATAAAGATGATATATCATCAACCATTGGTTGAAAACCATAGATAACATAATCTAAATATTGCATTTCTGCAATTGGTTTTAAACCTCTTAAAGATAATCCAATTCCTTGACCAATAATTGTAGCCTCTCTAATTCCTGTGTCAGAAACTCTGATATCACCAAATTTATCTTGTAATCCCTCACATCCTTGATTTACACCACCAATCTTTCCAACATCTTCACCAAAAATCATTGCTTCTGGAATTGTATCAAACATATGATGAAAATTATCTCTTAAAATAATTCTAGCATCAACAAGCTCAGCATTTTGGTCGTACTCAGGTTTTACTTCATCAACTTTAAGGGCAGAAGTACTGGTTTCATTGTATAGCTTAGTATTGTATCTGTTGTGATTTTCAGAATTAATTCTATTTATAAACCTTCTTAAGTTATGTTTTTCAGAAGAATCTACTGTAGCTAACATAGCTAATAAATTTCTTGCTTTACTTAAAAAATCTC
This sequence comes from Flavobacteriales bacterium, assembly GCA_018652335.1. Classification (GTDB taxonomy): domain Bacteria; phylum Bacteroidota; class Bacteroidia; order Flavobacteriales; family BACL11. Next base: position 17,646 of record JABICI010000136.1, read on the forward strand.
TTCTAAATATCCCAAACATTGCAGTTTGATTTAGTTCAGTAATCCATTCAGCAATTTCTTTGATATCGTGTTGAGCAGCTATTGAATTGAAAATACCTTGTAATTCTTTCCATTCTTCCTTAATTGGAGCTTGGTACTCTAACCAAGCTTCTCTCTTTTGAGTCTTGACTGAGCTGATGGAGTCTTTATCTATTTGTTCTAATTCATTTAAGCTAGCAATACCAGTTTCAACAATCCATTCTTTGAATTTTTTGATACAATCAAAATCAATTTCAAATTGTAATCTATCTTTGTCTTTATATCTCTCATGAGAACCAGAAGTAGAATGTCCGGTTGGCTGAGTCATCTCAACTACATGAATAATTGATGGAATATGACTCTCTCTAGCTAATTTTTCTGCAGTTTCGTATGCATTAACTAAAGATGGGTAATCCCAACCATTAACTTTAACAATCTCAAAACCCTTTCCTTTATCATTATTTTGAAATCCAGATAGAACTTCAGATACATCAGATTTAGTCATTTGAACATCATTAGCGACAGAAATACCATAACCATCATCCCAAATAGATATTATTGCTGGTACTTGTAGTACTCCTATTGCATTTACAGCTTCCCAAAAATGACCCTCAGCACAAGAAGAATTACCAATTGTTGCAAAAGCAATTTCACTACCTTTATTAGTGAAACCTGTATTCTTATTTGCTAATTCAGGTATTTGCCTGTACACTTGTGAAGCTTGAGCTAGTCCAACTAATCTAGGGAACTGAGATGCTAAACATGCCATATCAGAAGTTGAATTTTTTTGTTCCATTAAATTTCTCCAACTACCATCATCATTTAAAAATCTAGTTCCAAAATGATTCATCATTTGCCTAGAACCTGAACTTGGCTCTCTATCTAGCTCAGGATCACCGTATAATGCTGAAAACATTTGTTTTGGTGAATATTGACCAATTGCAGTCATTAAAGCTTGATCTCTATAATAGCCCGCACGAAAATCGCCATCTTTAAAAACTTTAGATAAAGCTATCTGTGCTAATTCTTTACCATCACCAAAAATACCGAAGCTACCTTTACCAGATAAGACATCTCTTCTTCCTTGTGCTCCGCTTTCTCTAACTTCCGAAGCTAATTTATAATCAGATAATATTGTTTCTTTAAATTGATCTTTAGAAATTTTATTTTTATTTTTTTTCGATGCTGCGCTCATTCTTTAATTTTTAAAATCCGGAATGCAAAATTAGTTAATTTTTATGATTTTCAATAATTGAAAAATAAAAAAAACATTTTTCTGTAATTTTAGCAATAAATTTACAAAAGATTTCTATTTTTGCTGCCCCTCAATAATGAGGATTAATCACAGAGATGGTTTAACCAAATTAAAAAAAATGGCAACAAGAATAAGATTATCAAGACACGGTAGAAGAAAACAAGCTTTTTACCACATAGTTGTAGCTGACACAAAAGCTCCAAGAGACGGAAGGTTTATTGAAAAGTTAGGGATATACAATCCTAACACTAACCCTGCTACTGTAGATATTAATTTTGACAGTGCAGTAAACTGGCTTTTAAAAGGAGCACAACCATCAGATACTGCCAGAGCAATCTTATCATATAAAGGTATAATGATGAAAAAACATCTTATGGTTGGTGTTTCTAAAGGAGCCTTTAACGAAGAAGAAGCCGAAAAAAGATTTGCTGCATGGATGGAAAATAAAGAAGGTCAGGTAGCAAGTAAAAAAGATACAATCGCAAAAGAGATACTAGCAAAAGAAAAAGCATCACTTGCAGCTGAAAAAGCTAAAAATGATGAGAGAGCTGCAAACATAGCGCTACAGAAATCTGAATTAATTGCTGAAGAAGCTCCTGCTAAGGAAGAAGCTCCTGCTAAAGAAGAAGCTCCTGCTAAAGAAGAAGCCCCTGCTAAAGAAGAAGCTCCTGCTAAAGAAGAAGCTCCTGCTAAAGAAGAAGCTCCTGCTAAGGAAGAAGCTCCTGCTAAAGAAGAAGCTCCTGCTAAGGAAGAA
>JABICI010000115.1 GCA_018652335.1 Flavobacteriales bacterium
CAATAGTGTATGATGATTTAAACTTTTATCATACCTACTTAGATACTGGCTCTTATGATATAAAATACTATGTCACAAACCAATATGGATGTATTGACTCTGTATTTAATACAATAAATATCAATCCTATTTATTCAGTCTTTATACCTGACGCATTTACTCCAAATAATGATGGTGATAATGATTTATTCATGCCATCTATATTAGGAAGTAGCTCATATAATATTAAAATATTTGACAGATGGGGTGGTATGATTTATAATGAAGACAATAAAATTTGGGGAGGAAAAATAAACGGTAATCTAGTCAATAATGGCACTTACCCCTACTCTATCACTGTAACTGATTACAATAGTCGAATTTTTGTATACACTGGAACTGTTACAGTAGTTAAGTAATGAAGAAGATAATTTTATTATCTGATACTCATAATTCATTAGACAAGAGATTTACTAAACATTTTCAAAATGCAGATGAGATATGGCACGCTGGTGATATAGGTGATATTAAAATTATTGATCAATTACGTTTGTATGCAAAAGTAAGAGCAGTATGGGGAAATATTGACAATCATATAATTAGATCTGAATTTAAAGAGAACTTATACTTCAAATGTGAAGGTATGAAAGTCATGATGTCACATATAGGTGGATATCCTGGAAGATACTCAAAAAAAATATTTCCAATAATAGAACAAGCAAATCCAGACATTTTTATAAGTGGACACTCACATATCTTAAAAGTTATCTATGATAAAAAAAATAATTTATTGCATATGAATCCAGGTGCTATAGGAGATTATGGTATGCATAAAGTAAAAACAATTCTAAGCTTTATCATTGAAGATGAAAAAGTTAAAAATCTAAATATTATTGAATTTCCTAGAACAAGAAATTAACGAATCCTATCAGCTGACTTTACCAGCTCTTCATCTTTTTTGATAAAAAAATTAGCAACGATTAAAGTAATAAAAGGAATAATAAGTAATATCATACCAATTCCGATATGATTTTCACCTTTATGAAAGAAAATAAGAATAAAAAAACTAATGGTAATCATTAGACGTGCAAAAGAAGCAATTAGTTGCTGTCTCTTTCTATTCCTAAACTGAAAAACAGCAAATAGTGAAAGTAAAGCAGATAAAAAAATGCATAATCTAGAATATGAAAAATGATCTTTTAATAAGAAACTAGATGTTTCATTCTGCAAAACAGGAAAGTTATATATAATAGCTATTGAACATATGCATGAAAAGATAAAAAAAAGGGATTGAACTCTTTGAATCATAGTTTTAAATATTTTTAGCAAATTTAATTAAAATTGTACAATTTGTCTAGCAATTAAAAAAAATGTATTATTGCAAAACTTATCTTAAGATACATTTCAAATTAATTTTTCCATTTCATTCTTAACGACCAAATTAATATCACTATATAAATATATATGTACAAATTAGAACAATTAAACACAAAAAAAGTTTCTGAATTACAAGAGATTGCAAAAGATTTAAATATCAAAAAAACTGAAAAGCTAAATAAAAAAGAACTAGCTTATGCAATTCTAGATTATCAAGCTGAAAATTTAAAAACTTCTGAAAAACCTGTAAAGAGACAAAGAGCAAGAACTAAAACTACAACAACTAAATCTGAACCTCTAATTAAGGTAGAGAAAATAAGTGTTGACAAAGCCCAAAATAAAGATAAGCCAAAAATTGAAGATTCAATTTCGGTTAATAAAGTTAAAACAGAAAAAGAAGTAATTAAAAAAGAATCTAAAAAACCTGTTCACAATCATCCTAAGAAAGGAACAGAGGAAAAATCATCACATCCAAAGCCAAAGCATAATAATAATAATAATAGTAACTCAAAATATGATTATAACTTTGATGGTATTATTAATACTGAAGGTGTTATTGAGATTATGCCAGATGGATATGGCTTTATGCGCTCAAGTGATTATCACTATTTAACATCTCCTGATGATGTATATGTATCACATTCTCAGATTAAATTATTTGGGCTAAAAACTGGTGATACAATTAATGGCAAAGTTAGGCCCCCAAAAACTGGTGAAAAGTATTATCCACTTATACAAGTAGATAATATAAATGGACGTGATCCAGGAATTGTAAGAGATAGAATACCTTTTCATCATCTCACTCCACTTTTTCCGTTCGAAAAGTTTAATCTTTTAGGCAATGGGCATAACAATGTCTCAACTAGAATGCTAGATATTTTCACTCCACTTGGAAAAGGTCAAAGAGGATTAATTGTGGCACAACCTAAAACTGGTAAAACTGTATTACTAAAGGATATCGCAAATGCAATTGCAGATAATCATCCTGAAGTGTATATGATAATTCTTTTAATTGATGAAAGACCAGAAGAAGTTACAGATATGGAAAGGAGTGTAAATGCAGAAGTAATTGCATCAACATTTGATGAGCCTGCAAGCAGACATGTCAAAGTTGCCGACATGGTACTTGAGAAAGCAAAAAGAATGGTAGAATGTGGACATGATGTAGTTGTTCTTTTAGACTCAATAACAAGGTTAGCCAGAGCATACAATACTGTGCAACCTGCATCAGGAAAGATTCTCAGTGGTGGAGTTGATGCAAATGCACTTCATAAACCCAAAAGATTTTTTGGAGCGGCAAGAAAGATTGAAAACGGTGGTTCTCTAACAATCCTTGCAACAGCATTAACTGATACTGGAAGTAAAATGGATGAAGTTATTTTCGAAGAATTCAAAGGTACTGGGAATATGGAATTACAACTTGACAGAAAAATTGCTAACAGAAGAATATACCCTGCTGTTGACCTAGTAGCATCATCTACAAGAAGAGAAGATTTATTATTAGATAAGGAATATATTCAAAGAATTTGGGTTTTAAGAAATTATCTTGCAGATATGAATCCAATCGAAGCAATTGAATTTATGAAGGATAGATTACAGAAGACTAAAGATAATACAGAGTTTTTAGTTACAATGAATGGTTAAGAGCTTTATATATAGATTTTTTAATCTTTATCAAATATTGCATAAATTACACTACCACTACCAGTCATACTAGAGTATAATGCGCCTTCATTATAAAATCTTTCTTTCACCTTTTTCAAATCTGGATATTTATTAAACACAGAAATCTCAAAGTCATTTTTAAGAATATTCTTCCAATTCCTTATTGGCTGTTTAATTATCTCTTTTATAGAATTTTCTGTCGATTTAAAGTTCAAGTTACTGTAAGCCTCTGCAGTACTAATATGTAAATCTGGAAAAAAAAATTTAAATTTAAAAGATGATAAATTAATATTAATTTTTGACATTTTCTCTCCAATACCATGATTGAATGTGGGGATATTTTCGATAAAAAAAGGGGAGTCGGCACCTAACTCTAATGCATATTTCCTTAATTGATTATCAGATAAACTTAAATTGAAAATTTTATTAAGAGAAAGAAGAGTAAAAGCTCCATCAGAAGAACCTCCACCAAGCCCTGCTCCAATAGGAATCTGTTTATGCAAATGTATCTTAACATTTGAAATATTATAATCTCTTCTAATTAGTTCAAATGCAGTAATACAAATGTTTTTTCCATCAGGGATTGCTATTCCACTACTTGAAAAGGAAAACATTTTTGAAGGAAGAATTTCCAAAATATCAAATATAGTTTTTATTGGATAAAAAATAGAATTAATATCGTGATAACCATCAGATCTCTTACTGATAATGTTTAATCCTAAATTAATCTTAGCATTTGGATAAGTAATCATTATAAAATCATAAGATAAGTTTTCAACAACAAAAATAATCAACTTAAAATATATAGCTAATCATTCATCATTTTATTTAACTTTGTTAAATATCATAAATGAAAATACATGCAATATTTAGCATTTGAAAAACCAATAGAAGAGCTAACAAAGAAATTAGAAAAAGCTAAAGAGTTAGGATTAGATAAGGCCGTTGATGTTAGTAAAACAGTTTCTGATATAGAAAAACAAATTAGTATAAGCAGAAAAGAAATTTACAACAACCTATCGTCATGGGAAAAAGTACAATTATCTCGCCATCCACAAAGACCATACTCATTAGATTACTTTAATGCTTTATCAAATGGTGATTTTATTGAATTACACGGAGACAGAGGCGTGAAAGATGATAAAGCTATGATTGGTGGATGGGGAACAATTAACGAACAATCTGTGATGTTTATTGGTCAACAAAAAGGAAGAACAACCAAAGAAAGACAATATAGAAATTTCGGAATGGCGAATCCAGAAGGTTACAGAAAAGCTCTGAGACTTATGAAGATGGCTGAAAAATTTGACAAACCAATTATATGCTTTATTGATACTCCAGGAGCCTTTCCTGGGCTAGAAGCAGAAGAGAGGGGACAGGGGCAAGCAATTGCCAATAATATTCTAGAAATGACACAGCTAACTGTTCCGATAATAATTATTATAATTGGAGAAGGCGCATCTGGGGGAGCTTTAGGAATTGGAGTTGGAGACAAAATATTAATGCTAAATAATTCTTGGTACTCTGTAATTTCACCTGAAAATTGCTCTACAATTTTGTGGGGAAATTGGGAACATAAAGAAACAGCTGCTGATGCACTTAAATTGACAGCAAAAGATATGAAGAAGATTGGTCTAGTTGATGAAATTATTAAAGAACCATTAGGTGGAGCTCATACTTTTCCAGAAGAAACATTTAAGATAGTAAAAAAGAAAATTGTAAGTGTTATAAACGAGTTAAAGGTAATCGATAAAGACACACTTGTTAATAATCGAATGGAAAAATTCTCTAATATGGGAGAAATAAAAGAATAAAATGGCGAAAAGAGTAGGAGAAAGAAAATTAAAAGCAACACCAACAAATCAAATAGAAGGGAAACTTCAACCCCAAGCAATTGAGCTTGAACAAGCAGTACTTGGTGCATTATTGATTGATAATGAATCTTTATCTGATGCTATCGATTCATTACAAGCTGAATATTTCTATGTTCCTAAACATCAAAAAATATTTGAAGCAATAGTAAATTTATTTAACAATACTAAGCCAGTTGATATTCTTACAGTTTCAGAGGAACTTAAAAGATTAGAAAATTTTGATAACATTGGTGGTTTGGCTTATATATCTGAACTTACAAATAATGTAGCCTCATCATCAAATACTGAATTTCATGCGCGTATTATTGCTGAAAAGTTTATTAAAAGATCTTTAATAAATATATCGAGAAGAATAAGTACAGATGCATTTGATGATGCAGTTGATATTTTTGATTTACTAAATAATGCTGAAGCTGAACTATTTACTGTTACAGAAGGAACATTAAGAAAAAGTTACGACAAAATGAGCACCTTAATTAAAGGAGCATTGGAAAATATAGAAACTCTAAGAAACAAGGAAGATGGTTTAAGTGGAATACCATCAGGATTTACTAACTTAGATAGAGTAACATCAGGTTGGCAACAATCAGATTTAGTGATTTGTGCTGCCAGACCAGGAATGGGTAAAACTGCTTTTGCTCTAACCATGGCCAGAAATATAGCTGTAGAACACAACACACCAATTGGATTCTTTTCTTTAGAAATGTCATCTGAACAATTAGTAAATAGATTAATTGCTAGTGAAGCTGAATTAGGAGCTTCAAAACTTAGAAAAGGTGATCTTGCTGATCACGAAATGGTTCAACTACATGAAAAAATCAAACATCTTTCTGAAGCGCCTATATTTATTGACGATACTCCTGCCCTAACTATTTTTGAACTAAGAGCAAAAGCTAGAAGACTTGTTAAGAATCATGCAGTAAAAATAATTATGATAGATTATCTTCAACTAATGCAAGCGGGTGGCAATTCAGGAAATAGAGAGCAAGAGATTTCAACAATATCAAGATCTTTAAAGGGAATTGCTAAAGAATTAAAAATCCCAGTAATCGCCCTATCCCAAGTTAATAGAGGTGTTGAGAGCAGAACAGGTGTAGGAAGTAAAAGACCAATGCTTTCTGATTTAAGAGAATCAGGAGCAATTGAACAAGATGCTGATATAGTTACATTTATTTATCGTCCTGAGTATTATAAAATATACGAATGGGACAACGGAGATGATTCAAGAGGGCAAGGAGAATTAATTATTGCAAAACACAGAAATGGTTCGTTAAAAAATGTTAGATTAAAATTCATCGGAGAATTCGCTAAATTTTCAGATCTAGATTACTTTGAGGAAGGTGACTTTGATGATAATGACAATAATTCGTCTATGATATCAATGTCTTCAAGCATGAACCAAGAAACAAAGAATGATCCTTTCTAGAAAAGCAAAGAAAATACTTACTTTAATTATAGTATTTAGCTTATCGATTTCAGTAAATGCTTCATATATTTTTATACCTATGGATGAAAATCAGCAAAATCATTTAAAAGCATATGGAATTGCCTATTATGCTATTGAACGTGACATTAAAGTAGATTGGCTGTTAAATTATCAAGGAGGTAGTTTTTTAATAAAACAAAACCTAGATATAGAAAAAGAATGTAAGTTGAGAAATGTATCTTATAACATTATTGCAGACATTCAATCTACCATTATCCTACAATCAATTTCGAGCCCAGAAGTAAATCAAGATGTAGTCAGACTTGAAAAGGCACCCAAAATTGCTATTTATTCACCTAAAAATAAACAACCATGGGATGATGCAGTTACAATGGCTTTAAGTTACGCAGAAATTCCTTATGAAGTTATTTATGACACAGAAGTCCTTAACAATTTACTACCAATTTATGACTGGCTTCATCTTCATCATGAAGATTTTACTGGTCAATATGGGAAATTTTATTCATCATTTAAAAATGCCACATGGTATAAAGAAAATAAAAAAGAATCAGAAAAGCTAGCAAAAGAATTAGGATATAATAAAGTCTCTAAATCAAAACTTGCGGTTGCAAAGAAAATAAAAGAATTTGTATACTCAGGTGGATTCTTATTTGCAATGTGTTCAGCAACTGATAGTTATGATATTGCTTTAGCTTCTGAGAATATTGATATATGTGGACCTATGTTTGATGGTGATAAGCTAGATGATAATATTCAAGAAAATTTAGATTTTTCAAAAACATTTGCATTCAAAGATTTTACACTAGAAAAAAATCCAAATAAATATGAGTTTTCATCTATTGATGCGACACAAACACGAAAGTTAAATCCAAAAATTGACTTTTTCACATTATTTGATTTTTCAGCTAAATGGGATCCGGTTCCAACAATGCTATGCCAGAATCATTCTCAAGTGATTGCAGGTTTTATGGGACAAACTACAGCATTTAAGAATGAATATATAAAATCAGATGTATTGATAATGGGAGAAACCAAATCAAAGAATGAAGCAAGATACATACATGGAAAAATAGGTAATGGAACATGGACTTTTTATGGGGGACATGATCCAGAAGACTATCAACATAAAGTTGGTGACCCTAAAACAGATTTATCTCTTCACCCAAATTCTCCAGGTTATCGACTAATTTTAAACAACATTTTGTTTCCTGCAGCTAAAAAAAAGAAACTAAAAACTTAGTCAAAACATATTCTTTTTCCATCATACCAAGCTAAGTACTTATGCTTATAAATACTTTCAATTTCGTTTCGTTTAATTTTCATTGTTGGTGTAAGAAGTTTGTTTTCTACTGTCCATTCATCACTAACAACAATAAAATTATGTATTTTTTCATGTTTATCTAGTTTAGGATTAACTATATCTAAAGTTAAGTTTAAAGAAGACATTAAGTCCTCCTTACTCTTTGCTTTACCTAAATGAGTTAAAACAATGATTGCAATTGGTTGAGGAAGTGCAGTACCAACAACACAAGTCTGTTCTATGTCATTATTTACCGAAAGCATCATTTCAATTGGAGATGGAGCGACATATTTCCCTTTACTAGTTTTAAATAAATCTTTTACTCTTCCAGTAATAGTTAAGAAATTACTCTTATCGATAGAACCTTGATCACCAGTATATAGCCATCCGTCAATAATGGTGTTATTTGTTTCTTTTTTATCTTTATAATAACCAGTCATTAATGCATCGTGCTTAATTAAAATTTCATTTTTTTCTGATAGTTTTACTTGACAAAGAGGCAATGGCTGACCTACAGAACCTACTTTAATTTTATTACTCAAGCTAACATGAGAATAGCAAGTATTTTCAGTCATAGCATAAGCCTCTTGAATTTTAATATCTAATCGAGAAAACCACTTAATTAAAGCTGATGGAGTTGGTGCTGCACCTGTAAAGATATTAGTTGCATTTGATAAACCAAGACCTTTCTTTATCTTTTTCTTAATTAATGATGAAACGAATGGAATATTAAGTAAAAGAGTAAGTTTCCATTGTGGTAATTTTTTTAAAATTCCTTGTTGGAACTTAGACCAGATTCTTGGGACACCTAAAAAAACTGTGGGAGATGCCTCCTGAAGATTAAAAGTGAAAGTATCGAGACTCTCAGCAAAGTAAACTCTCCCTCCACTATATAAACTACCCATATTAACTAATAACCTTTCAGCAATATGACACAAAGGTAAATAAGAAAAGAAAATACTTCCTCCTAAGTTTAAAGTATTTACAGCATTAGTAGTTGAGAATGAAAAATTATAAAATGTATGCATAACTCCTTTTGGAGCTCCTGTAGTTCCTGAAGTATAAATGATAGTAGCAAGATCTGAAGAATCTCTGATGAGATTATCTGTAATAGGTTCAACATCTTTAATTAACTCATCCCATCTTGGAAAATTCTCAGAATAAAAAGGAAAAGTTATACAATCAATATTAGAAGGAACACCTTTCTTCATCGACGAGAAATTATCAAGCTTTCCAACAAATAACAATTTAGACTCAGAATGAGTTAAAATTTTTTCTAATGTTTCAGAATTTAAATTAGGGTATATTGGTACAGATATATGACCACTCATCATAATTGCCATATCAGCCATTAGCCAATGAGCACAATTTTTAGACAATAAGGCAATTTTACTATTTTGAGGTAAATTTAATGACTGTAGATAAGACGCCATTTTTCTAACTTCTAAGCCATAATCCTTCCAAGTCCAATTATGCCAAACATTATCAATTGGTTGAGACAAATAAATTTCATTGGGATTTTGAGATTCCCATTTGTAAAACATTTCTAGTGGAGATAGATAATTCATATAGTTATTTTATAATGTCATAAAAATATAAATTTTAATCATATAAAATATGAAAAAAAATAGATTTAGTTGGATGTGAAATTTTTGTTATTTTAGTAAAAAAAATGGAACAAGAAGATACAATTGATTATAACATTAGGAAAACTTGGTATAATATTTCAAAATTATATAATCGAACTGCAAGTGAGTACATGGCAAGTATGGCTCTTGGTATGGTTTTATTAAATATTGATATATACGAAGGTACACCATCAACACAATTGGGTCCAAATATGGGAATGGAAGCAACATCTTTGTCTAGATATTTAATTAAATTAGAAGAACATAAGGTAATTGAAAGAAGATCAGATCCAAATGATAAAAGAAAATCAGTTATTCATCTAACTCCATTGGGAATAAACAGAAGAGAAATAGCAAAAAAGGTTGTAATTGATTTTAACGAGAATGTTAAATCACATTTTGAAAAAGAAGAAATGGATACTTTCTTCGCCATTCTAAAAAAAATTAACAAAATCATTGATAGCACAAAATAATCAGTTTAATACTAACTGATTAAACACTTTCCTTTTAGTATGTTTACATAATGAATTTTACACAATTTAAATTTGGTAAAGAATTAAGAGAAGGTCTTGATATGATGGGATTTATTAAAGCAACTCCAATTCAAAAAAAAGCAATACCAATAATACAACAAGGAGATGATTTAATTGCTTGCGCACAGACAGGAACAGGAAAAACAGCCGCATTTGTATTACCAATTTTAGATAATCTAACCAAAATAGATATTTGTAATAAAGTGAAAGCTATTATAATTGCACCAACTAGAGAGCTAGCAAAACAGATCGACATGCAAATCGAAGGATTTTCATATTTTACTAATTCTTCATCATACCCAGTATATGGAGGAGGTACAGGAGTTGAATTTGACAATCAAAAGCAAGCCTTAAAAAAAGGTGCCGATATAATTATTTGTACTCCAGGAAGATTACTCGCTCATTTGGATTTTGATTACTTTGACACTTCTCATGTAGATTATCTTATTTTGGATGAAGCTGACAGAATGTTAGATATGGGGTTTTATGATGACATAATGTTAATTGCTAAACAATTACCAAAAAATAGACAAAACCTACTTTTTTCTGCAACAATGCCTCCAAAAATCAGAAAACTAGCAAATACATTATTAAAAGATCCAAAGAGTATAAGCTTAGCAATTTCAAAACCTGCTGAAGGACTTACACAAAATGCGTATATGGTAAACGATAACCAAAAAGTAAAATTAGTAAGAGAAATATTAAAGTTAAGAGGTAAGGATCTAAGTCATGTTCTAATATTTGCTTCAAGCATTAAAAATGTAAAGGAAATTAAACAAACATTAAACAAATCTGGAATGAGAGCAAGTGAAATGCATTCAGGATTAGATCAAATGCAAAGAGAGCAAACTATTCGAGATTTTAAAAATAAGAAAATTAGAATTTTAGTTGCTACTGATATTTTATCAAGAGGGATTGATATTAAAGGGATTGAAATAGTAATTAACTATGAAGTTCCACATGACGCTGAGGACTATGTACACAGAATAGGAAGAACAGCAAGAGCAGATAGAACTGGAGAAGCAATAACCCTTATAAATTCCAAACAGGTTAAAAATTTTATGGATATAGAAAGTTTAATTGGTAAAGAAGTAAACAAATTAGTATTACCTAAAGGATTTGAAAATGCTCCTCTTTATAAAATCTTAAAAAATGGTAAAACTAAAAAGAAGTGGAGAAAATTTAAGAAATAAAGTTAATTACTCTAGATTTTTTTGAAAAAGCAGACAGTAAAAGAAATTGTGTAGTTATGCTATCTTTTTAACACAGGTGCGTGATGCGGTTTAATTCTAGCATCAATAACAGGAATTGTGCATGAAAAATGTTTATTAACAATTTGAGAATTTAATCCATGCATATCATTTGCAGGATTTGATCTAGTAAAAGTAACCCACAACCAATTTGAGAAATCTTCTGCAGTAAAAATCGCATCATCTACAATTGTAATTAGGGCAATTCCATCTAAGCTATGTGATTCTAATGAAATTACTAAATCTTCAATACTTCCATTTCCCTCAACAACTAAATTACCTGCACTAACTAATCGAGCATTAAGTATATTTTTTGAAAGAGTTAAATATGAAATATCCTTAATTAATTTTCTTTTTACATCTCCAGCTGCTGCTAAAACTAATTTCGATCCTTTATTTAAATCATCTCCACTATAATCTAATGTATCAATAGTTGTTTTAGTTTGAAAATGCAAATCTCTTTTCCAATCAACTCTTTCAAGAAAATGTGTAAAATAGGCTTTCTCATCATTGACGTCAACTAAAGTCTCATCATCACATATAAATAAATACTTTGCTAAACTCATTTGGCCAGTACCTAAAATATGATTTGCAATAGTTAAAATTTCTTGTGGCTGCTTAACAGGATTATAAGGAGTATATCTTTCTGAACCAACAGCCAATAATAACGGATGTACTCCAGATTCATCAACTGCATTTACTGCCTTTAAACCTGGAATTTCTTTTTCAATTACATTATCAGTAATATCATGAATAAGAGATCCAAATTGAGAATCTTCTTGTGGTGGCCTTCCAACAACAGTAAAAGGCCATATTCCATTTTTCTTAGCATATACTTTATGAACTCGCAATAAAGGAAAATCATGCTTCAAACTATAATATCCTAGATGATCACCAAAAGGCCCTTCAGGCTTTAATTCATTTGGATGCAACTCGCCACAGATTACAAAATCAGCATCTGCTGATATTGTATAACCATCTTTTTTAGAATATCTAAATCTTTTTTTTCCTAAAACACCAGCAAAAGAAATTTCACTCATTCCTTCTGGTAGTGGCATGACAGCAGCAAAAGTATGTGCTGGAGGACCACCAATAAAAATAGATACTTTTAAAGGCCTTCCTTTTATATTGGCTTTCTTTTGATGCACTCCAATACCTCTATGCAATTGATAATGCATACCAATTTCTTTATTTAATATATAATCATTACCAGTCAATTGGATTCTATACATACCTAGATTTGAATTTAGAATACCAGGATTATTTATATCTTCTGAATAAACTTGTGGTAAGGTAATAAATGAACCGCCATCATTTTTCCAGCATTTAATCTGAGGCAAATCATTAATAGTAATTTCTTCAAATCCTTGAAATCTAACTTTTTTTGGTAATGCATAAATACCATTTAAGACAGCAAAAATAGTACGAGGTAAATTTTTAAAAGCACCTATTGGGTTTGTTTTTATAGCAATTAAATCTTTCACAATCCGCAAACTATCACGAAATATATACCTACTTCTTGATAACGTACCAAAAATATTAGAAACTGCTCTATAATTACAATTTTTAATATTCTCAAAAAGAATTGCTTTTCCTCCATTAGCAAACTCTTCAAGATGAATTGAGGCCATCTCTAATTCTGGATTTATTTCTTCTTTAATCTTTTTAAGTTCGTTAACAGAATTTAAATCAGAAATACATGCTTTTAAAGATTTATAACCCACTATTAAATATTTATCTGTTTTCTAAATCAACATAAGGTCTAGCATTTTCTCCAGTATAAACTTGTCTAGGTCTACCAATTGGTTCATGATTCTCTCTCATTTCTTTCCACTGCGCAATCCAACCTGGAAGCCTACCTAAGGCAAACATTACTGTAAACATATCTGTTGGGATTCCTAAAGCTCTGTATATTATTCCTGAATAAAAATCGACATTTGGATAAAGATTTCTTGATTTAAAATAATCATCCTCTAAAGCTACTCTTTCTAACTTCTTTGCTATTTCAAGAACAGGATCAACTACATTTAGTTCTGTTAAAACATCATCTGCAGCTTTTTTAATAATTGTAGCACGAGGATCAAAACTTTTATAAACTCGATGCCCAAAACCCATCAAACGAAAAGAATCGTTTTTATCTTTTGCCTTAGCTACAAATTTGTCAACATCACCACCATCTAACTTAATTTCTTCAAGCATTTCAATTACTGCTTGATTAGCACCTCCATGAAGAGGTCCCCATAGGGCTGCAATACCTGCAGAAACTGAAGCATACAAGCTTGCATGAGAGGATCCAACTACTCTTACAGTTGAAGTTGAGCAATTCTGCTCATGATCAGCATGCAATATTAATAGTTTATCAATAGCTTTTGCAATTACGGGACTCACTACGTAATCAGTTGTCGGTAAAGAAAACATCATCTGCATAAAATTTGCAGAATAGCTTAAATGATTTTTAGGATATACGATTGGTTGTCGCACGCGATTTTTATAACTCCAAGCTGCAAGAGTAGGTAATTTTGCTAAAGCTCTGATAATTGTTCCTTCAACTTGTTCAGAAGATCGATTAGGATCTAAAGATCTTGGATAAAAAGCAGTTAATGACGACACAAGAGAAGACAATACTCCCATAGGATGGGCCTTTGAGGGATAACCATCTAATATTGCTCTGACATCTTCATGAACTAAAGAATGTTCTGTTATATCTTTAGTAAAAGTGTCAAGTTCACTTTGGGTTGGCAATTCGCCATAAATTAATAAAAAAGAAACTTCTAAGAAAGTAGATTTTTCAGCTAATTCCTCAATTGAATATCCTCTGTATTTAAGTACTCCTTCCTCACCATTTAAAAAAGTTATAGCACTTTCACATGAACCAGTATTCTTAAATCCACGATCTAATGTTATTAGACCTGATTCTCCACGCAACTTACTAATATCTAATGCATTTTCATTTTCTGATCCAGTTACAATTGGAAGTTTGTAAATTTTACCATTATAATGTAATTCTGCTGTTTTACTCATTTTAAATTTTTTAAATTATTCATGTATTTATTTTTTTAGAAATTTGAAATCCTTTCCTGTGTAAATCGCCTTTTCACCAAGTTCTTCTTCAATTCTTAAAAGCTGATTATATTTAGCTATTCTATCAGATCTTGAAGCAGATCCAGTTTTGATTTGCCCACAATTAAAAGCAACTGCAAGATCAGCAATAATTGTATCTTCAGTCTCTCCAGATCTGTGACTCATAATAGTAGTATAGCTATTATCCTTTGCAAGATTTATAGCATCAACAGTTTCACTTAAAGTACCAATCTGATTAACTTTAATCAAAATTGAATTTGCAATTTTGTTTTCTATTCCCGTTGTAAGTCGATTTACATTAGTTACAAATAAATCATCACCAACAAGCTGTACTTTATCTCCTATCTTTATTGTCAAAGCTTTCCAAGCATCCCAATCATCTTCATCTAATCCATCCTCAATTGATAAAATTGGATATTTCTTAGTCCAATCTTTCCAGTAATCAACCATTTGAAGTGGTGTAAGTTTTTCACCACTTGATTGATGAAAGTGATATAATTTCTCTTTTGAATCGTAGAATTCAGAAGCTGCTGCATCTATTGCGATATACATATCTTCACCAGGACGATATCCAGCAGATTCAATAGATTTTAAAACTATTTCTATAGCTTGCTCATTAGATGATAAATTTGGAGCAAAACCACCTTCGTCTCCAACATTAGTAGAATATCCATGCTTTTTAAGTTCAGCCTTTAAATGATGAAATACTTCTGTCCCCATTTGTAATGCTTGTGAGAAACAATTTGCACCAACTGGCATAACCATAAACTCTTGAAAATCAATACTATTATCAGCATGAGACCCACCATTTAATATGTTCATCATTGGAATAGGTAATTCCGTTGCTAGTTCTCCACCAATATGTTTATAAAGTGAAGTTCTTGATACTAATGAGGAAGCTTTCGAACATGCTAAAGATACAGCAAGCATTGAATTAGCACCTAATATTTTCTTTTCGCTAGTACCATCTAAATTAATCATTTTGGTATCGATTAATCTTTGATTAGTTACATCGATTCCACATAATGCTTCATTAATTATAGTATTTACATTTTTCACAGCCTTTAAAACTCCTTTACCTAAATAAACCTTATTATCATTATCTCTTAACTCTACAGCTTCATAACGACCAGTTGAAGCTCCTGAGGGGACAGCTGCTCTTGATATAATACCATCTGATGTATAAACCTCAGCTTCAATTGTAGGATTACCACGAGAATCTAATATTTGCCTTGAATGAATTTTAGTGATTTTACTCATTTATTTTTTTAATATTATTAATAAAATTATCAAATAAATATCTTGAGTCATGTGGTCCTGGAGAGGATTCTGGATGATATTGAACAGAGAAACAATTATTATTTATCAATCTAATACCTTCAACAGTATCATCATTTAAATTAATATGTGTAATCTTAATATTAGAATTTTCAAATATATCTTCTTTTGATATTCCAAATCCATGGTTTTGTGATGTAACTTCTGCTTTACCAGTCTCTAAATTCTTTACAGGATGATTAATTCCTCTGTGACCGTTATGCATTTTATAAGTTGAAATTCCTTCAGAAATTGCTATAGCTTGATGACCTAAGCAAATACCAAAGACAGCTCTTCCATCTTTTATTATTTTCTTAACTTCTGTAATCACATTTGGCATAGCAGATGGATCACCTGGACCATTTGATAAAAAGAAACCATTTGGTTGCCACATTTTCATTTCATCATATTTGGTATTCATAGGAAAAACCTTAAGCAAACAACCTCTTTCAGTTAAACATTTTAATATGTTTTTTTTAACTCCAAGATCTAAAACAGCAATTTTAATATCTGAATTCTTATCTCCTAAAGTATATGATTTATTTGTTGAAACAGAAGATGAAAGCTCTAATCCATTCATTGAAGGAACTTTACTAAGAATATTAGAAAGCTCATTTAAATCTAATATAGATGTTGAAATTACAGCATTCATAGCTCCCTTATCTCTAATATGATGTACAACTGCTCTAGTATCAATATCAGAAATTACAATTTTGTTCTGGTTAACAAAAAATGTTTGTAAATCAGTATCTCCTCCTTCTCTAGAAAAACCATTATTAAAATTCTTGCAGATTAATCCTGATATTTTTAAATCTAATGACTCAGATTCCTCTTTCTTTACACCATAATTACCTATATGAGCATTGGTAGTTATCATTAATTGCCCAAAATAAGAAGGATCAGTAAATACTTCCTGATAACCAGTCATACCAGTATTAAAACACAACTCACCAGTAGCTATTCCATCAATACCGTTAGCTTTTCCATGAAAGACAGTGCCATCTTCTAATAATAAAACTGCATTCTTTTTCTTGTTATATTTCATTTTATTTTAAAAAAAAAGGTAAAGCCAAAGCCTTACCCTTAATTAAATATTAAAAAAGAAGATTAAATACTACTCTCCTTTTTCCTCTTTATTTTCAGCGTCAGTAACTTCTTTTTCTGTTTTTATATTACTTTCATCTTTTACATCAGATGATTTTTTTTCAACAATATTCTCTTCTACCTTCTCACTAGTAGCAACGTCTATAATTTCTGAAGAAGTTACATCCTCTATAATATTATCTTTATTAGATTCAGTTATTGTAGATTGATCTAAATTCTTTTTCCTTGTTCTTCTTGATTTTGATTTCTTAGGCTTATTTGTTGTATATTCCTCATTATAATCAACTAACTCAATAATAGCCATCTGAGCATTATCACCAAGCCTATTACTAAGTTTAAGAATTCTTGTGTAGCCTCCTTGTCTATCTGAAACCTTTGTTGCAATATCACTGAATAATTCTGTAATTGCTTCTTTTTGTTTTAAATAAGAAAAAGCAATTCTTCTTGAGTGAGTTGTATCATTCTTAGATTTAGTAATTAAAGGTTCTATATATACCCTAAGAGCTTTTGCTTTTGCCAATGTAGTTTTAATACGCTTATGCTCAATTAATGAACATGCCATATTTGAAAGCATTGCTTTCCTATGTGCAGATTTTCTACTTAAGTGATTAAATTTTTTTCCGTGTCTCATTTTATTCTAATCTTTTATTCTTTAATTATACTTTTCAACATCAAAACCAAATGTTAATCCTTTCTCGGAAACTAAATCTTCTAACTCAGTAAGTGATTTTTTACCAAAGTTTCTAAACTTTAACATATCTGATTTTTTAAATGAAACCAACTCACCTAAAGTAAACACCTCAGCAGTTTTCAAACAATTTAGTGCTCTAACTGACAAACCAAATTCAGTTAATTCAGTTTTTAAAAGTTGTCGCATGTGTAGTGTATCTTCATCAAAATCATCAACTATTTCCTCCTCTAAATTAATTTTTTCATCAGAAAAAAGCATGAAATGCTGAATAAGAATCTTAGAAGCTTCAGTTAACGCATTTTTTGGTTCAATTGAACCATCAGTTGTAATATTGAAATTTAACTTCTCGAAATCGGTCTTCTGACCTACTCTATAATTTTCTATATTATAATTAACATTTTTAATTGGAGTAAAAATTGAATCAATCGCAATTGTACCAATTGAAGCATCTTCATCTATATTTTCATCTGCAGGAACATATCCTCTTCCCTTTGAAATAGTAAATTCCATCTCAAAAGTAACAGATTTATTCATTTCACATATTACTTGGTCAGTATTAAGAACTTGAAAATTAGATAAACTACTTGCAATATCAGCTGCAGTTACATTATCACTCTTTGTAACTTTAAGAGTAGCAACTTCAGATTCAACAGAATCAATTTGTTGCTTGAACCTAACTTGCTTGATATTTAAAATAATTTCTGCTATATCCTGAACAACACCTTCAATAGTAGAAAATTCATGATCAACACCAGTTATCTTAATTGATGTAATAGCAAATCCTTCTAAAGATGATAACAAAACTCTTCTTAAAGCATTACCAACAGTTAAACCATATCCAGGTTCAAGAGGACGAAACTCGAAATTTCCTTGATTAGCTTCCTCATTTATCATTATAACCTCATCAGGCTTTTGAAAATTTAAAATTGACATATTTAATTTTTTAATTATTTTATTTGGAGTATAACTCTACTATTACTTGTTCTTTAATATTCTCTGGAATCTGAATTCTTTCAGGTGCAGCTATTACCTTACCAACTTTTGTTTCTGAATTAAATTCAAGCCATTCCATTTGAATTTTATTAGAAGCAATTGCATTGTCAATTACTTCTAAAGATTTTGATCTTTCTCTAACAGATACTAGATCACCAACTCTCAAGGCAAAAGAAGGTATATTAATATTATCACCATTAACAGTGATATGATTATGCGTCACCAATTGTCTTGCTGCTCTTCTTGTAGGAGCAAGTCCTAATCTAAATACAACATTATCTAAACGCATCTCACACATTTGAAGTAAAACTTCACCTGTAACTCCTTTTCTTCTGAGCGCCTCTTTAAACAAATTAGAAAATTGCTTCTCTAAGATACCATAAGTAAATTTAGCTTTTTGCTTTTCCATTAACTGCACACCATAAGCAGATTCTTTTCCTCTTCTACGTTGATTACCATGCTGTCCGGGACCATAAGCTTTTTTTGCTAAAGCTTTATCTGGACCAAAAATTGGTTCTCCGAATCTTCTTGCTATTCTTGATGTTGGGCCTGTATATCTTGCCATTTTTTTTAATATAATTAATTAAACTCTTCTTTTCTTAGGTGGTCTACATCCATTATGTGGTAATGGAGTAATATCAATAATTTCTGTTACGATAATTCCTGAATTATGAATCGATCTAATTGCAGATTCTCTACCTTGACCAGGTCCCTTAACATAAACCTTTACTCTTTTTAGACCTTTCTCAAGAGCAACTTTTGAACAATCTTCCGCTGCCATCTGAGCAGCATAAGGAGTGTTCTTCTTTGATCCTCTAAATCCCATTTTACCCGCAGATGACCAAGAAATTACTTGTCCACTGTTATTTGTTAGTGAAATGATAATATTATTGAAGCTCGCATGAATATGCGCTTGTCCCTCTGCTTCAACTCTTACTGTATTTTTTTTTGTTGTTTTAGCCATACTATGTTTTATTTAGTTGCAATCTTTTTGTTAGCAACTGTTTTCCTTTTTCCTTTTCTAGTTCTAGAGTTGTTTTTAGTTTTCTGTCCTCTCAGAGGTAAGCCAGTTCTGTGACGTATACCTCTATAACAACCAATATCCATTAGTCGCTTAATACTCATCTTAGTCTCAGCTCTTAATTCTCCTTCTACTGTGTAGTTATCAGCTATAATAGCTCTGATAGCACTTGCTTGTTCATCTGTCCAATCTTGAACCTTAATATCATGAGAAATTTTTGCTTCATCTAAAATTGCTTTTGCAAAAGATGAACCAATTCCATATACATAAGTTAATCCAATAACTCCTCTTTTATTTTTTGGTAAATCAATACCTTGTATTCTTGCCATTTTTAACCTTGTCTTTGTTTATATCTAGGGTTTTTTTTATTGATTACATAAACGCGACCTTTTCTTTTCACGATGATGCAATCTTCACTTCTTTTTTTTACTGATGCTCGTACTTTCATTTTCTTTTTTTTAATTAGTACCTGTAAGTTATTCTTCCTTTTGTTAAATCGTAAGGAGACATCTCAAGTTTTATTTTATCGCCAGTTAATAGTTTTATATAGAATTTTCTCATTTTACCAGAAATATGTGCAACAACTTCATGTCCATTTTCAAGTTCAACTCTAAACATTGCATTTGATAATGCTTGCACTATTACGCCATCTAATTCTATATTTCCTTGTTTAGCCATTTATTTTTTTTTCTATATCTACAAAACTTGATAATATTTCCGCCTTTCCTTTTCGAACAACAATAGTGTGTTCAAAATGTGCAGATGGTTTATTATCAATAGTTGTTATTGTCCATCCATCGTTATGTTGCTTTATACCTCTTTTACCCATATTAATCATTGGTTCAATTGCAATTACTAAACCTTCTTTAAGAATAATTCCATTTCCAGATTTACCATAATTAGGTACTTCAGGAGATTCGTGTAATTTTTTTCCCAAACCATGACCTACTAACTCTCTTACAACTGAATAACCAAAAGATTCAGCATAATTTTGAATAGCTGAACTGATATCACCAATTCTATTTCCAACACAAGCCATTTCAATTCCTTTTAAAAGTGATTCTTTTGTAACTTCAAGTAACTTTTTAGTACTATCATTAACAATACCAACTTCATAAGTATAAGCGGAGTCCCCATAGTAATCATTCATTAACACGCCACAATCAACTGATAGAATATCTCCATTTTTTAATACATTACTATTTGGAATACCGTGTACTACTTGATGATTTGGTGACATACAAAGGGTATTAGGAAAACCATTATATCCCTTAAAAGCAGGTTCACCACCATTATCTCTAATAAATTCTTCAGCAATTTTATCTAATGCTAAAGTTGTTATCCCAGGTTTAATAAGCCCTGCAATTTCTGCATGGGTATTAGCAACAAGTAAAGAACTTTTTCTAACTAAATCTATCTCTTCTTCTGATTTATAATTTATCATATAAAATGATTACATCATATTTCCAGAAGATTTTCCCTTTATCCTCCCTGAATCCATTAACCCGTCATAATGACGCATTAGTAGATGACTTTCAATTTGTTGAAGTGTATCTAAAATCACACCAACTAAAATTAATAATGAAGTACCTCCATAAAACTGAGCGAACTGCATGTTTACACCAGCAGCCATAGCAAAAGCAGGAAGTATTGCAACAAAACCTAAAAATAGTGATCCCGGAAATGTAATACGTGACATTACTGCATCAAGATAATCAGATGTTGCTCTTCCTGGTTTTATACCTGGTATAAATCCACCATTTTTTTTCATATCATCAGCCATTTGGTTAGGATTAACAGTAATAGCAGTATAAAAATATGTAAACAGAACAATCATTATAAAAAACATGAAATTATACCAAAATCCACCAAAATCTGTTAAAACTGATGCTATTCCCTGTAAACTTTCACTGTCAGAGAATCCAACTAATGTAATTGGGACAAACATTATTGCTTGAGCAAATATTATTGGCATAACTCCGGCAGCATTAACTTTTAAAGGAATAAACTGTCGTACACCACCATATTGTTTATTACCAACAACTCGTTTAGCATATTGAACAGGTATACGTCTTGTTCCTTGAACTAATAAAATGGATATCATTATAACAATAAGCAATGCAAGCATTTCAACCATAAAAATTACTAAACCACCACCGGTTGAACCTAAAGCAGCTACAAACTCTTGCATTAAAGATTGTGGTAAACCAGCAATTATCCCAATCATAATTAACAAGGAAATTCCATTACCAATTCCTCTGTCTGTTATCTTTTCTCCTAACCACATAACAAACATAGTACCAGTAACTAAAATAATAATTGAAGATGCCCAAAAACCTCCAGCAGGTAATAAAAATGCTGATTCAGGTAACGTTGCCTTAAGGTTAGCAATATATCCTGGTGCTTGTCCTCCAGTAATAAGTATTGTTAAATATCTTGTGATATTATTAATCTTTCTTCTACCACTTTCGCCTTCTTTTTGTAATTTTTGGAAATAAGGAATCGCCATACCTAGTAATTGTACAACAATAGATGCAGAAATATAAGGCATTATTCCCAATGCAAAAATGGAGGCTTGAGAAAATGCACCACCAGTAAACATATTTAATAATCCTAATAGTCCATCGGAAGTTTGGTCTTGTAAAGCTGAAAGCTGTGAAGGATCAACACCAGGAATAACAACAAAAGATCCAAGTCTATAGATGGCTAAAATACCTAAAGTAACTAAGATTCTATTTCTTAGTTCTTCAATTTTCCAAATATTTTTAATAGTTTCTAAAAATTTTTTCATTTTACTTTTCTATGATAGTTGCGGTACCACCTGCCTTTTCAATAGAGAGTTTAGCTGATGCTGAAAAAGCATCTGCCTCAATATTAATTTTAACAGAAAGGGTTCCTCTTCCTAAAATCTTAACTAAATCATTTTTTTGAACAAGTCCATTATTCATTAAATCTTTTTTTACAATACTTGATTTTAGTTTTTTAGAGTTAACTAAAGATTCTATAGTATCAATATTAACACCATTATATTCAACACGATTTGGTGAAGTAAATCCAAATTTAGGTACTCTTCTTTGAAGTGGTTGCTGACCACCTTCAAATCCAATTTTTCTTGAATATCCAGAACGTGATTTTGCACCCTTATGTCCTCGTGTTGAAGTACCACCTTTTTTAGACCCTTCTCCTCTTCCTACGGCCCTCTTTTTATTTTTTATAGAACCTTCAACAGGTTTTAAATTTTGTAATTCCATATGAATATTATTTTACTACATTTATTAAATGAGAAACTTTGTTTACCATTCCTAATATTTGTGGAGTTGCATTATGTTCAACAACTGCATTCATTTTTCTAAGTCCCAAAGCATCTAAAGTTCTTCTCTGATCTTTAGGCCTTCCAATTCTACTCCTAACTTGTTTTATTTTAATCTTGTCCATAATATAATTATCCGTTAAATACCTTATCCATTGTTACACCTCTTTGCATAGCTACAGTTCTTGGGTCTCTTAATTCAAGTAGTGCCTTTAGAGTAGCTTTTACTAGATTATGAGAATTTGCAGAACCTTTAGATTTTGCAAGAATATCTTTTACACCAGCACTTTCTAATACAGCACGCATAGCACCACCAGCTTTAACACCAGTACCATTTGAAGCAGGTTTAATCAATACAGAAGCACCTTTAAATTTAGCTACCTGTTCATGCGGAATGGTACCCTTGTATATAGGAATCCTTACTAAATTTTTCTTAGCAGATTCAATACCTTTCTGTATAGCTGTAGCTACATCCTTAGATTTACCTAATCCAATACCAACAACACTTTTTTCATCACCAACAACGACAATAGCTGAGAACCTAAAAGCTCTACCACCTTTAGTTACTTTAACAACTCTTTGGACTCCAACAAGTCTATCTTTTAACTCAATGTCTCCAGAAATATTTACTCTTTTATTTTGTGCTAATTTTAACATATATTAATTTCTTAAAATTTTAAACCTCCTTCACGAGCTGATTCAGCAAGTGCTTTAACTCTACCGTGGTATAAAAAACCACCTCTATCAAATACTACTGAACTAAATCCTGCTTTTAAAGCATTATCAGCTATTAATTTTCCTACTGCAGATGCTTGTTCAGTTTTTGTTCCTTTAGAAGAAGCAGAAGATGCTGACGTTAATGTAACGTTTGAAACATCATCTATTAACTGAGCATAAATCTCTTTATTTGATCTAAAAACAGCAAGTCTAGGTCTTTCAGATGTTCCTGAAACCTTCTTTCTAATAGAGTATCTTACTCTCTTTCTAGCGTCTTTTTTTGATTGCATTATAATATTCTTTTATTTAGCAGCAGTTTTACCTGCTTTTTTCCTTACATATTCATCAACATACCTAATACCCTTACCTTTATATGGTTCAGGTTTTCTTTCAGCTCTAATTCTTGCCGCTATAGCTCCTACCAATTGTTTATCATGACCAGAAATAGTTACAATTGGCGCTTTTCCTTTTTCTGTTTCAGCAGTTACTTTTACCTCATCAGGAATATCAAATATGATATTGTGAGAATAACCAACAGAAATATCTAATTTCTTACCTTGAGTTGAAGCTCTGTAACCAACACCTCTTAACTCAAGTTTTTTGGTATGACCATTAATTACTCCTTCAATCATATTTGAAATTAAAGCTCTATACAATCCATGCTTAGATCTCACATCTTTATTATCAGATTCTCTTGTTAAAGAGATTATATTTTCATTAACTGAAACGCTTATTGAGGAATCAATAGTTTGAGAAAGTTCTCCTAATTTACCTTTAACAATTATTTCAGAACCTTCTAAAGAAACATTAACTGTTTCAGGAACTGTAATTGGGTTATTTCCGATTCTTGACATTATTACTATTATTTATCAATTAATATACGTGACATATTACTTCACCACCAACATTTAGATTTCTAGCCTCTTTGTCAGTAATTAAACCTTTAGATGTTGAAATTATAGCAATACCTAAACCGTTAATTACACGCGGTAAGTTAGTAGCATCAGCATACTTTCTTAATCCAGGTTTCGAAATTCTAATTAACTTCTTAATCGCAGGTAATTTAGATTGAACACTGTACTTTAGTGCAATCTTAATATTACCTTGATTATTTTTTGTCTCTTCAAACTTAAAATTTAAAATGTAACCTTTATCGTGCAAAATTTCAGTTATAGATTTTTTCATATTTGATGCAGGTATATCAACAACTTTGTGGCCTGCCATTTGTGCATTTCTAACTCTCGTCAAATAATCTGCTATTGGATCTGTAAACATCTTTATTATTATTTATTTGTTACCAACTTGCTTTTTTAACTCCAGGTATTAAACCGAAGTTAGCCATTTCTCTAAATTTAACTCTAGATATACCAAATTGTCTGATATACCCTTTTGGTCTACCTGTCAGCTTACACCTATTATGCATTCTAATTGGAGATGCATCTTTAGGTAATTTTTGTAAACCTTCATAATCACCAGCTGCTTTGAGAGCAGCTCTTTTTTCAGCATATTTTGCTACAGTTTTAGCTCTTTTGACTTCACGAGCTTTCATAGATTCTTTTGCCATATATTATTTTTGAAAAGGTAATCCAAGTTCCCTTAGTAAAACTAAAGATTCTTCATTTGAATCTGTACTAGTTACAAAGGTAATATCCATACCTGTTATATTTTTAATTTTATCAATACTTATTTCTGGAAAAGCTATTTGTTCTTTTATTCCCATTGTATAATTTCCTCTACCATCAAAACCTTTAACTGGTAAACCTGAAAAATCACGAACACGAGGTAAAGTTGAAGTAATAAATCTCTCAAGAAATTCATACATTTGATTACCTCTTAAAGTTACCATAACACCAACAGGCATACCTTTTCTTAATTTAAAATTTGATATGTCTTTAGTTGAATTAGTCAGCATAGCCTTCTGGCCAGCAATTATAGACATTTCTTGATGAGCCGCCTCAATTTGTTTTTTATCTGACGCAGCTTTACCTATTCCTTGATTAAGACAAATCTTAACCAATTTAGGCACTTGCATTACAGATTTATAGTTTCCTTTAAGGTTTTTTACAACCTCTTCTTGGTACTTTGTTTTGAGTCTTGGTATATATTCCATTATTTAATTACTTCTCCAGTTTTTTTAGCGAATCTCACTAACTTACCTGATTTAACTTCTTTTTTTCTTCCGACTTTAGTTGCATCTCCTGACTTAGGATCTATCAAAACAAGGTTAGAAATATGAATTTTTGCTTCTTGTTTAACAATTCCTCCTTGCGGATTTGCAGCATTTGGTTTTGTATGCTTAGAAATCAAATTAACACCTTCAACCATAGCCTTGTTTTCCTTTGGAAATACTTTAATAACTTTACCTTTAACTCCTTTTGAGTTTCCAGTAGTTACTACAACTATATCGTTTTTTATTATCTTAATTTTTGCCATCTTATTTTTTTTATAATACTTCTGGAGCTAAAGAAACTATCTTCATAAAATCATTATCACGCAATTCACGAGCAACAGGGCCAAAAACTCTAGTACCCTTCATTTGACTATTTTCATCAATGATTACACATGCATTATCGCCAAAACGAATATATGATCCATCTGCTCTTCTTACCTCTTTTTTAGTTCTTACGACTACAGCTTTAACAACCTGTCCTTTTTTAATATTACCTGATGGCATAGCATGTTTAACTGTGCCTACGATTTTATCACCAATAGAAGCATAACGCGTTTTTGTACCACCTAATACTCTAATACAAAGTAATTCTTTTGCACCACTATTATCAGCTACTTTTATTCTTGATTCTTGTTGTATCATTTTATTTAACTCTTTCGATAATTTCTACTAATCTCCAATTTTTACTTTTACTTAAAGGTCTTGTCTCCATAATTTTTACAGTATCTCCTTCATTGCAAGTATTCTCTTCATCATGAGCAACAAATCTTGATGTTTTCTTAACAAATTTACCGTACAAACCATGTTTAACTTTTCTTTCAATAGCAACAACAATTGATTTATCCATCTTATTGCTAGCTACTATCCCTATTCTTTCTTTTCTTAAATTTCTCTCCATCATTATTTATTTTGAAATGTTTCTTCTTGAAAGCTCAGTCATAATTCTTGCTACTGTTTTTCTCGCAAATTTAATTTGCATTGGATTCTCTAATGGAGAAACTGCATGACTCATTTTCATTTTAACTAACCTATCTCTTTCAGATTGTAAAAGATCGTTTAGTTCCCCAATTGGCATATCTGTTAATATTTGTGCTTTCATTTAATTAATTATTTCGTAAATCTCTTCTAATTACAAATTTCGTTTTAATAGGTAATTTTTGAGCAGCTAATCTTAGTGCTTCCTTCGCTGTATCTATATCAACTCCATCACATTCAAATATAATTCTTCCAGGACTGATTCTTGCTACCCAAGCCTCAACACTACCTTTACCCTTACCCATACGAACTTCTGCAGGTTTTTTAGTGATAGGTTTATCAGGGAAGACTCTAATCCAAACCTGACCTTGTCTCTTCATGTAACGTGTAACTGCAATACGAGCTGATTCAATTTGACGAGCTGTCATCCAACATTCTTCAAGAGCTTTAATACCAAAAGATCCAAAGGACAATTGATGACCTCTCTGAGCATCGCCTTTCATCTTGCCCTTTTGCATCTTTCTGAATTTAGTTTTCTTTGGCTGTAACATTTCTTAGTTCTTTTCTAAATTAAAATTATCTTCTTCTGTTCTTATTATCATTTCTAGAGCCATCTTTCTTCTTAGACGATTTAAAGTGTAACATTAAGTCGCGCTTACCATAAACTTCACCTCTGCATATCCAAACCTTAATACCTATTAAACCATATTGAGTTAAAGCCTCTGAAAGTGCATAATCAATATCTGCTCTAAAAGTATGTAATGGAGTTCTACCTTCCTTCATCATTTCTGATCTTGCCATTTCCGCACCATTTAATCTTCCAGAAATCTGAACCTTGATACCTTCGGCTCCCATTCTAATAGATGACGCAATAGCCATCTTTGTAGCACGTTTATACGAAACTCTTCCTTCAATTTGTCTTGCAATACTATCAGCAACTAATGTAGCTTCAAGCTCTGGTCTTTTAACTTCAAAAATATTTATTTGAATATCTTTATCTGTAATCTTTTTAACTTCTTCTTTTAATGTTTCAACCTCTTGACCTCCTTTACCTATAATAATCCCTGGTCTAGAAGTATGAATTGTTAGTGTTACTAATCTTAATGTTCTTTCAATAGCAATTTTTGAAACACTAGCTTTTGACAATCTTGCCATAAGATACTTTCTTATTTTAGCATCTTCAGCTAATTTATCTCCAAAATCATTACCACCGTACCAGTTTGATTCCCATCCTCTGATAATACCTAATCTATTCCCTATTGGGTTTGCCTTTTGTCCCATATTATTGTTTTACTTCTGATGTTATTCGACTATCAACCACTAAAGTAACATGATTTGATCTCTTTCTAATTCTGTGTGCGCGACCTTGAGGAGCTGGCTGAACTCTTTTGAGCATTCTTCCACCATCAACTTTAACCTCTGAAATATATAAATTACTCTCGTCCATTCTTTTACCCTCATTTTTAGCTTCCCAATTAGCGAGTGCAGATAATAATAACTTCTCCATTCTCGATGAAGCTTCTTTAGGATTTAACTTAAGTTCAGCTAAAGCTCTATCAGCGTTCATACCTCTAATAAGATCAGCTATTAACCTCATCTTTCTAGGTGAAGTAGGACAATTATTCAATTTAGCAAAAGCGACATTCTTTCTCGCTTCCTTCATTGCATCTGCTTTTATTCTTTTTCTTGCACCCATTTAATTATTTTTTTCTGTTATTTCCATGACCTCTGAAAGTTCGTGTTGGTGAAAACTCTCCTAATTTATGACCAACCATATTATCGGTAACAAAAACAGGAATAAACTGTTTTCCATTATGAACAGCAAATGTTTTTCCAACAAATTCTGGAGATATCATTGATGCTCTTGACCAAGTTTTAATTAATGAATTCTTTCCTGATTCATTCATAGCATCCACTTTTCTCTGCAACTTATAGTGAATAAAAGGTCCTTTTTTTAATGATCTAGCCATATCTTATTTCTTTTTTCTTCTTTCAATTATATACATACTTGAAGCCTTCTTTTTGTCTCTTGTCTTGTATCCCTTAGCAGGTACACCATTTTTATTTCTTGGATGCCCTCCAGAAGATTTAGCTTCACCTCCTCCCATAGGATGATCAACTGGATTCTTAACTGTAGCTCTTACGTTAGGTCGTCTACCCATCCATCTTCTTCTTCCAGCTTTTCCATGAACCTCTAACTGATGTTGATGATTAGAAACTGATCCAATCGTCGCAAGACAAGTCATTAGTATTTTTCTGATTTCTCCAGAAGACAACTTAATTACAGCATATTTACCATCTTTTGCCATTAGCTGAGCAGATGAACCAGCACTCCTTACAAGTATAGCACCTTGTCCAGGTTTTAACTCAATATTGTGTATAACGGTTCCTAAAGGAAGACTAGACAATGGAAGGCAATTACCAACTTTGATAGGAGCATTCTTATCTGAAACAACCTCCGTACCAACTTCTAAACCTGTAGGAGCTATCATATATCTTTTTTCACCATCAACATAATGCAGTAAAGCAATATTAGCAGTTCTGTTAGGATCATATTCTATAGTAGCAACCTTCGCAGGTATACTAAATTTATCTCTTTTAAAATCAATAATTCTATACCTTTGCTTATGACCACCACCAATATTCTCAATAGTCATTTTACCAGTGTCATTTCTACCACCTGATTTCTTCTTTTTAAGAAGTAAACTTTTTTCTGGTTTTGATGTAGTTATATCATCAAAAGTAAGAGCAACCTTATGTCGCTGTCCTGGTGTTATTGGTCTAAACTTTTTTAATGCCATTTTCTTCTAATTAAATATTACTATAAAAATCAATAGAATCTCCTTCAGCTAAAGTTACTATAGCTTTTTTATATGTTGAAGTCTTACCAACAATCATTCCAGATTTGGTACCCCGAACTCTTTTCTTACCAATACAAACCATAGTTCTTACCGAATCTACAGTAACGTCATACATATCAGCTACAGCTTTTTTGATTTCAATTTTATTTACCTTTCTATCAACAACAAAAGCATAGCGATTATATTTCTCGCTTTGATCTGTCATTTTCTCAGTAATTATCGGTTTCTTTATAATGCTCATTGGTTTAAAATTAAAAATTCTTTACTATTTCGTTAATAGATGACTCCATTAACATTAATTTATTAGCATTCATAACATCATAAGTATTTAGTTCTGAAGCTAATACAACCCTAGCCCTTTTAAGATTTCGGGAAGACAAAAATATATTTTTATTTGACTCAGCAAGCACTAATACAGTTTTATTATCAAGTAAATCAAAATTTGATAGAAAATCAACATACTGACTTGTACTAACTTGCTTAAAATTAAAGTCTTCCAAAACAATGATGTTCTTAGTTTTAGCTTTGTGAGTTAGTGCAGATTTTCTAGCAATCCTCTTTACTTTCTTATTAACCTTAAAGGCATAATTTCTAGGTTCTGGACCAAAAACTCTACCACCACCTCTAAATAATGGGTTTTTAATATCACCAACTCTTGCCGCACCGCTTCCTTTTTGTTTTCTAAGTTTTCTTCTACTTCCTTTTACTTCAGATCTTCCTTTAGTTTTATGTGTACCAGATCTCTGAGCTGCTAGATATTGTTTGACATCTAAGTATATAGCATGATCATTTGGCTCAACACCAAAAACATCTTTCGATAAATCTACTTTTTTTGTAGTTTCTTTTCCTTTAATATTATGTATTGCTAATTTCATTATTTTTCAATTGTTATATATGAATTTTTAGCTCCAGGAACAGCTCCCTTAACTACTACCATATTTTTTTCAACTAATACCTTTACGACTTGTAGGTTATCAACCTTAACCCTTGCATTTCCAGTTTGCCCTGCCATTCGCATTCCTTTAAATACTCTTGCAGGATATGAAGCCGCACCAATAGAACCAGGCGCTCTCAATCTGTTGTGCTGCCCGTGAGTAGCATCTCCCACTCCTCTAAAATTATGACGCTTTACTACCCCCTGAAAACCTTTACCTTTTGAAGTTCCAGAGATTGAAACAAAGTCACCTTCCTGAAATAAATCAGCATTATAAGTTACACCCAATAAAGCTTCATCAAAATCAGAACCAAATTCTACAAGTTTTTTTAAAGGTGAAGATTTAGCATTCTTAAAATGACCTAACGCTGCCTTACCAACTCTACTTTCTTTCTTATCATCATAACCAAGCTGTACAGCATTGTAGCCATCAATTTCTTCAGTTTTGATTTGAGTTACCATACAAGGACCAACTTCTAAAATTGTACATGGAATATTTTTCCCCTCTTCTGAGAAGATAGAGGTCATTCCTATTTTTTTACCAATTAAACCGGGCATTTTTATTTTTTTTTAAATTACTTTAATTTCTACATGAACTCCACTCGGCAATTCTAACTTCATCAATGCATCAATAGTCTTTGATGACGAGCTAAAAATATCCATCAATCTTTTATGATTAGTTAGCTGAAATTGCTCTCTAGCTTTTTTATTAACGTGAGGAGATCTTAACACAGTAAATATTCTTTTGTGAGTAGGTAATGGGATTGGCCCACTAATAATTGCTCCAGAATTTTTTACAGTCTTAACTATTTTCTCTGCAGATTGATCTACTAATGTATGATCAAATGATTTTAATTTTATTCTAACTCTTTGTGCCATTTTAACTGTATTAATTATTCTCCTTTAACTTTTTTAATTACTTCATCAGATACATTCCTTGGAGCCTCAACAAAATCAAAAAATTCCATTGTAGAAGTCGCTCTTCCTGATGTAATTGTTCTTAAGTCAGTGATATATCCAAACATTTCTGATAATGGTACTTTTCCATTTACAACTTTTGCCCCCCCTTTATCATCCATACCTTCAACCTGACCTCTTCTTCTATTTAAATCACCAATAACATCACCCATATTTTCTTCAGGGGTAATAACTGTTAACTTCATTATTGGTTCTAATATTTTAGGCGATGCTTGTTTAGCTGCTGTTTTAAAAGCAATTTGAGCACATATTTCAAAAGACAAGGCATCTGAATCAACATCATGATAAGAACCATCATACAATCTAACTTTCAAAGTGTTGATTGGAAAGCCTGCCAAAACCCCATTAGACATGGCCATAGTGAATCCTTTTTCAACAGAAGGAATAAATTCTTTAGGAATATTACCTCCTTTTATTTCGTTAACAAATTGCAAACCATCTCCTTCAAAATCAGCATCAACTGGTGACAATTCAAATCTAATATCAGCAAATTTACCTCTACCACCAGATTGTTTTTTGTAAACCTCCTTGTGATCAACAGCAGTTGTAATTGATTCTTTGTAAGCTACCTGTGGAGCACCTTGATTAACATCAACATCAAACTCTCTTCTTAATCTATCGACGATAATATCAAGATGAAGTTCTCCCATTCCAGAAATAATTGTCTGTCCAGAATCTTCATCAGTCTTAACTGTAAATGTTGGGTCTTCTTCAGCAAGTTTACCTAAAGCCACACCTAGCTTATCAAGATCTTTTTGTGTCTTTGGCTCAACTGCAATGCCAATTACAGGCTCTGGAAAATCCATTGATTCAAGCACAATAGGTGATTTTAAATCACAAAGCGTATCACCAGTTCTAATATCTTTAAAACCTACCAACGCAGCGATATCTCCAGCGCCAAGCGCATCAATCTGATTTTGCTTATTAGAATGCATCTGGTATATTCTAGAAATTCTCTCTTTTTTACCTGTTCTTGAATTGTAAACAAACGTTCCTTGATCAAGAGTTCCAGAATAAGCTCTAGTGAAACACAATCTACCAACATAAGGGTCTGTTGCAATTTTGAAAGCCAATGCAGAAAAGGGAGCATCGAAAGAAGGCTTTCTACTTTCTTCTTCTTCAGTATCTGGATTCTTACCAATTATTGCTTCAACATCTAAAGGAGAAGGTAAAATTTCCATTACCATATCAAGCATAGCCTGAACACCTTTGTTTTTAAAAGCTGATCCACACATCATCGGTACAACTTTTCCAGAAATTGTTGCTGCTCTTAGCGCGTCTAGTATCTCTCTTTCAGTTAAGGAGTTTTCATCCTCAAAATACTTTTCCATTAAAGTATCGTCAAATTCTGCAACAGCTTCTAAAAGCTGACCCCTATAATCTCTTGCTTCATCAATAATATCAACAGGAATTTCTACTTCTTCAAAAGTCATTCCTTGGTCTTCCTCATTCCAAACAATTCCCTTAAAGTTTATTAGATCAACTACACCTTTAAATTCATCTTCTGCTCCAATAGGAATTTGTAAAGGAAGTGCATGACTTCCAAGCATCTCTTTAACTTGGGCAGATACTTTTAGAAAATTTGCTCCCTGACGGTCCATTTTATTAACAAAACCAATTCTTGGAACATTATAATTATTAGCTAACCTCCAATTTGTCTCTGATTGAGGTTCAACACCATCAACAGCACTAAACAAAAATACTAATCCATCTAAAACTCTAAGAGATCTATTTACCTCTACAGTAAAGTCAACGTGACCAGGTGTGTCAATTATATTAACATGGTAATTTTTACCTCTGTAATCCCATCCTAATGTAGTTGCAGCTGAAGTAATGGTAATACCTCTCTCCTGCTCTTGCTCCATCCAGTCCATTGTTGCTGCTCCATCATGAACTTCACCAATCTTATGGTTAACACCTCCATAATATAATATTCTCTCTGTAGTAGTAGTCTTTCCAGCGTCAATATGAGCTGCAATACCAATGTTTCTTGTAAATTTTAAATCTCTAGCCATTTTATTAAATTAAAATCTGAAATGTGAAAAAGCCTTATTTGCTTCAGCCATCCTATGAGTATCTTGTTTTTTCTTGTAAGCAGCACCCTCTTCTTTATATGCAGCTAAAAGCTCTGCAGTTAGCTTTGCATCCATAGTTTTTTCATTTCTATTTCTTGCTGCTGCAATCATCCATTTCATTCCCAAAGAGACTCTTCTATCCTCTCTAACTGGATGGGGTATTTGAAAAGTTGCACCTCCAATTCTTTTGGATCTGACCTCGACATGTGGCATTACGTTTTCTAATGCTTTCTCAAAAACAACTAAAGCCTCTTCTTCTTCAACCTTAGAAGAAATATTTTCTAATGCTGTATAAAAGACTTTAAATGCAGTTGATTTCTTACCATCAAACATTAAATTATTTACAAATCTTGTTATAGTTGTATTTCCAAATCTTGGATCTGGCAATAAAATTCTTTTTTTAGCGCTTTTTTTTCTCATTTCTTATATAATTACTTCTTCTTAGGTCTTTTAACCCCATATTTAGATCTTCTTTGAGTTCTATCACTAACACCAGAAGTATCTAAAGCACCTCTAACAATATGATAACGAACTCCCGGTAAATCTTTTACTCTTCCACCTCTAACTAATACAACAGAATATTCTTGTAAATTATGTCCTTCTCCTCCAATATATGCATTTACTTCGTTCCCATTAGTTAATCTCACTCTGGCAACTTTTCTTAAAGCAGAATTTGGTTTTTTAGGAGTAGTTGTATAAACTCTTGTGCATACCCCTCTTCTTTGAGGACAGCTTTTTAAAGCTAAGGATTTACTCTTTTTTACTATAGATGTTCTTCCTTTTCTTACTAGTTGTTGTATTGTTGGCATATTATTTCTTCACTTAAATGGGCGGCAAATTTAGTAATTTATTCTACAAAATAAAAAAATGATGGCGTTTTTTTTATGCAAATATATTCTTAAGTGTAGAATTCTCTTGTTTCTATATAAACTAATGATTTTCAAATGAAAATATAAAATGGGTGCTAAATATTTTAGCACCCATTAATAATTTTTTAAATACTATTTAAAGTATATTACTTAATAATTATTTTAGTATTCGTTTTTGTGCTTCCTATTTCAACTTCTAAAAAGTAAACACCGCTAGCCTTTGTAGCTCGCTTAATAATATATCTATCTGTATCGTTAATCTCGTATTTTTCAATCCCCTTTCCGTAAATATCAA
The DNA here is from genome assembly GCA_018652335.1 of Flavobacteriales bacterium. GTDB lineage: Bacteria > Bacteroidota > Bacteroidia > Flavobacteriales > BACL11. The sequence continues at coordinate 34,445 of JABICI010000115.1, forward strand.
CAACTGTAATTTTCGCATCTTCTACAACTCTACC
>JABICI010000098.1 GCA_018652335.1 Flavobacteriales bacterium
GATTTAAAAATCTTAAATAATGGTTTTAAAACTTCTAATAGTGTGTTGTTGATTGATGATTTGTTAAAGAATTATTCAGATTTTAACTTAATTTATTTAGATATTAAGGTTAATCCCTCGAAACGGATTGCTGATAAATTGATACTTAAATTAGAACAAAATCAAAGTTTGAATAATTTTCTTATAGCAGATGCTAATATTTTGTTTTTAGCATATTTAAAATTTAAAAATCATAATATTAAAACAGTACTTGAAGGGTATTCTAGCGGTAAAGAATGGGTATATTATTTAATACCTGTTAAATACAGACCCGATTTTCTTGCTAGCTTTTATAATGATATTGATACACGTCATATTTCTTTTTTAAAAGAACATGATTTAATAAAGAAGAAAATAGTTTATGGAATAAACCACAATCAGATTCCAATAGCTATTAATGAAGGATTATATCATTTTATAACAGATTACAATGCTGATATCGATAGCCTTATTTTTTCAGTGAAATAATGTACTATCTATTTTTTAATATTTTGATCTAAAAGTATTTATTTTCTGTTTATCAAATAATAACCGATACAAATTGCTAAAATTGAGACGCTGAATAATAATAAGTCATTTGGTGTCGAAAAATTATGAGATAATTTCAAGACTTTTTCAAAGAATTTAACAATTAACACAATAATAATCACTTTAATGATTTTATTCTTTAATTGATCTAAATTATTAATTTTTAAAGTTGAATCTGCAAATTTTCCCTTTGCAAAATCAATCTCACTTATAAACAACTCATATACACCAAATCCAAAAATGAGTAAAACAATACCAATTAAGAATAAATCAATAGACGAAATAATTTTAAAAAGTAAATCATTGTTATTCGTGACACTCTCATTTATAAGAGGATTGTTAAACAGAGTTGCATGTATAATATCCCATCCACCAAGTAAAAACAATGTAATTGATGACATAATTGACAATACAACTGCTATAATCACAATAAATCTAGTACTCCATAGTGCTTTCTCAAAAATATGTTCTAACATCTTCATTTTATTTTTTAGTTTCAAATATATAAAATCCCAATGTAACCAGCAGTTCTTGTTTACCTTTAATAATCTTTACTTTAAAATTTATAATCAAGGAAGATTCATTTCGTTTATTGATAATAAATATAAACAGCTACTAAAGGAAAATTACTTGATTGTTGCTGATTGGTCTTACTGCCATGATATAGGTTCCTTTTTATTTAAAAATTCAAAAATTACAATTGAAAATGAATGTATATTTTTTTAATACGTTCTGTTTAGTATACATCCATTACTTTAGTGCTATCTAGAGATTAATTTTATATATTTTTGAAAATCTATATATTCTTCAAACACTCGTGCAACATTTTTCGTCTTGACATTTACAATATTTTAGATTATAGAAATGAAGTACCACTATTACTATGCTTGGTATATAAATAAAGTTTTTGGGAAGATTTATTATGTTGATAGAGTGATTTGCTATTGTTATAAGAAGTACTAACCAAGATATCCAAAATGAAGATTTCAGCCATTTTACAGTTAAGTTCATACTTATAGAAAAGATTGCATAAAAGGATATAACTAAGAAAAGATAGTCAATCAAAACCCACCAAAAAGGAGCATCTGAGCAATAAGTTACAGTGCATGCCTTTGCAATAAATAAAAATGGAGTGGCTATGCAGTGGATGGTACATAATGTACTTGCAATTATTCCGATATTGTCAAAAGGGAGTATAATTCTATTCATATTTCATTTTAAAATACATGCAAAAATAGTTTTTTTTATAAAAAACGCAACCAAGTTGCATTTATTTTTTAGTTTTGCCAATAATGAATTCTAAAACTCATAATCATTTAGATATTGGAAGTATTTTATCTGAAAAAGGTATAAGTAGAACTAATTTTAGAACTAAACTAGTAAATTATTTTTATTCGTCTAATAAATCATTATCTGTTGATGATATTTTGAAGTATTTTAATAATTCTATTAATAAAGTTACTGTATATAGATCTTTAGTAAGTTTTGAAAATAATGGATTAATTCATAAAGTTCCAGATACTAATAATCTTATGAGATATTCTTTATGTAGAAAAGAAGAATGTAGTCCTATTTCACATAATCATAATCATGGGCATTTTATTTGTTACTCATGTAACCAAACTTTTTGTTTAGAAGGCGTTAAATATCCAGAGATTATATCAATGAAAGGTTTTTATGTTAAAGAATTCAAATTAACTGCTGAGGGCTATTGTAAAGAGTGTTACAAAAATTAAATTTTTATAATTTTAAAATGATTCAATTAATAAATGTAAATAAAAAGTTTAAGGATAAAGTTGCATTGAAGAATCTCTCTCTTGAAGTTAAAAGCGGAGAGATATATGGTTTGTTAGGTGCAAATGGTGCTGGTAAATCAACAACTCTTAATTTGTTGCTTGGATTTCTAAATGCTGATAAAGGTCAGATTAATTTAATTGATTCTAATGACAGTTCAATTATAAATCAAGATAGAATCGGGTATATTCCAGAAAATGTAAATCTCTATCCTTATTTAACAGGGTTAGAGAATTTAGATTATTTCTCAAAGCTTGCTGGCTTAAAATTTAAATCTAGTGAGTTGAGAGAATTTCTTTCAGAATGTGGTTTAGAAAAGGAAGCCTTTAATAAATATATTTCTGAATATTCTAAAGGAATGAGGCAGAAGGTTGGAATCGCGATTGCGTATGCTAAAAATGCAAAAATATATCTTCTTGATGAGCCTGCAAGCGGTTTAGACCCACTCTCAAGTAACGAGCTCTCACGTATGTTAAAAAAAATGAGTAAAAGAGGAGCTACAATACTTATGGCCTCACATGATATATTTAGAGTAAGAGAAACCTGTCATAAAATTGGTATTCTTAAAAACGGCTCTTTAGTTAAAGAAATGTTCTCAAAAGATGTTAGCCCAGTTGAATTAGAGAGTCTGTACTTAGATTATATGAAGAATTAGATGAGTATTATTTTTTTTAATGAATGGAAGGGATTATTTAGAAATAAATTATTTCTTTTTTTTATTTCTTTCTTTTTACTTTTATTGTTTATAGTCACTTTTTTTGGAAATATTCAAAATAAAAAACAAATACTAAATCAACAAGAAGCAAAAAACCATATTAGAGATCAGTGGGATGAGATGGGGCCATCAAACCCCCATAGCGCAGCACATTTTGGAACATATGCTTTTAAATCTAACTCTATTCTCAATAGTTTAGATGAAGGCGTTAACGCTGTAACTGGATTAGTTCTACGCTTAGAGGGTCACAAACAAAATGAAGTTGCATTTTCAGAATCTTCACAATCCTTAACTATTTCAACTTTTGGAAAATTAAAGGTGTCTCTCTTATTTCAATTTATAATTCCACTTTTTTTGATTTTTCTTGCTTTTAATACTTATACTTCTGAAATTTCTAGTGGCAGATTAAAACTCTTGTTAATTCAAGGAAATAGTATGTCAAAGATAATCTTTGCAAAAATATTCACTTTATTATCATTAGCTACCCTATTATTATTATTTACAATTTTAGTTCAGTTTTTTTTAAATATAAACTATATAAAATTGGATCAAATCACACGATTAGTTATATTTTTTTTTAGTTATTTTTTGTATTATTTTATTATAATTTCATTTACAGTTTTCTTATCTCTTTTGTTAAAGAAAAGTACTTCTGCGCTTTCATTAACAATTATAACATGGTTACTATGGACTATATTTATTCCAAAGACAGTAGGTAATTTCACTGAAAGCCTTACACCTCTTTCTACAAGAATTGAACTTAGTGAAAAAATACAAGATGATCGATCCAAAGGTATAGATGGTCATAATCCATTTGATGATAGAAAAATAGAATTGGAAAAAGAGATTCTAGCAAGATATGAAGTTGATAGTCTTTCGCATTTACCGATTAATTTTGCTGGTATTTTAATGCAAGCTGACGAAGAATTTGGAAATCAAGTTTGGGATAAACATTATGGTGAACTGTATGAAAAATTAGAAACTCAAAAAAGAAATTATCAACTCAGTGGTTTAATAAATCCATTTGCCTCATTACAAAGTTTAAGTATGGCTTCTGCTGGTACTGATTTATTACATCATTTAGATTTTTTGAGTCATGCTGAAAAATATAGGAGGTACTTCATTAAAACATTAAATGATGAATATGCATTTGGAGGGTCTAAAACAGGAGAAAGAGGATGGAAAGCTAGTCAAGATTTTTTTAGATCAATAAAAGATTTTAGCTATAATGAAGCAAATTTTATATCTATGAAAAATAAATATTTTATTGATATATTTTGTCTTTTTTTGTGGTCCTTAAGTTTAGTATGTTTAATTATTTATTACTCAAAAAATCATCCTTTTAATGAATATTAGTATTTTTTTGTTTGAGTTTAAGCATTTTATTAGAAATAAAGCTAAACTCTTCTCTTATATCTTTTTTATGCTCTTATGTATTTATTCTATCTATAACGGATTTGAAATAATGCATAAACAAATTAATACAATTTCAAATATTAATGAAAAACAGGATATTGAATGTAACATAGTTTTAGATTGGTTAGAACAAAAAAAAGGTCCTGTTGATAAGCCTTGGGTAAATATTGAAGATCCATATTGGCTAATTAGATCTACTCCTTCATTTATAGTTAAAAATCCATCACCATTGTTTCCACTAGGTATAGGCCAAGCAGAACAATTCGGTTTTTATAAAGAAATAACCAGATGGAGTTCTACATTTGATTCAGATATGGCTGAGGAGATTTCAAACTATGAAAGGTTAATAAATGGTAATATTGATTTTTCTTTTTTGATTATTTTTTTACTTCCAATACTACTTATTATACTTACATACAATATTCATGGATTAGAAAAAGATTTAAATTTTAATAAACTAATTACAATTCAAAATAAAAAACTTAGTTCTTGGATTATTAATAGATTAATATTTTATGTTTTGATAGTATTATTATCGATTAATGGTATGATTTTATCTGTAGGTTTAATTACTAGTTCATTTGCGTATTTTAAATCTATGTTAACTCTTATTCTTATCTCTAATTTATATGTTATAGTATTTTCTTTTGTTTTTTATCTTATAATTAAAAATGCGAGTAGTAGTAGCTCTGTTGCATTTAAAATGATTAGTTTTTGGTTGTTTTTTTGTGTAATTATACCAGGATCAGTTCATCAGTATGTAAGCATAAAATACCCTGCTAATTACATGACTGAATTTTTAGATGTTAATAGGGAGCAAACTTATGAAGTTTTTAAATTAGATGATATTGAACTTTACGATTTTTTAGTGGAAATTCACCCAGAGATTGTAGAAACAAAAAAATCTCAACAAGACACATTGGATTCTCAGTTAGTAAGAAGATGTATTAGTACAATTATTAATCAAATGAATATTGCTGCTGAGAATGAAATTGAGATGCAGAATGAAGATAAAAATTATCTTATTAAATCAACTTATTTTTTCAATCCAATTTCTTATGTGCAAAATTTATGGAATTCTTGTACTGCTACTGATTATTATTCATATGGAATGTATCGTTTAGACATACAAGAGTCAATAATTAGTAGAAATAAGTTAATTGTATTAGAATTATGGAATGAGAGTGAAGTTGATAAAGAAATTTATAGTAGATACTTAAAAATATTAAATAATTAAATAAAATGAAAAAAATGAAAAAAATATTATTTACGCTTGTTATTGGCATTATGATTGCTAGTTGCAATAATCAGGAAAATAATGCTCAATTAAACATGGATTTAAATTCTGAAAAATTAATTAAGACCAAGTCTAACAAAAAGGGTTTTAAGTTTGATAAAAAGAATAATTATATTAGTAATAATAAGAAGAAATCCAAATCTAAAAGTGCTGAAACTCACCCAGGTTGTACCTCAGCATGTTGTTCAAAAAAATGATACTTAGTATTTTTTGAAACTTTGATTAATTATGTTTTAGACGATAGTTTATTTTCATCTATTTCTTTTAATATCTGCTCTGCTTCATAATATTTTTGATCACTTTGAGATCTATTTGACTTAGATAAATTGTATGCTTGTTTTATAAGAGATTTATATTTATCATGTAATTTTTCTGTAGTTGTTTTTCGTTTAAATAATCCAAACATATCTGTTATATTTAAGTTAATTTATTATTTAATTGTTAATCTTTATGCTATCAAAAAATTCTTTTCTATATATGTTGTTGTTTTCAAGAAATTCACCTGATGCTTTGGTAGTCACCATTTCTGCCCCTTTGTGCTTGACACCTCTGCAACTAACACAGTTATGACTTGCTACAATAGTTACTATTACTCCGTTGTTTCCTTTTGTAATAGAATTAATTGCATTATGTATTGCAGATGTTAATTGTTCCTGTATTGCTCCTCTTCTAGAAAACAGTTCTACGATTCTATTTAACTTTGATAATCCAACCACCTTACCACTATCACCAGCAATGTAGCCAATGTGTGTAACACCAATTATTGTCTGATGATGATGAGAACACATTGAAGTTAGTGGTATATTTCTTTCAATTACAATTCCATCATATCCATCAGAAGGAAATGACGTTATTGGTGACATTTCGTTATATCTACCAGCCCATAAATCATTAACATATGCTTTTGCTACTCGATTCGGAGTATCCGATGAATTTGGGTCATTTTGCCAATCACATTTTAAAGCATCAAGAAACAATCCAAATGCATGTGATGCTTTTCTAATCATCTCATCTTTTTCTTCCGAACTTAAAGGATAACCTTCTGCAACTCCGTTTGCATATCCAGTTTTAACAACTTCTAAATTATTTATAATTTTACTCTTTGATACTAAATCGTCATTAAACTGTTGAAATAATTGATTACTTTCAAATTCTGTTGATATTTCACTCGAACTATAGTTTTTTATAAATTCATTCATTTTAATTGATTTTATTATTGGTTAATATTCTTTGATTAACTGTTTTAAAAGCTCTTAATGGCTTGTAAATTGCTGAATTATTTGTGCCTCCTTCAAAACATTCAACCGTTTGAACTTTTACTCTTCCCTTTGTTTCTTTATAAATAATAGAATTAATGTAATTGTAAACATATGTCGCGAATTTTTCACAACCAACTCCTTCAACCACTCTAAGTTGTATTAAATTTTTATCAGATAATTTTTTAAATTCCATTAAATTAGGATCATCTTTTGCGACAACAGTTGTGTGATCAAACATGTAACTCATATGTTCTTTAATGCCATTTCGTTTAAACGAACCAAAGTCACATACCCAATTCAGTTCATCAAGATTACCAATAAACGTTACTTTAAACTTCATAGCATATCCATGTATGTATTGACAGTGAGAGTGCTTTGCTCTCCATTGTCTAAAAGCTGTGCTGTATCCATCAAAAATTTTTGTACTGCTATATTCTATCATAATTTTTTTTTTCAAATATAGTAATTTTTTTAGTTTGTATAATTATTTTAATATAAGATTATACAAAATATAAATTTAAGAACTATATTGAGTTTAAATCTCAATTAATAACTATAATCAATTTACAAATATTTTTATATTTATTTTTTTCTGAAAGATCAATTATACTAATACCAATTTTAGTTATTAGTTGAATTATTTATTATTTACTCTAGTAATATTTTTTAAATTTTTCTTTTAGTATTAATTATTATTTATATTTTTGTCTTATTAATAATTAATCTAAATAAAAATAGCCAAATGAAAAGAATATATATAAGTATGTTGCTAACTTTAATTTTTATTAGTGTTAAGGCACAAAATAGTGCTGAAAAAATTGTAGCTGGTAACTCAGGTCTACATATTGGGGGGTATGGTCAAGTTGACTTTAATTTAAATGAAAGAAAAGGAACTATCAATAATAACGGGAAATTAGATGTACATAGACTAGTCACGTTTTTTGGATATAACTTTAATGATAAAGTTTCTTTCGTATCTGAAGTAGAATTTGAGCATGTTTCTGAAGTGTATGTTGAACAAGCATTTCTTGATTACAAGATTAATAATAATTTTTCTGTGAATGCAGGTTTGATGCTTATTCCAATGGGTATCCAGAATTTATACCATGAACCACCAACTTTTAATGGAGTAGAGAGAACAAATGTCGATAAATATATTATTCCAACTACATGGAGAGAAATGGGTGTTGGTGTTAGCGGAAGAAGTATAGAGCATTCAATTAATTACCAAGCTATGTTAGTAAATGGTTTCAATGGTTATGATGATGGAGGTGTTTTTAGTGGCAAAAGTGGCTTAAGAAGTGGTAGGCAGAAAGGTGCAGAATCATACATTACATATCCTGATTTTGTAGGTAGAGTATCGTACTATGGTAATCCAGGATTAAACCTTGGGTTCTCAGCATATTTAGGAGATACTGAAAGTAAAGCATATGATGGATTGGATTTATCTGATGATATAGCAGTTTCTTCTGCTGACTCTACTATCGTTGGAATTCAAATGATTGGTATTGATGCAAGATATATAAAGGGATCTGTACAATTTACTGGCCAATATGTGATTGCTGAATTATCAAATACGGATCAATATAACGAATATACTGGTAAAGATTTAGGTAGTAAGTTAACAGGCTATTATTATGAGATAGGATACAATTTAATGGATGGCATTATTCCCTCTATATCTAGCAATAATGAAGAATTAATTGCTTTTGCAAGATACGAGAATTATAATACACATGCAGAAACTGAAGGAATTGCGATAAATGATGCATATAATCGAACAGAAATAACTTTAGGATTAGGATTTAAAGTCGCTAAAGGAGCAGTGTTTAAGGCAGATTATCAAATCAAATCTAATTCAAGTTCTGATGATGAAACTGGACAATTTAATTTAGGTGTTGGAGTGTGGTTTTAAAATATTTTAAAAAAATGCAGATTAACATTAAATATATCAAAGCAACAACTTTATTAGTAGTTGCTTTGATATCTTTTTCATTTACTTATCCAGCTTGGGAATATAATAAACGTTACAACACTATTGTAAAAGATTCTATTATAGAACTATTTAGTACCAATAAATTTTTAGTTAAAGATTATATTAAATCTGATGAATCTTTCTATGTGATAAAGCAGAAAGATCTTACATTAGGATATTTTGTTATTTCTCAGGCTCCTTCAAAGTTTCATAAATTTGATTATTATATTATTTATAACTCTGATGCAGAAATAATAAAGATAGAAGTCCTACAATATAGAGAGAATTATGGAGCCGAGATTTGTAGTAAGAAGTGGTTGCAAAAATTTAATAATATATCAACTAATAATTACCCTGAATATAATAGACAAGTTGATGGTATTTCTGGAGCTACAATATCTGTTAATAGTATTAAAGTAGATATATATAAGTCAAGTAATATTCTTAAAAAAACGATTCTAGCTAACTAATATTTATTTTCTTATAGAAATTATGCTTTGCATAATATTTTTTTTTATTAACGATATCTTTGTTTAAATTAATAAAATTTTATTATGAGATTTTTATTCCTTTTAATTATACTTTCTTTAAATCTAATTTCTTGTGAAGAAGATTCTGATTTTTTAGATTATATTGGAGATGCTAATACTAATACTATGGGAGGATGCAAAGATCCTACTGCTTGTAATTATGGTGAGCCTCAATCAAATAATGGACAATATTGTGATTATTCATGTTTTGGGTGTAATGATCCTATTGCCTGTAACTATTCGCCTGATTTTTCAGGAAGTAATGATGGGTGTCTTTATCTTACAAGCTGTGATAAAACATTTGTTCCAGATAATAGATTCGAAGCTTATTTAGAAAGAGAAATTTGGGGTTCAGGTAATCCAAGTAATTCTCATGGTGATTTGATACCTAATAATAATTATGTCTATACAGAGCTTTTAACTCATGAAAGGTTAGATTTTTTTTTATGGCATCCAAACACATCAGATGTAGCCAATTTTGTAGGTATTAAAGATTTTAAAAATCTAAAACAATTAGCCATAATTGGTAATTCATTAGTTTCATCTCTAAATTTGAAAAATGGATTAAATTACAAGTTGTCTTTAACGTTAAGTGAATGTCCAAATCTTGGTTGTGTTGAAGTTGATGATAGCACATGGTCAGCAAATAATTGGATAAATGTTGATTCTCAAATTTATTTTAGTGAGGATTGTCAATAATAGATATTATTATCATCTTGATTTATTAAATAATTAAATACTCAACAAAGTTTATTTTAGTAGATCTTAGTTTTCATAGTTCAAAATATATTTTAGTTTTAAGTACAAAATATTCTGATAACTTCAGTGATAATGTATTAATATGTCACAAATATTTTTCCTATTTTATTTATTTATAACATGTTTTTTTATTTCTTAGCATTATGAAAAAAAATATTTAGTAAACTAAACATACTCTTTTGAGTGGCTTTTTATTTAGCATCTCTATTTGTCAGTTTTGAACTTTCTTAGTAATTTATTGAGTAAGTTTGCTAAATGAAAAGACTTATCTTAATAATATTTCTGATAACTGGTGCTTTTAGTTTTGTTCAATCACAAGTCTGGGTAAAGTCATTTACAGCAGGAGGGTATGATTCAAACAATAAGTTATTGGGTGGTTCTGAGGTGTTACAGCTAATTAGTCATAAAAAAATGCTATTTGCATCTGTTGGCTACTGGCAAGATGCAAGCAATATATGGTACGGAGGCTCTAATAACAGTATTGGTTGGGGCCAAATAAATAGATTAGATAATCCTTCTGCAATTTGGAAACAAGATTTGTTTCTTGGAGCAAGTTATCTACGCCCTGAAATTCTTAAACAAATAATTTTCACTAAAGATCAGTTTGGCAATGCACTGTCATCTCCAGATACAGTTTTAATTTGTGCTGGATACTCACCAAACTATATTACTAGCCAGGTTAAAGTGAACAGTTTTGTGCGAAATGATGTAAATGGTACATGGGAAGAAAGTCAAATAGTTCAAGGGATTTTTCCTGCAGGTGAAAACTACTCTATAAGAGATATTGAGATGTATGTTGATCAACAAACTGGTTTTGAGTACGTATTTGCTACAGTTGGAACGCAAGGGATATTTAAAGGAAAATATAATCCTACAAATCCAGGAAAAATTGATTGGATTTCAATAGCAGAATTTGGTCCTTTAAGTATTAGGTCTTTAGGTATTGAGGTTGCAAATGGAAAACTTTATTTCTCATCTGGAAGTAAACTATATAGAAGAATTGACGGATTTTCACCAAGTTATGTCATAGATCATGACTTTAGTGATCTTGGAGCTACAATTAACTCTGCTGTTGGTGGAATTAGAGGCTTAACAACTATCGATAATCCAAATGGTACTGATGAAGCTTTCTTGCTGATGTGGTGTCCTAATGGTCAGTCTCAAGGGGTTATTTACCGTTTAGAACCAGATAGTGGAGGGTTTAATCGTATTTATGAAACGAAATTATCCTTATTAATAGAAGATTTCTTATTCGGCTCAAATGTAAATTATGTACTTGGAGCCTACAATGAGTTTTATAAATATATTGACCCAATAACCAATGATACTCTTCACTTGTTGGGTTTTGAAGCAAATATTACAGGTGGTCCTCATCTAACATGGAACGGTTACTATAAAGGTAGTTTATTTGCTAAAAGATATTCTGATGGCCAGTATCTAATAGAAGAAATAAATGGAGCAATTGACTTGGTTGATAAAGCTTTAGTTGCTAATCGGTGTTATGTAGAATCACCATTTCCAAATGAAATTTCTCTCTATTTTGGTGGTTTTGACCCAAATAGTAATTCTTCTACAAATATGGCATGGGTTTTTAAGAAAGATTATCAATTGAGTTCGACAGAAAATTTTCAGAAGCATATAACTAAAGAATTAGTTTATCCTAATCCTAATACGGGGGTATTTTTTATTGATCCAAAAATACCATTAAACACGATTAAAAAGGTTCAAGTCTTGAATTTATCTGGTCAACTTATTTATGAGGTCACTACACCTAAACAACACCAGATAAATACTGAAGAAATGTTGAGCGGAGCATATATTGTAGTGATTAAGCTTGATAAAAGTTTACTTTATTCTCAAATAATTCTTGAATAAATAAAGTAAGGGAGACCTATTCGGGGACCTTTTGAGTTGTCATTTCTAGTAGGTTTTAGTCTTGCTACCTCGACACTTAATTAAAAAGAAACCCACTAAATAAGTGGGTTTCTTTTTGGTGGACTTTTGAATTTATCGAATTAATCTTTCATAATAATGCTCCCTAATGTAATTGCGCCAAAAAGAAACC
>JABICI010000120.1 GCA_018652335.1 Flavobacteriales bacterium
TGATGGTGTTCCCAACGTAGTACCAGCCCAAGTCTGTGAACCAGCAGTTCTATCTACCTGAAGCACATTATTTGTAGCATTTGTAGGATCCTGAACTAAAGATGACGCAGCTCCTCCAAAATCCGTAGTAGTATAATCAACATTTACATCATCCCAAGAAACAGGTAAATCAATCTGACTTAATACCGGATTATTACTATTAACTATAATTGTTCCAATCATTCCAAATGAAGCATGAGATCCAATTGAACAATCATAATTATATGTTCCAGCTGTTGTAAAAATATGTGATCCTATTATTGCAGGACCAACAACTGGAGGTATATAAAAAGAAGCTGGGTTATTAAAACTTGAACCAGTTTGTGAATTAATATCCCCATTTACATCATGATAACCACCATTATTATACCATGTTACTGTATCACCAATATTTATAGTCAAACTTGTAGGAGCGTAATAATAGCCACCTGCATCGATTGTATATGAAGTAATAGTTGGTGGAATACATGCACCACACGAACCCCAAGTATCATTTGTAGTAACAGCTCCAACTGTTATTAATCTATTAGCAAATGAAAAATAATCAGTTACTGGAGTACAAGACCAATCTCCAGTTGAAGTACCAGATGCAAGTAAATCAGCTGCCTCACTTGCTGCCCATCCATCTGCACAATAAATATATTCAAATGAACCGGCAGGCAAGCTAAAAGTTCCTTCCCATACTCCATCAAAATTTGTATCACTTAACGGATAAGCGCCACATGACCAATTATCAGATGGTCCCGTTGCAGAGACATTATTAGGTGTTAATCCAGAGCAATTTAAATCAACAGTAAAGGTAACATCATACATACACGAACCATCATCAGCTGTCGCTAAAACATCGTAATTATTTGCAGTATTATCTGTACATCCATTAACTACCGTGAGAGCCTCACATTGATTCCAAGGAACAACATCTAAAGTAATATCTGATGAAATCACTTCAAAAGATCTATTTGCAGCATAACCTGAGGGTAATGTAGTATCAATAACAGTGTTTACACACCAGAGACTTGAATCAAGAGATTCTTGAATATTCCAATTGTCAGCTGAATATTTAAAATCATAAATACCGGGAGCTAATAATGTTGTGAAATCCCATACATTATCACCATCATTATCAGACATTTGCCAACAACTACCACACCAATTATTAAATGTACCATTAACTTCAGGAATGGTAAAACCACTTACACCATTCATATCAACTTGAAAAGTTACGTTATATGCAGAGGGAGCCCCACCACATGGGCCACAAGATTCCCAACATACAACATCAAGTGTAGTATCATTAGAAACATTTAAAGTTCTATTAGTATAACCCCAAGCTGTAACAGTGCAAGGGTCACCAGGAAATAAATTTTCTTGAATACCCCAACCATCTGCTGAAAATTTAAACTCCAAAGGTGTATTCTTTAGCACCATACCAGAAATTTCCCAAACATTATCGTTATTTGAATCAGTCATTGACCAACAATCACCACACCAATTATTAAAGGTGCCATTTACTTCTGGAGTTGTAAATGAATTTGTTACCGTATTCATATCAACTTGAAAGGTAACTAATGCTGAATCAGCTAATGTTTGAGAAAATGAATGCGATGAAAAAGCAAATACAAACAAACTGTAAGCAAAAAGTTTTCTTAAATTTTTCATAATATATTTTTTTGATTTTGCTAAATATACTAAAAATATCACTTAGTGTAAAAAATACATTTATAAAGTATTGCTAGATAAAATTATGATTTCAAGTAGCTTAGTGTAAAATAAACACTTTAAAATAATTGATCGAATATAAAAAAAAGTAGTGTCAATTTAACACTAAGTATGAATTATTGTAATGAATCTATACTATTCATGTGAATTAAGAGATCAATAATTCTGTTAGAATAACCCCATTCATTATCGTACCAACAAACAATTTTCATAAATTTACCATTTAGTTGTATGCCAGCATTAGCATCAAATATGGATGATCTGGAATCTGATAAGAAATCACTTGAAACAACCATATCTTCAGTATAACCCAAAATGCCAGAAAGCTCCTTAGAATTAGTAGCTTTTTGTACAGTTCTACATACATCTTCATAAGTTGTTGGATGACTAAGATTAACTGTTAAATCGACAACTGAAACATTAGCTGTAGGAACGCGAAAAGACATTCCTGTTAATTTTCCTTTCATTTCAGGCAAAATCCTGCCTACTGCTTTAGCAGCGCCAGTACTTGATGGAATGATATTTTGATATGCACCTCTTCCACTCCTCCAATCCTTGATTGATGGAGAATCGATACTCTTTTGACTAGCTGTTACAGCATGAACAGTAGTCATTAAGCCGCTTTCAATACCAAAATTTTCATCAAGGACTTTAACAATTGGAGCAAGACAATTAGTTGTACAAGAAGCATTAGACACTATATTCATCGAGGAATTATACTGATTATGGTTTACGCCCATAACAAACATTGGGGTATCATCTTTAGAAGGTGCAGACATAATCACCTTTTTAGCACCAGCTTCTAAGTGCATCGAAGCTAACTCATTTGTTAAAAACAATCCTGTAGATTCGACAATATAGTCTGCTCCTATTTCTTTCCAATTTAAGCTTTTAATATCTTTTTTAGATGTAACTCTAATTCTACAGTCATTTACAATTAAGAAATCTCCATCTATTTTAATATCATTAGTATATCCTCCATGAGTAGAATCATATTTTAGCATATATGCTAAGTAATTAATATCAACTAAATCATTTATAGCAACAATCTCTATTAATTTTGTTTTCATTGCTGCTCTAAAAACTAATCTTCCAATCCTACCAAATCCATTTATTCCTATTTTCATTTTAAATTTTATTAATCACTGCAAAGTTAGTGTGTTTAATACACTTAACCATTTTTTTTTATAAAAATTTAATATGTGTTATATTTACACTATGTTTGCCGGAATCTTTAAAAAAGTCTAATGATACTAATAGCTGATAGCGGTTCAACAAAGTGCAGTTGGGCATTATGTGATACTAATGGAAAACTAATTCAAGAAATATCTACAATAGGTTTTAATCCTTATTTTATAGATGACAAATCAATTCTGAATCATCTTGAGAATTCGGATTTAAATAATTGGAAAGACAAGATTTCTCACGTGTTCTTTTACGGCGCTGGTTGCTCTTCAAAAGCAAAAAATAAAATAATTGAAACACCATTTATTGGATTTTTCAAAAATGCTACTATTAATATTAGCCATGATTTAGATGCTGCCTGTTTTGCAATGTATGATGGAAATCCTGGTATTACTTGTATACTTGGAACAGGATCAAATTCTTGTTATTATGACGGGAAAGAAATTTATGAACATGCTCCTTCATTAGGTTTTATAATGGGAGATGACGCTTCAGGAAATTATTTTGGAAAAAAAATATTATCTCTTTATTTTAATGGAAAAATGGATCAAGAACTTAAAGAGAAATTTGAATCAAGTTTTGAATCAAATATTGATGTGATAAATAAAAATGTTTATAATACTAATAGAGCAAATGTTTTTCTAGCACAATATTTTCCCTTCATTACTGTAACAAGAGACCATCCGATAATTCAAAAACTAATTCAAGATACGTTAGATGAATTTATCGATCTACATGTAAAATGCTTTAGCAAGTCAGAATCTGTAAGCATTAATTTTATTGGATCTGTTGCATTTTTCTTGTCTGATGAAATTGAAGAAGCAACAAAAAGACATGGATTAAAAAAAGGTAGAATACTAAAAAATCCAATCGGCAGATTAATTGAGTATCATTTTGAAAAAATTAATCAA
The DNA here is from genome assembly GCA_018652335.1 of Flavobacteriales bacterium. Taxonomy (GTDB): domain Bacteria; phylum Bacteroidota; class Bacteroidia; order Flavobacteriales; family BACL11. The sequence continues at coordinate 3,855 of JABICI010000120.1, forward strand.
AGTATATAAAAATCTTAGTTACTATATGAACAAAAACTCTTAAATTACCTTATTAAGTTTATAGTTCCATATTTTTGATGCTTCCATCCATTTAAATCTTTAAAAAACATCTCATAAGTATAATTATCTATGGGGTAGTATTCATCTCTAATAAGATTCTTACCATTCCAGCCTCTATTAAGACTACAGCTTAAATCAGTTGGAGTATCTGTATTAAATATCATCTCTCCCTTTGAATTATATACTTGAAATATAAATGTATCTTCTCTTATCCCATTATATTCTATGCAAAACTTATCATTAAATTTGTCATTGTCTGGTGTAAAAGAATTGGGAACATAAATCCAGAAATCATTATTAATCCAAATTATCTTTGTTGCTGTATCAGTACACCCTTGAGTATCTGTAATAATTAAACTAGTTTGATAAATCGCAACAGAATCTTTATACTCATGTGATACTACTTCAGAAAATTGATTAACTGTATTATCACCAAAACTCCATTCCCAACTTATTATATTTCCATTAGATTCACTATTAAAATTTCCAAAAGGATAAACAACTGAAAGTGTATCTGTTAATGTTGAAATAATTGCATCCGGACTCTTAAGAATAGTTACTAATCCACTTCCTGAAAATGAGTCAAAATTTCCACTTGCATCACTAAATGAATCAATTGTATATACCCCTTCAGTTTGAGAAAGTATTATAAAAGGGTTAAGATCAGTGATGATTGATAATTGTTGCATCCCATTTATTGCATAATTAAAATTAAAAGGGGCTAAACCGTTAAATGAGACTAATATTTCAGCATTTTCAGCAGAATTATCACATATAGAATCATTTCCAGAAATAAATGCAGTTTGCGCATTTAATAAAAATGGGAATAAAAGCAGTACATATAAAAAGGATTTCATGTAGCTAATATAAAAAAAGCCCTACTAATGGCAGGGCTTTTTTAGAAAAAATAAGTTAAAATAGTTATTCCTTATCTTCTTTTTCCTCTTTAACTTCTTCAAAATCTACATCTGTAACATCATCTGTCGCATCTGCTGTTGCACCAGCTCCAGCTTCTGCACCAGCTCCAGCTTCTTGAGTTGCCTTATACATCTCTTCAGATGCAGCTGTCCAAGCTGCATTTATTTTCTCCATTGCAGAATCAATTAATGATAAATCTTTACTTTCATGTGCAGATTTTAGATTAACTAAAGCCTCTTCAATTGGTTTCTTTTTGTCATCTGAAAGCTTTTCACCAAATTCCTTTAGTTGCTTTTCTGTTTGAAAAATCATTCCATCAGCGCCGTTTATCTTCTCTGCAGTTTCTTTTGCTTTTTTATCTAAATCTGCATTTGCTTCAGCTTCTTCTTTCATTTTTTGAATTTCTTCATCAGATAAACCAGAAGATGCTTCAATTTTAATATTTTGCTCCTTACCAGTTGCTTTGTCCTTAGCAGATACATTTAGGATTCCATTTGCATCAATATCAAAAGTTACTTCAATTTGTGGGACACCTCTTGGAGCTGGAGGAATATCTGACAATTGGAAACGACCAATTGACTTATTATCACTTGCCATTGGACGTTCACCTTGCAAAACATGAATATCAACTGCTGGTTGATTGTCAGCTGCCGTTGAAAAAACTTCTGATTTTTTTGTTGGGATTGTAGTATTTGCTTCAATCAATTTAGTCATAACACTTCCCATAGTTTCAATACCCAAGGACAAAGGAGTTACATCTAAGAGAAGAACATCAGTAACATCTCCCGTTAAGACACCTCCTTGAATTGCAGCTCCTACTGCAACAACCTCATCAGGATTAACACCTTTTGAAGGTGATTTACCAAAATATTTTTCAACAACATCTTGTATTGCAGGTATTCTTGTAGAACCACCTACTAAAATAACTTCGTCAATATCAGAAGATGACATTCCAGCATCTTTCATTGCTTTTTTGCAAGGAGTTATTGTTGCTTGAATTAATTTGTCAGCTAATTTCTCAAACTGGGATCTTGATAAAGTTCTAACTAAGTGCTTTGGACCTGATGCAGTCGCTGTAACATAAGGTAAGTTGATTTCAGTCTGAGAGGACGAAGACAACTCTACTTTAGCCTTTTCAGCAGCTTCCTTTAATCTTTGCAAAGCCATTGGATCTTCTCTAAGATCCAAATTCTCCTCTTTTTTAAATTCATTTGCGAGCCAATCAATAATAACTTGATCGAAATCATCGCCACCAAGATGTGTATCACCGTTTGTAGATTTAACTTCAAAAACACCATCACCAAGCTCAAGAATTGAAATATCAAATGTTCCACCTCCTAGATCAAAAACTGCAATAGTTTTGTCATCAGCTGCCTTATCTAAACCATATGCAAGAGCTGCAGCGGTAGGCTCATTAATAATTCGTTCAACTTTAAGTCCAGCAATCTCACCTGCTTCTTTAGTTGCTTGCCTTTGTGCATCGTTAAAATATGCAGGAACAGTTACAACAGCTTGAGTTACAGTTGTTCCTAAATAGTCTTCAGCAGTTTTTTTCATTTTTTGCAATACCATTGCCGAAATTTCTTGTGGAGTATACAATCTACCATCAATATCTACTCTAGGGGTATTGTTATCTCCCTTCACAACTTTGTAAGACACGTTCTTTATCTCCTTTGACATTGATGAAAAACTCTCCCCCATAAATCTTTTAATTGAGGCAATAGTTTTTGTTGGATTAGTAATAGCTTGTCGCTTAGCACTATCTCCAACTTTTCTTTCTCCACCTTCAATAAAAGCAACTATAGAAGGAGTTGTTCTAGTTCCTTCAGCATTAGGAATAACTACAGGCTCATTTCCTTCCATAACAGAGACACAAGAGTTTGTAGTTCCTAAATCAATTCCAATAATTTTACTCATTTTAATATATTTTAATTTTTACAATTTATTTTCTAATTGGATATATTGCAATTAGGATACCAAATCAAATTTGAGGACAAAATTGTCAAAAAAAAATATTTTATTAGCGACACAACACGAAATAGTGACAGAATGTCAGACTATTGAAAGTTTCTATTAAGATTATTTATCAAATAATTTCTAGTGTCATCTGTTAATCCTATGTTATACTCAGTATGTGTGAATCTAGAAGAAAAAATACCAATTCCATTATTAATATTTGTAAATTGAGGCCTCTGACTTACTATTCCCGTAATGGGCTCATTAACTTTTATGTAAGTATTTAAAGTCTTAGTTCCAACATTCATTATTAAATCTAAACCAATAAAGACTCTTGTAACATTCTCACTACTAAGTTCTCTCTCTAAAAAATTAAAAAACCTTATCCCTTCAAGCCTCTGAGTCATATCTCTTCCATCAAATACTTCTAGTGGCTGACTCCAAATAATTGATTTAACAACATTATTTTCAAGATAATTAAATTTTATATCAAGTTGATATATTTCACCATTTGTAACTTTTTCCCATTCTATTGACTTTGATAAAAATTTTGAACTATCAGATAAATTTGGATTATAAAATCCAAATTTATAAGCCGGATTAAAATTTAAAAAACTAAAATCACTTATAACCTCAGTATTAGAACTAACTTTATGACCCGAGTATGAATTTTCAATAGTCAAAGCATATCTAAAATTTTTATTTAAAAATCCAGTTGGTAGTACAGTGTTGTAAATTATATTATTATCAACAGGAAATAAGCCAGTGGTGCCATTTACATCCAATGAATCTTTTATAACTAAAGAAGTATCAAGATTTACAGAGGAAACTGTATCATTAAAGTTAATTTTATGTAAACTAACTGATAAATTTGAAGGATCATAATTAATTGAATCAGATATACTAGCCATAGCGACTGCATCAGCATCTCCTAAAAAAGCTTTATTAATTCTAACGTATTGAGTATCATTATTAGGGTTTAGAAGCCCATAAACTACAGTGATCTCTTCCCAATCACTGTTAACATCAAAATCTGTTTCACAGGATGTAATAATAAATGCTAAAAATGATACAACAACTAATATTTTTTTCATGTTTGCAAAGTTACTTTTTTATATCATAATTTCAATACTTAATTTGTAAATTTGCCTAAATAAAAGAAAAAAATGAAGCAAGTAATTACAATTATCTTAACAACAATATTTTCTCATAGCTTGTTTGCTCAGCAAATTACAGATGAAACTTTTAATGTTCAAATTATTTCTGAAGATTTTGAGAAAAAATGTAATAGTTTTAATATTGGAATAAGTCAAGACAATTATTTTATACTTGATAATGGTGATTTATTGTTGAGTCGAAATAATAATAATAGCACTTTTAAAATACTAGCTAAAGATTCGTATGTTTCTGATTTTATACTAAAAACTTCATTCAAAATAGAACCATCAGAAAATGAAAACTCTTCAATTGGAGTTGTATTAAAATCTGAAAATAACAATGCTATTATTTTTGAAATAAATAATAAGGGCGAGTATAGATGCATCAATAAATCAGATGGTGTAGAAAAGAATCTAGATAATAATACAAAAAATTACGGATGGACAAGAAATAAGATTATAAATAAAATTGATAAATACAATTCTTTAGAATTACGCTCAGAAAAGAATATTTTTGAGATATACGTTAACTCTAAACTACTTACCACCTATTTTATAGAAAATAAAAAAGATGGAGTATGCGGAATACAAATTGGATCACTTACAAAGTCTAGAGTATCATATTTTAACCTTTTCGCTAAAAAAAGAATAAAAAACGAAAATTATCATTCATCAAATAAATCGAACGAGGAAATAAATGCTTCAAACAATGATTCTGATTTAAAAGAATTGTCACTAATAAAATCTCATAATTTTAATGACAGTATTAAAAATTATATAGTTACAATTGAAAAAACAGCAACACTAAATAATGAATTAACTAATTTAAATCTAGAACAAGAAAAAAAAATTAAATCACTAAATAAAGATCTTGAAATTAAAGAGAGTACAATTAAAGAGAATATAAAAACAAATAAACAGCTCTTAAAGAAAAATAGTGCTCTTGAAAAACAAATTAAATTAGAAAAGAGTAAAAATTCTAATCACTTAGAAAACATAGATAAAATTAAAAAGTCATCAAACTTTACAGAGAAAAAAATCAAAGAGGAAACAACTCTTCATGAAATAAATAATCGAGATTTATTAAATTCAAATAACTCTCTAACTATTAATTTAGCTGATTTAAATAGTAAAACAAAAAAACTTAAAGATGAATCATCAAGATTAATTTCTAAAAAAAACAATGAAATAATGATTTTAAAGGAAAACTTATTATCATTAAAAAGTGAATTATCTACAATGAAAATAAACAAAGATAATGATGAAGTTATTTTTAAGCAAATTCAGACTAACTATAACATCTTAAAAAATCAAAAAGAAACTTTAGAAACAGAAGTGACTTCACAAAAAAAAATTAATAAAAAAATAAAAGAGAATAATAAATTTCTTAAAAACTTATTTGTGCTAAAAGATTTTGAATTAAACGGAACAAAAACTTATGATATTAGCAAAGAGAATATCACCACAAATGACAATACTGATATAAAAGAGGTTAATCAAAACAAAAACTTTTATACTGTACAAATAGGAACATACCTAAAAGAAGTGAGCAACAGTAAATTTAATGACATTGAGAATTTAATAAAACGAAAAACTAAAAATACATTTATTTACTACTCTGGAAAATTTAAAACCAATGAAGAAGCCACATCTCACATGATGAAATTGAAATCCTCAGGATACAAAAATTCATTTGTATTAATTCAAAATAAATAAAATGTCAACAGCAAAGAAAAACTACACAAGAGTAACCACACATAGCCTTGCAGAAATGAAGTGCAATGGTGAGAAAATATCTATGCTTACTGCTTATGATTATACATTAGCAAAAATAATTGATACAGGTGGAATCGATGTTATTTTGGTTGGAGATTCAGCATCAAATGTTATGGCGGGTCACGAGACTACACTTCCAATAACTTTAGAACAAATGATATATCATGCATCATCAGTAGTAAGAGCAGTAGAAAGAGCGCTTGTTGTAGTTGATATGCCATTTGGATCTTATCAAGGAAATTCGAAGAAAGCATTATCATCAGCTATACAAATAATGAAAGAAAGCGGTGGTCATTCAATTAAATTAGAAGGTGGTGAAGAAATAATTGAATCTATAAAAAGAATTCTAACAGCTGGAATTCCTGTAATGGGACACCTAGGACTAACACCACAATCTATCTATAAATTTGGAACATATACTGTAAGGGCAAAGCAGGAGAAAGAGGCTCAAAAGTTATTAGCTGATGCGAAATTATTAGAAGAGGCTGGATGTTTTGCACTAGTTTTAGAAAAGGTGCCAGCAAAATTAGCTCAAAAAGTAGCAGAGAGTATTAATATACCTGTTATTGGAATTGGAGCTGGAAATGGTGTAGATGGACAAGTTTTAGTACTTCATGATATGCTAGGCATGACACATGAATTTAATCCAAGATTCCTTAGACGTTACCTTAACCTATATGATGAAATTTCTGGTGCGGTCAGAAATTATGTTGCAGATGTAAAGTCAATTGAATTTCCAAATAATAATGAACAATATTAATAATGATTGAAGTCTTATATGAAGACAACCATCTAATAGCTGTAAACAAGAAATCTGGAGATATTATTCAAGGTGACAAAACTGGAGATACACCACTATCAGATCACGTTAAATTATATATCAAAAAAAAATACAACAAAAAAGGAGAAGTATTTCTAGGTACTATTCATCGATTAGACAGACCTACATCAGGAATTATATTATTTGCACGAACTAGCAAGGCATTATCAAGGATGAATGAACAGTTTAGAAATCAAGAAATAAATAAAATATACTGGGCTATAGTTGAAAATTCTCCAGAAAAATCATTTGGAACATTAAAGAATAAACTGCAAAAAAACGAGAAGAAAAATAAATCTTTTGTAACAAAAACGGAAAATGGAAAAAATGCAATTCTTGATTACAAATTACTTAAAAGACTTGATAATTTTTTCCTTTTAGAAATAAAACCTAAAACAGGCAGGCATCATCAAATCAGAGTTCAATTATCAAACATCGGCTGTATAATTAAAGGTGACTTAAAGTATGGTGCGAAGAGATCTAATACTGATGCAAGTATAAGTTTGATTGCAAAACAGATTACATTTATCCACCCAGTTAGAAAAGAAGAAATAAACATTACAGCACCATGTCCAAAAACAAACATATGGAACGCATGTAACTAATCAGGATCAACATCTACTACTATTCTTGCAGATCTAAATTCTTTTCTCTCCAACAATTTTTCAATTAAAAGTTGCAATATTTTTTTAGCCTCAATAAAAGAACTTTCTTTTTCAATTTTTAAAATAATATTTTTAATAAAGTAGTTTTTTACTCTTGATATTATTGGATATTCAGGGCCCAATACTCTGCCACCAAAACTTCTTTTCATCATAGATGATAGATAAAGTGATGCATCATCAAGTCTATTTTGGTTTTTATGTTTGATTTTGATTGAAATAATTTTACAGTACGGTGGATAATTAAACATTTTTCTTTCATGAGTTTGATTTAAAACAAATGAGGAATAATCATTAGATTTAAGCAAGCTAAAAATCTCATGATCTTCATCAAATGTTTGTATAAAAACAGATCCAACGTCTCCCTTTCTTCCTGACCTACCTGATACTTGCATCATCAACTGAAATGCTCTTTCGTAAGATCTGAAATCTGGAAAATGTAACATCTTATCTGCATTTAGTATTCCAACTAAACCAACATTATCAAAATCTAATCCTTTTGTTACCATTTGAGTTCCTACAAGTATGTCGATCTTGCCTCTTTCAAAATCACTAATTAGTATTTTGTATGAGTTCTTTCCTCTTGTTGTATCATAATCCATTCGTTTTATAATATTATCAGGAAAAAGCATTTTTAAACTTTCCTCAATCTGTTCAGTTCCAAATCCTATATCTTTAAAATCATCTGCCATGCAATTTGGACAAATCTTTATTGTTCCTTCAGTATAACCACAAAAATGACATTTAAGATGGTTATTATGCTTATAAAAAGTTAAACTTACATCACAATACTTACATTGAGGTGTAAAAGAACAAGAATTACAACTCTGTGTAGGAGAATAACCTCTACGATTTTGAAATAATATCACTTGTTTGCGTTCATTCAAACAATCATAAATTTTTGACAATAATTTAGATGAGAAATGATTAGTCATTTGCTTTTTTAGATACGCTTTTTTAATATCAATAGTTTGGATTTTAGGCATTGATATCCCTTTATATCTTGTTTTCATTTCAACAAATCCATACTTCTTTTTCTTCACATTATAAAATGACTCTAAACATGGAGTTGCTGATCCTAATAAGACTTTTGCATTATGCAATTTAGACAAGTATATTGCAGAATCCCTTGCATTATATCGAGGATTATTCTGGGACTGTTTAAATGAACTATCATGCTCTTCATCTACAATAATCAATCCTAGATTATTATAGGGCAAAAACAAAGAAGAACGCGCTCCAAGCATTAAAGGGTACTTAATATTATCAAAAGATTCACTGTTAACTGCATTCCAAACTTCAACTCTCTCATTATTATTTAATCGAGAATGTGTTACACCGACTTTATCTCCAAATTGTAATTGCAAGCGTTTGATAATTTGTGTTGTTAAAGCTATTTCAGGCAATAAATATAAAACAGTTTTCTTTTCTTTTAAAGTATCTTGTATTAACTTGATATATAACTCTGTCTTCCCAGAAGAGGTAACACCGTGAAGTAAACATACATCTTTGTATCTAAATACATTTCTTATGTTAGCTAAAGCTGTAAGCTGAAAGTCTTCCAAAACCTTCTTTTTTTCAAGTGATTTACTTAAAACAGACAGTCTGCTGACACTTTGATCTTTAATCTTAAATACTCCCTTTCTTACTAAATTCTTTAAAATTGATCTGCTAAGCTTAAGATTAGATAACAAATCTGACACAATAATTTCTCTATTTTTATTTAATGATCTAAAATCAAAAAATCCCTCAATAAATAATCTTTGTTTAAGAGTTAAACTCATTTGCTCTATTTTCTCTTTTGAGCAGTTAATATCTATAACTTTAACTTTCTTTTCTTTATATTTATCATGAATTACTTCATTAACTATAACAACTTCCTTAGTAATTAAATCATTTATAAATTTATATGTACTTTTAATTTTAAGCAATTTAGTGACCTCACTCATTTTCAGCTCAGAATCATTTGAAAGCAAGTCAACTAATATTGCTTCATCTGATGACAACTCACTTAGGTCCCCGTCAAAACAAGGATTAATTATTATACTAGATTCACTTACAAGTTTAAATGAAGTTGGTAAAGCTGCATTCATAACCTCACCTAAATTACACATATAATAATCTGAGATCCAGCTCCAGAAGTTTAATTGCTTCTCATTAACGATTGGCATCTCATCGATTATCGCAATTATTTCTTTAGCTAAATAATCAACTGGTTTAATAAAGTGTATAGAGTTAATAATTCCAGTATATATTTTTCTAGCGCCAAATTGAACAATTACTCTTTGTCCAAGCAATAAATTATTATAAGTAAAATAAGTGAAAGTTCCCTTTACAGGAAGAGGTAGAATAATATCAAGATATATTTTCTTCTGTTTCACTAAAAACAAAGATGATTATTTTATCAATACAAAAAAAAAAAAAAACATATAAGTAACAAATAATAATGTCAAATCATGATAACAATCAAGAAATAAGAATAAAATATTACTTAAATTTGCATGTAATTTAAATAAATAAACAAAACAATGAACAAATATATATTGATATTCTTATGTATCTCTTTATTATTTTCATGTACAAAAAAAGAAGGATGTACAGACCCAGTAGCAATTAATTTTGACATTAACGCTTCCTTAGATGATGGAAGTTGCGACTATAATAATTTTAACATAAATTTACACTTCACTCAGAGCATTGAAAGTGATGCTTTAATTAGGGATAGCTTAAAATATTTAAATCATTCAAATATTCATTATAGTGTTCAAACACTAAGATACATTATATCTGAAATAAAATTACATAAAGAAGATGGTACAAGTAAATTAATTGATTCAGTTCAATTTATCAATATTGCTGATGAATCTACAAAAAAAGTTACTATTAGTGATGTTTCAGATTTAGAATACTCATCAATCTCATTTACCGTTGGGCTTAATGATTCATACAACGTTACAAACTTATTTTTAAATGAAAGTTTCTTTCCATCTTTCACATGGCCAGAAATGTTGGGTGGCGGATATCATTATATGCAATTAGAAGGAGAATTTCAAGCTGATTTAGCAAACGGAAATCCATCTTTTTACAACACTCATACAGGGCCTACATCTGGCACAGATTTTTCTTTTAACAAAACATTTCCAATTGAATTATATGTAATAAATAATCAAACTGATATTTACATAGATATGGAAATCACTAATTGGTATAAAAATCCTGAAATAATTAATTATTCATCAGATGGGATTATGGAAAATTCATCTTTACAATCTAAACTAAAAGAAAATGGAGAAAATGATGTTTTTTCTGTTTACTCCTCTGAATAATGATAAATAGGGGGATCTTAATAATATTTGCACTACTTACATTCGCATGTGAGCAAGACTTAGCACCAATTAGTGGTTGCACAGACGAAAATGCAACAAATTTTAATCCTAATGCAGTTACTGACAATGGTAATTGTATTTATTTTAGCACAACACCATACACGATTGAAATTCCTTATGGTTTCCCAAACATGATTATCCCTAAGAACAATCCAATGACTGTTGAAGGAGTTAATTTAGGTAAAAAGTTATTTAATGATCCTATATTGAGTGCTGATAACTCTTTAGCTTGCATAAACTGTCATAATAAATCTTCATCATTTTCTGATCCAAATCAATATAGCACTGGAATTGATAATATCCAAGGAACAAGAAATGCTTCTGCGCTAGTTAATATAGGATGGAATTCAAGTTTTAATTGGGACGGAAGTGCTCAATCTCTAGAAGAACAAGCGTTTGAACCTGTAACTAATCCTATTGAAATGCATGATACGTGGCAAAACGTTGAAAATAAAATAAATGCAAATTTAGAATATAAAGATCTTTTTTTAGAAGCATTTAACATTGACTATATAGATTCAAATCACATAGTTAAGGCAATAGCTCAATTTGAACGCACACTCATATCTTCTGATAGTAAATTTGATAGATACATTAGAGGAGAAGAACAATTAACTCCATCAGAACTTAGTGGCTATGCAATTTTTAACTCAGAAAAAGGTGATTGTTTTCATTGTCACGGCTCTCAAATGTTTATGGATAATAGATTCCATAATAACGGTCTTGATATAGAACCTTTTACAGATTTAGGTTTGGGATATGTTTCAGAAAATAGTAATGATAACGGAAAATTTAGAACTCCTTCTTTAAGAAATATTGAATATACATCACCATATATGCATGATGGTCGATTTATTTCATTAGAAGAAGTTGTAAACCACTACAACTCTGGCGGCAATTATTCATCAACAGTAGATCCTCTAATGAAAAAAATTGGAATTGGACTGCAGTTAACGAATGAAGAAAAACAAGATTTAGTATCTTTTTTAAAAACATTATCTGACGAAAATTTTATTACTAAATAGCATTTTTTTCAATTCTTTTAAAAGGTAAAGAGGTATATTTGCAAAACTTTTAAATGAAAGCGTTATGAAAAAAATCATCACATTTATTATATTATTACTTCACTCTAATTATATCTCATCACAAACAAATTTAAAAAAGTGTAACACAACATTTTTAGTAAATAATGAAATAGATAATAACACTGATTATGCAATGGCTAGAAATTTAACATTAGATATTGATTTAACTAAAGTGAGAAATACTATTAAAATTCCAATCGTAATACATATTATTCATAGAAATTCTCATTCTAACATAGGATCTGGTACAAATATTTCAGATGCACAAATTGAAGATCAATTACGTATATTAAATGAAGACTATAGCAAAACAAACCCTGAATTTCCTAATCCACCAAGAAACACATTTTTAAATAATGCAGGTAACCCTGATATTGAATTCTGTCTTGCAACTGTTGACCCAGATGGTAATACAACAACTGGTATTACTAGAACAGCTACCTCAAAGATAAATTGGGATGCAGATGATGATGACAATTCTAACCCTTGTCATGAATCAAACGGAATGAAAAGAAATTCATGTGGAGGGAAAGATAGTTGGGATCCAAAAAAATACTTAAATATTTGGGTATGTGATTTAACAAATTCTCAAAGCAACGGAATGACATTAGGGTACGCTTATTTACCTGGCCTACTCGCTAATCCATTTAATACATCTGATGATTACAAGGATGGTCTTGTTGTAGATTACAGATATTTTGGGACGATAGGAGTTGCAGCTATATCCTCAGATGGCAGAACACCAACTCATGAAATTGGGCATTATCTTGGTTTAATGCACACATTTTGTGAGGAATATGATAATCAAGGTAATCCTGTGTGCTGTGATAATGATAATAATAATTTTGGAGGTTACGTAGATGATACGCCTGCTACAAAAGATATTTATTTTGGATCGGTATCTGCAAATACAAATAACAATACATGTAACGATTTATCTTACTCAAATATATTTACATCAAATGTTTTAGATATGGATGAAAATTATATGTCGTATGCCTCTAACACTTGGATGTTTTCAAATGGGCAAGTCGATGTTATGCTGGCAACATTAAATACATCTGAAATAAACGGAGGGAGATCAGCACTAAAGAATTCAGATGTTTCTACAAACTGCAGTAATATTATTTCATCATCCATAAATATTTCTTCAAAAAACGATGCAATTATGTATCCAAATCCAGCTGAAAGTCATATTTACATTCAATCTGCTGAGCAAATCCTATCTATTTCATTAAGTAATATTTTAGGTGAAATTGTTATACATAAAAGCGATTTAGAAAACAGATCTATTGAGATTAGTAATCTCAAAAATGGAATATATTTCGTAAACATTAAGACTAAAAGCGGTCATATCACTAAGAAATTAATAAAGGAATAATGCTTGATATATCAATAAATCTTAGTAGTATTAAACCTGAAATACAATCAATTGTTTTTAAAATAATTAATGAAGAGAGAATCTCTAAAGATGAGGGTTTGCTATTATTTACAAATGCATCCATCTCACTATTAGGTAGTTTAGCTAATGCAATCAGGCTTAAGAAAAATGATTCAAAAGTTTATTTTAATAAAAATATACATATTGAACCAACTAATATTTGTGTTTTTGATTGCAAATTCTGTTCATATTCTAGAAAGTTAAGTAAAAAAGTTGAAGCCTGGGAATTCACAATTGATGAAATGGTTAATAAGCTTAAGGATTACAAAGATTCTGAAATAACCGAAGTACATCTAGTGGGAGGTGTTCATCCAAAAATGGGTCTACATTACTTTATTGAATTAATTCAAAAAATTAAGTCAATTCGTCCTCAAATACATGTTAAGGCATTTACTGCAGTTGAGCTTGAATATATGTGCAGGAAAGCAAAAGTTAGCTATAAGAAAGGTTTAGAAATGCTTAAAGAAGCAGGACAAGACTCATTGCCTGGTGGTGGTGCTGAAATTTTTGACAAGGAAATAAGAGATAAGATTTGTGCCGATAAATGTGATGGTAAAACCTGGCTTGAAATTCATGAAACTGCTCACTCTCTAAAAATGCCCTCAAATGCCACTATACTTTACGGACATATTGAGAAACCAAAGCATATTCTTAATCACTTATCTAAGCTAAGAGATTTACAGGATAAAACATTAGGTTTTAATACTTTTATTCCTTTAAAATATAGAAATGGTAATAATCAAATGTCACACATTAAAGAAGGAACTGTCTTATACGATTTAAGAATTTATTCGTTTTCAAGAATTTTTCTAGATAATTTCAATCATATTAAGGCATATTGGCCAATGATTGGAAAGAAAACTACTCAGAATCTGTTAGCATTTGGAGTGGACGATATTGATGGTACAATTGATGACACAACCAAAATCTATTCAATGGCTGGTGTTGAAGATCAAAACCCAACAATGTCAGTAAAAGAAATAGTTAAATTGATTAAAGACGTAAACAAAAAACCGATTCAAAGAGATACACTATACAATACAATCAAAACGTATTAAAGAGATTTATGTATTGCATATTTTCGCCATTTTTCTATTAATTCTTTCATATCATTAGGCAAGTCAGAATCAAAAAACATCTCATTATTGCTAGAGGGATGTTTAAAGGCTAGAGATTTTGCATGTAAGGCTTGTCTATCACAAATCTTAAAGCAATTTTGAACAAATTGCTTATACTTAGAAAAAGTAGTTCCTTTAAGTATCATGTCTCCACCGTAATCACTGTCATTGAAAATTGGATGACCTAAATATTTAAAATGTGCTCTAATTTGATGCGTCCTACCTGTTTCTAACTTACATTCAATTAGAGTTGTATATCCAAATCTTTCAAGCACTTTGAAATGAGTAACTGCATATTTACCATAGTCTCCATCTGTAAAAACATCCATTATTTTTCTATTTTTTAAATTCCTTCCTATATTGCCTGTAATTGTCCCATTATTATCTTTTAGATTACCCCAAACTAAAGCGATATATTTTCTATCTAAGTCTCTTTCAGAAAATTTCTTTGCTAGATTATTCATAGACATTTCATTTTTAGCGACAACTAAAATTCCAGATGTATTTTTATCAATTCTATGAACTAAACCTGGTCTATCTTCCTCTCCCATATTTGGTAAAGATTCGGCATGAAAAGCCAGTGCATTAACTAGAGTTCCATCACGATTCCCAAAACCTGGGTGCACAACCATTCCAGCACTCTTATTAACTATAAGAAAATCATCATCCTCATAAGTTATATTGAGAGGGATATTTTGAGGAATTAGTTCGTTTTTTAGTTTTGGATAATTAAATACTACTGTAACAACATCATTACTTTTAACTTTATAATTTGACTTAACAACAAGATTATTTACTTTAACATTTCCTGACTTAATAGATTGTTGTATCTTATTTCTTGTTGCAAACTCTATAAAATTCAATAAAAACCTATCTACTCGTAAAGGATTCTGGCCTTTATCAGCAATAAACTTATGGTGCTCATACTCAATATTTTCTTTCATTATTGTATAAGAATTTTCTGATAGTTAACTCCTGAATCATTTGAAATTTTTAATATATAAGCACCGCTCGCTATATCATTAACATCTATTTGTATTATGTTCAAGTTATATTTAAATTTTCTTATTAAAATACCATTTAATGTATAAATGGAAATTAAATTACTATTATCTGTAGACTCAATAATAAGGTGGTGCGTAGCAGGGTTAGGGTATACACTATAAGTGTTATTTTTGTTAGGGATATTTGAAACAATCTGGTTCATACTTAAAATTGGTCTAATCATCCAACTACCAAGATAAGAAGAATTCAACCATCCTGATCCAACGTTATAGTACATGTATTCATTTGCATTATTGTTCTTATCCAAGCCAATATTTAGTAAATCATCTGTGGTTTGTTCCCATCCTACATAAAACGTTCCAACTAATTGAAATAAAGAGTCAAGATAATAGGTGTGATAATTACCATTCTCAGTATGTACTGGATATACATCTTGTTGATATAATACATTACCTTGACCATTAATATCTTTCCATATTGTTAATTTAAATGGAATATCACTTACTGAATCTAACATTTGCGGAAAATACATTTGAATAGCTCTAAGAGTATCAGGACGATTTAACTTAAATTCATAAGCAAGCATTGCTCCATTAGTATTAATTCCATATGCAGATTCAGCTGATTTATCATCATAGGCAAAATGAGAGAGAAAGTTTTGATCGTGATACAAAGTATCATTATTCTTTATATCAGAATTACTAGTTTTAATAATGTATTGCACTAAAAAAGAAGCACTGTCAAGCTCAAATGAATTAAAGATATTACTTTGAATATCAATAGGTGGATTTGTAAATGAAAAATTGCCAATTGTATCATAGTCTAAAATTGTAACGTTACGACTCACTCCAATAATAGGATAGTGATAAATTTGAGAATTATTTTCATATACGTTGAACTGAAAATCTACATTAACACTTGCACTATTATTTCTCAATATTACATCAATTGAATCTTTCAGTTCAGTTGCTTCATTATTTAAAAAATGTGTCCAAGGCATTTCATAATATCTATTTAAAAAAGATGGTGATGAATAAACAAAAGAAACATCATTTAGTTCAGTTGTATCAGAAACGTTTAAAAGTTCATTTATAACTAGATAATCAATATGCCAATGATCAAAATTTCCAGAAATAGTAGCATAATTTCTAAATCTAAATTTAAAATCATCAGTAAGATACTGAGCACTATCAATAATGATTACTTCTTTTTCAAATTCTAGCATAGCGACACCAAATGAAGACCATTTTTCTACCCAGAAAGAACCATTAAAAAACTCCAAAACTAATTTATCCTGAATTTCAGGTGTCTCCCCTAGTCCTTTGCCCTGAAAATAAAACATAAAAAATGCAGTAGACAAACCACTCAAATCAATAGGCTTTGACAAAAGTGTATCTGACGGTGCAGATGAGTTAATTACTGAAAAATCTCTAGCTAATCCATACTCATTTAATCCATCAAAAGTCGCCACACCTAAAGATGGAGGGTTAATAGCGTAGTTTCGAGTTACTTTAACACTACTAAAATCCCAAAGGTTATTATTTACAAAAACATTTTCAGCTGAGAAATCATCAAAAAAAAGAAAATCATTTGGAAATCCTTTATTTAATAGATTCGTATGATTCAAAGAATATATAGGATCAATAACTAAATCTGTACACACCTCTTGAGAAGATAAAAAAAAGGCTATGCAATTAAAGAAAACAAGGAAAATATATTTCATTAATTAATCGATTATCTCATTTCTAAAAAAAAGATCAACAGAAGAACCTAAATTAACTTCAATTTCATCAGAAAATTTAGGATATTGACTATATATTATTGCGTTACTTGAGTCTTTAACTTCATCATCATAATATAACAGTCCAAGGTTTAAAGAATTAGATTTAAGAATTATATTTGCTTCTAACTTAGAAAGACCAACAAGATTTGGCAAGAGTACAGTCTCTTTACTTAGTCCTTTAGCAACAATTAGATCAATTATCGATCCATATTGTAACTCTTGCCCTACTTGAACAGCTATTCCATTTAACTTACACTCAAGTACTTTATTAATCGCTATGTCAGACTTGTACTGTAGCTTACCTATTTCAAAACCATTTTTTTTCAAGTAAGTAACTGCTTGACGAAGAGTTATGTCAAAAATATCAGGAAATTTAACTATTTTATTTTTTACAGAATTAATAGTTAAAAATACTTTTCGATTTCTTTTAACATCAGTATTAAATGATGGGTATTGATTAACAACTATTCCTTTAGATCTATTCTTATCAAAAACAGAATCTATAATCTCATATCTTAATTCATAATTTTTAAAGATAGAGTCTAGTGCATTTATGTGTAAATTCTTAAAGTTTGGAACTTTCAGAAACCTATTATGTTCAGTGTAATGATCTAAAAATTTAAATAAACCTAAAAATAATAAAAACAAAAATAACACTGCATATAAAAAGTGTTTTAGTAAAGGTTTTTTTCTTAAAAAATTTAACATTTATTATTTTTTTCTTTTACAAATATAAAAATTAAGAACATAAGGAAAACAATAAAAATAGTATAAATTTGTTTTATAAAATTATGGAAAATATTGCTATTTTAACGGGAGGTGATTCGTCAGAATATGACATTTCAATATTAAGCGCACTAAATGTTCTAAAAAATATAGATAAATCAAAGTTCAGATGCGTTATAGTACATTTAAAAAATGGTACTTACAAAACAGATGATAATTCAATTATCGATTTAAAAGACTTCTCATATTGTAGCTCTAATATAAAATATAAAATTGATAAAGTTTTTATTGCTTTACATGGACCTCCAGCAGAAAACGGTCAAATACAAGATTATTTTGACAGTATTAAGCTGCCATATACTTCATGTAATGCCAAGATATCAGCATTAACATTTAATAAGTTTCATTGTAATCAAATTCTACAAAAAAATGGCTTTAAATGTGCAAAGTCTTTGCTAATAACAAATCAAGATAATATAGTCGAAGAAAATATTATAAAGCAAATTGGCCTTCCATATATAGTAAAACCAAATAGTGCAGGATCAAGTCATGGAATCACTGTAATAACAGAAAAAAATCAACTAAATAAAGCAATGTCAATTGCTAGAGAACATAGTGAAAATGTAATACTTGAAAGTTTTATAAAAGGCAGGGAATTAAGCTGTGGAATTTACTTTGATGGAGATGAAATCAAAGCCTTACCAATAACTGAAATAATAACTGATAATTTATTTTTTGATTACGAAGCTAAATATGAAGGTGCATCCAAAGAAATCACGCCTGCCAATATCAGCATTGAATTAACTCATAAAATTCAAAATGAATCAATAAAAATATATTCTAAGATGCAGCTCTCAGGATTATGTAGAATTGACTATATAATTAAAGATAATGAAGCATTTGTAATAGAAATTAATACTATACCAGGCTTATCAGAAAAAAGTATTATTCCACAACAAATAGAGAAGGCAAAAATTAGTTTGAAAGAGATTTTTAACTTATGTTTAAACAACATTAATTAAAATAATATATTTGTAACTTAAATTGCAAAGTTAATATGACTGACAAGACAAATGATGAAAAGCTAAAAATTCTAAGAGATAGATTAGCTCAAATACAAGACAAGAGTACTAATGAAAATAGTTTAAGTGACAGAAAAGATCTAAATCTTGAAAAGGATATTAATAATTCAATTGAAAATTCGGTTGAAATAACTAAAAATAAAAAAAATAACAAAACAGTTATATATATCATTTTATTTTTTCTAATTGGTTTAAGTACATTTTTCTATTTTCTAGAAAATAAAACAGCTGATATAATAGAAAAAACAGATTTTGTAGCTGAGGTTGTTGAGAAAGAAATTATATATAGCATAAAATATAAAGGTAATAATATTGCAGTTATTTCAAAATTTTTGGAAGAATCATCTGCTAAAGCAGAAGTAAATAATCTTATTACAAAAGGCTTTAAAGCAGATTACGTTTTTTTACCAGAAATATCAAATAGTTTAAGAAAAGAATATCAAGTATTTATTGGTCCATATGAAACAATAGAAGAAACAAATCAATGGATCAAGAATATTGATAAAGAAATATCTATTATTAATATAAGTGACGGAACAATTATTAGAACAATTAAAAGTAGTTATCAAATCAAAATAGAAAAAGAAAAGGCAGAAAATGAAAGACTCGCTAAAGAAAAAGTAGAAAATGAAAGACTCGCTAAAGAAAAAGCAGAAAATGAAAGACTAGCTAAAGAAAAAGCAGAAAATGAAAGACTCGCTAAAGAAAAAGTAGAAAATGAAAGACTCGCTAAAGAAAAAGCAGAAAATGAAAGACTAGCTAAAGAA
>JABICI010000043.1 GCA_018652335.1 Flavobacteriales bacterium
AAGACATCAGTACAACCAACTGTACCGATTAAACATGAACCATCATCACATTGAGCATTAGCATCATAATTACAAGCAGTTGGATCAGTACATCCTAAGATTGTTAAACAAGAACCATCATCACATAGTGCTAGTGAATCATAGTTGCATGCATTAACATCTGTACATCCATCAGGAAGAATACAAGAGTTGTCATCAAATGTTGCTAATGAGTCATAGTTACAAGCTAACTGATCAGAACATCCAACTACTAAGTTTAATGTTGCTACCATTCTTGGATTTAAGTAACCTTGAATAGTATCAATATAAGCTCTACCTTTTGTTGGTGACATATCAGGATTATCAGTAATTGCATCAGCGGCAAAATATCCTGGAGGTGCAGGTCCGTTTACTTGCTGAGCCATTGCTTCATAAGTAACATTATCCCACCAATCCCATGGTGATCCCCATTCTTCCCAAGGAGCTCCAAATGCATTTGGAACAGGATTAGGTGCAGGAGTTTGAAATACAAATAATCCTTCTAAACCGTTATTGTAATTATTCGCTGCAGTTGTCCAAACATCTGAAATTCCAGCAGAAGCAAAAGCATCATTGTTTAAATATTGATTTTGGTAGTATTGTACAGTTCTACTTCCCATAACTTCAACAACAAAATCTCCAGTAGTTGGAACAATTACATCACCAGTATCAATAGGTCCATATGGATCCATTGCACAATGAAATGATACGGCTGGAACATCGCCTGCAGAAAGCCAAGAAATATCAGCTAAACATCCACCTAAATTAAAAGCCATATTTATATCGCTTGAATATGTTGGATTATTAGGAATATTCCATAACTCATCTTGACCAGTAGGTGATACTGCCGCTGGCAATATTGTAGAATCAGTTCCATCAGGATTTCCAAAAAATGCTGGAAAAACATATGGGCTTGGAGGAGTTGTATTGAAATTAATAAATTTAGGTAGCATTAATTCAACAGCTGGGTCATCAAGAGCAGAATAAGCAAGTGAAACATAACCACCTGTTCCTTGGCCTCCTAAAACTATTTTAGACTCATCAATACCGTAAGGATTTCCATTAGCTTCAGTATCTCTAAGATATCTTACCATGGCTTTTGCATCCTGAATCCCTCTATATGCAGCCTGTAGTAATGTTGACGTTCTAGTATCTTGATCGGTTGATGTTGGATTCCATCCTAAACGATTATCCATCGCAACCGCAACATATCCTTTCTTTGCCCATCTTGTGCATTGTTCTACAATAGAAGAATCAGTTTTGGATCCGGTAGGTTGTCCATTTGCAACCGCTGGCAAGAAACTACCAGTATGAAGTAAAATTACAACAGGTCTATTAGTTGAATAATCACCATCTGGCTCATAAATATCACATAACAGTGGAGCAGGACCTGGTGGTTGAGCGAATAATAAAGGAAGAACACTGATATTAGTTGCATATGTTACATCAGAATTAACTGTAACAGATGAAAACACATCATCAATGAATCTAGATTGCGAATTAGCATCCAACCCAACAAAGAGCATGGATATAGCTAAAAACGACTGTAAAACTGTTTTCATAATTTTTTTAATATTGATTAGTAAGTTACAATATTACATAAATTATTCAATATCAAATAGCAATGAAGAATAAATCATTCTTCCTATATATGGACCTCCATAAACTTCAAAATGATTATTATTAAATAGATTAGTTGCCCCAATTTTAATATTTGCGTTTATTTCAGATATATTTTTACTAATTTGGATATCTATAATATCATAGGTTGGTACTATTCCAGTAAACTGTGGTGAACCCTCAAACATGAACTCTTCTACCCACTTATAGTTAATACTAAAGCTAAAATCTCTAAATAATTTATTAGTATTAGAAAAATGCAAGTCCCTTCCTGTTAATGAAAGATTAAATTTGTTCTCAGGAGTATTATAAGCAGGTATTATTGGATCATCAGTACCTTTTAAATTGAGTTTGTTCCAAGAGTAATTTCCATTAATTGAATAATTTGAGTGAATATAATAATTTATGCCAATTGAAGCACCTTGTGTAGTTACTGTATTTTCTGCATTTGCAGCCATTCTATAAGCTTGAATAGAAGGAAGAGCAATTTCATAAGCACCAGTTAAAGTATCATCTTGTAATGTATTAAATTTTGCACCTACTTTATAGCCAATAAAATCTGTATAGTAAGAATAGTAATAATTCATATCCATATATATTTTGTCTGCAATTGTAGTTCTATAACCAATTTCTACTGATTTTGCTTTTTCTGGCTGTATTGGATCAATGCTAAAAAACTTTAAACTATCTTTCGATAAAGCCACAGGCAAATAATAATTTGTTAATGATTCAATTGTAACTAGATTTTCACCGTAATCTATGCCATGACCATTTAAATTACCAATTAGTATAGCTCTTCCGACATTATAATATAAGTACTGGTCAGATAATGTTGGATTTCTAATAGCAGAAGATATAGACAATCTTAAAATATCCTTTGATGAAGGTTTAAGTACTATAGATAATGCAGGAGAAAAATTAATATTGAAATTTTCATTCTTATCAGCTCTAATTGTTCCACTTATTTTTAAATATTCTCCAAATAAATCTGTAGAAAATCCTGAATAAAGACCAACTTCGTTGTTAGTTATCATCTCTTCAGAATCAAGAAATAAACTTCCTTTTGAATCAGGATTATACTGTCTAAAGTTAGCGCCAATTTTAATTTTAGCAAATTTTGGATTAAATTGATACTCAGAATGTATATGATTAAGAGAAGATTTATCATAAAAACCTGTTCCTCCCTCTAAAGATGTTTTGGATGTTATCTCTTCTAGTGCTACGTTAAATTCATCTGAACCAGGAATAAGTCTACCAATATCAGTTTGCTCTCTTGTAGCATCATGAGAAGCTATTATTAAATTAGTATTTGCATTTAAAACAGAATCACTAATGAAGATGAATTCACTTTGATTATAATTATTTCCATTTATAACATAATTAACTTCAAATCCAGGTAATCCAGTAATAGGATCAATAATTTCAGTAAAATTTTGTTCAAAACCCCATCCAATATCAGTCCAATTGTATGATGAATTTGGAAATCCCTGTGATGTTACAAGATTAAAATTATCATTCCAATTAGCTTTATATGCACTATACCAATCTTCATTATCTGTCTGATTATATTCTTGAAGTCTTAAAGCTGTAAAAACAGCATCATAACTGTCCCCAGCATCTTCATTAGTTTTATAAGCCCTAATAAAAAACTTATTGTCTTGTTTAATTTCAAGTTTATTCTGCCAAAATTGAATATTTTTTAAACTAAATCGATTGTCACCTTGATAAACAGTAGTTCCAGTGCTATAATTTAGTGAATAAATTAACTCAATCTCCGGTTTTATTTTATAATGAATAGAACTTTGTGCTTTAAAATTTTTTGTATTGTAGTCAACGATATCTTTTTCTAAATATCCTGTTCTATGAAACTTCTTCAGACCAGGTTGTTGTAAATAATTTAAGTTAAAACTATTAGTAACATCATTAAGATTTCCATCAGTATCCTCATCACCATATCTATTAACAGCATCATAACCTCCTGGATTTAACGCTGATGTTGTTCCATCTACTGCGCTCATATTATTTGCTTCCCAGTCATTAGCCATCATGTAAGAAACATTTATTTTGTATGCAAAATAATCTTCTCCTTTTTTATTTTGAAACTTATTTGCAAGACGGAAAGAATTTTCAAAAAGTTTTCTACTACCAAATTTATATTGTACTAATAATCCTTGTTTTATAAATGGACTAAGCGTTGTCATACTTACGACGCCATTAAAAGCATTAGGACCATAATATGCTGAACTAGCTCCTTGAATTATTTCAACTTTCATAATATCAAGTTCAGATGAACCTAAAAAGTTACCAAGAGAGAAATTAAGACCAGGAGATTGATTATCTACTCCATTAATAATTTGTAAAGATCTTACAGGAGAAGTACTATTAAAACCTCTTGTATTTATAACTTTAAACCCTAAACTTGCTGATGTTATATCAACCCCTTTTAATGCACCTAATCCGTCATAAAAATTAGCACTTGGAGTTTCTTTAATTGCAATCATATCTAATGCTTCTACAGTAAGAGCTGATTCTTTTTGTTTCTGTGTTATTCTATTATCAATTACCTTAACTTCTTTTAGGTTTTTTGAATCATAATAAAGTAGTATCGGTTTTGGATTATAGGAATCAATCTTAACTTCAATATTTTTATATCCAATGTAACTAATTGATAAAGTAACAGGTAAATCACCATTGTATTTGATAGTGTAATTTCCATTAAAATCAGTAGCAGTTCCAAGATTTGTATTTTTAATAAACACATTTGCACCAATTAGAGTCTCATTTGATAAACCATCTACAATAAGACCATTTATATTTTCTTGAGAATATAAAGAATGTGAGAAGAATAAAAGATTTAAATAAAGTAAAAGTTTCTTCATAAAGATTTTTTGTAGGTTCGCAAATTACAAATAATAAGTTAATGAATGTAGTTTTTTTTAATGGTGAGCTTTTAGTAGAAAATGATATTGAGATATCTTCTTTTTACAGAGCAATTAATTATGGGGATGGTTTCTTTGAATCAATTAAAATAATTAATTCAATACCAATTAATCTTTCTCTTCACTTAAATAGAATAAGGCATTCATTAAATGTTTTACATATGACAAACAAATATATCTCTGAAGATATTGTTTGTCATATAAAAGATTTAATCAAATCAAATCAAATACTTAATGGTAGTTTGAAGATTAATATTTCAAGATCTGGAAATGGAAAGTATTTACCTAATAATTTTACTTCAAACATATTAATTACGACTAAAAAAGGGTTGTCCTATAAACAGAATAATTCAATTTCAATATGTTTATTTAGTGACGAATATAAATCTAGAGGATTATTATCTTCATTAAAATCTTCTAACTCACTAATATATATATTAGGAACAATTTATGCAGAAAGTAAAGGATTTGAAAATGCATTAATTCTAAATGATAATAATAATGTTATTGAAGCTACTAATTCTAATATATTTATTGTTAAAAACAATAAAATTTCAACACCTCCTATAAAAGATGGATGTGTAGATGGAGTAATGAGGAAATGGATCACGAATAATGAAAATATTCATATTAAATCAGTTTCTATTAACGAAATATATGATTCAGAAGAAATATTTATATCTAATACAATTAGTGGTATAACTCCAGTAAGAAAGATTGATAATCAAGACTTTGATATTTTTAATAACGCCAACAGATTACAGCATAAAATTATTAATTCATGTTTGGGTCTTTAGGCATATTAGCCCATATCGCATAATTTGACTTTTTGACTTTAATTAAATCAGTCCATAGCTGATTAGTTGTATAATTCATACATGTGTTAACATCGATATCATTAATAATCCAGCTCTTCTCACTTATTTCTAAATTTAATTGATCAAAGGCCCAGCCAGAATATCCAGCAAAGAATTTTATTTGATTTCTTGTTAATTTATTTAGTAATATTAGTCTTAATACTTTATTAAAATCACCACCCCAGTATAGACCATCGATAATTTTTATTGAATTCGGAATTAAATCACCTAAAGTGTGAATATATTGTATCTTATTTTGTTCAACAGGACCTCCAATATAAATAGGGAAATCAGATTTTGGTACATTCTTTAAAACTTCACATAAGAGAATGGTTGTTGGCTGATTAATAATTAATCCTATGGACTCATCTTCAGAATGATGTGTTAGTAAAACAACACTTTTAAAGAATGTGTCATCATCTAAAGAAGGTACTGAAATTAATATTTTACCTTTTTTGATATTATACATAAATAGATATCTTTGTTTTTCTTTGTAAATATACACTTTGAAACTAAAAACATATGGATTTAAAAAATTTGAGACTTAGTTATGGAATAAACAAGATTGATTTTAATAATCTTGAAGAAAATCCAATTATATTTTTTAAACGTTGGTTTGAAGTTGCATTAAAAAATACAAAATCAGAAGCCAATTCTTGCGTTCTCTCAACAATTACTAAACTTAATACTCCATCTACAAGAGTTGTATTACTTAAAGATATTACTGATAATGGTTTTGTGTTCTTTACTAACTTTAACAGTAGTAAATCTACAGACATGTCAAATAACAATAATGTTTCACTGAATTTTTATTGGCCTGAAATAGAAAGACAAGTTAGAATAAA
>JABICI010000042.1 GCA_018652335.1 Flavobacteriales bacterium
GCTTCTAATGAAGGGCGAAGCTCACTTAAAAAAGTATTCTTTTCTAAATAGTAAGTTCCATATTTATTAATCCCATGTGGAATTGATGCTGCTTCCTGAACATTCATTTTCCAATCAATTAAAGAGACTACGGCATTTATAACATACCCAATTATATTGCTTCCACCAGGGCTTCCTAAAATATAAACTGGCTTATTATTTTTTAATATTATAGTCGGGGCCATTGATGACCTAGGCCTTTTGCCTGGGGCAATATTATTAGCTATTTTTTTGCCATTTTTAAATGATTTGAATGAAAAATCTGTTAACTCATTGTTCAACAAAAATCCACCATTTGTCATTAACCTAGATCCAAATCCATTTTCAATCGTTGATGTCATAGACAAAGCATTTCCATATTTATCTACAATTGAAATATGTGATGTGGAAGGTAACTCAAGTGAAATGTCTTCGATCCAATTTGAAGAAGACTTACTAATTAAGTTTCCAGCTTTAACTTTCTCTATTTTATTTTTACTATTTAAAAACTTTGCACGTTTATTTATGTAAGTTTGATCAGTTAACTCTTTAATTGGAACATACACAAAATCAGTGTCAGCTATGTATGCGTCTCTATCTGCAAAAGCTAGTCTTGAGGCATCTCCTATTATTCTCCATGTATCAGGATTATTAGGTCCAAGTTCTGAAATATTATATCGCTCTATCATCCCAAGTATTTGACTTATAGTTAACGCACCTGAAGAGGGTGGTCCTATTCCACATATTTCGTAATTTCTATACTTTGAACAAACTGGCTTTCTTTCTATTACTTTATAATTAAGTAGATCTTTATGAGATAGACTTCCTGGGTTGATTTTAACATTGTTTACAGATGAAATTATGTCATTACTAATTTCTCCGTTATAAAAAACCTTGGCACCTGAGTTTGCAAAAGCTAGAAGAGTATCCGCATAATTTTTATTTATATGAATACTACCTGCTCTTAAAGGGACATTATTAGGTAAGAAATATTTCTTTGTATTTTTAAACTTACTTAAGGAATTTTTGCTCCTTGTAATTGATGAGCTCAGTTTCTTAGAAATAACAAAACCATTTTTTGATAAATTAATCGCATCTTTAAAAAGTAAAGGCCATTTAGTTTTACCCCATCTCTTATAAGATTCTTCTAACAAAGCAGGGGTTCCAGGTGTGCCAACGGATTTTCCTCCAACAACAGCATCAAAAAATTTTAATGGATTACCGTTAGAATCTTGAAATAAATCTTCCTTAACTAATAATGGAGCTGTTTCTCGGCCGTCTAGGGTAATAACTTCTTTTTTGTTATTATCAAAGTAGACCAAAAATGCTCCTCCACCCAGACCCGATGATTCAGGTTCTACCAAGCCTAAAACTAACTGGGCTGATATCATAGCATCAACTGCTGTTCCGCCTTTTTCTAATATTTTCCCTGCTACAACTGAAGCCTGTGGATTAGCAGTTACTACCATCCAGTTATCTGATGTTATAGGTTTTCGTTCTTTTTTTAATTCAATATTTTTATTTTGAGTGTCAATATTAAAAACTTCAGGATTAATTTTGTCAGAGATTTGCTCACTTCTAGCCGTATATGAAATTGTTATTAACAAAAAAAATATTAATTTAAGATTAGGAAATAACATTATATACCCTTTTAATTTTACTTAAATAGTTTAACTAGATAGTTTTCTTACTTCGTTAGAAAAAGGGCCAAGTACTGGAACTTTACCTTCTACAGTCCCTCTAATCATCGCTCTTCTATATTTAGCATAATCGTAAGGTATAACTCTATGAAGTAACACTCTATTATCCCACATTATTAGATCATTTTTTTCCCATGAATGTTTATAACAAAATTGAGATTGGCTTATGTAATCAACAAGCCATGCATGAAGTTCTTTTCCTTTCTCTAAACTCATTCCTCCGATTTCAAGGCTAGTATTGGATGTAAAATATAGAGATTTTTTAAAATTTCTATCAGGATGAACTCTAATAATGGGATGAGTAACAGGTGGAAAATTTGATTTTTCTTCGTAAGTTAACTCTGGAAGACCTGGTTCTAACCTTCTTATGTCATTGTATGAGTGTACTTGATGAAGAGGTTGTAGAAGTGTTTTTTTCTCTTCTGTAAGATTATCGTAAGCAATCAACATATTAGAAAATTCTGTTTGACCACCTATAGCTTCCTGAGGAAGTGTCTCTTGTCCAAAAAGAATAGAAAAAGAAGCTGGGTGATATCTATATGAACTATCAGTATGCCACCTGGAATTATTTTTTTGTAATATAACTCTTTGATCATC
Organism: Flavobacteriales bacterium; assembly: GCA_018652335.1. Lineage (GTDB taxonomy): Bacteria > Bacteroidota > Bacteroidia > Flavobacteriales > BACL11. The sequence goes on from JABICI010000042.1 coordinate 2,316, forward strand.
TGGTGAAAGATGTTTTCCATCTTCTGATACGTTGGATACATTAAAAATCTCTATATTACCTTTAGTCTTATCTTTTTCTGGATAAGCTTCTAAATGACCAAAGTTTTTTGTAAATTTTGCCAAAGTATTGCCATTTAAGTCTTGGTTTTTAAAACATATGAAATGGCTTTCTTGA
>JABICI010000100.1 GCA_018652335.1 Flavobacteriales bacterium
GGTGTGCCAGTGTTTATTGAAATTAGTTTTAGTGGTTGGGTCGTATTCAATGATATCAATCGTTGGTATGCCTGTAATTGTATTTACATAGTAATGATCATCAAGAATTTCATTAGCATCTTCATAAATAAAATAATTTCCATAACCTAATTTATTTGCTTTTCTCCAGACTTTTTGTAAAATATTATATCCATAAAAAGCTGAAATTTTTTCGTGTCTAAAAGTAGCATCTTTTCCTCCAACCATATCTAACAAAATGCCATATCTAGCATAATAATTGGATTTATGTAAATTAGCACTCCAGTATTGAGATCCTAAGCACCAAGAATCTTGCATAATTGGGAATTTTGAATCTTCCGGCTGGCCATAATCTTCTGCATCAAAGAGGATAATATCTATCCCAATTTTTGGGTTTTTGATGCTAAAATGACGAGCTAGTTCTATTAAAACTCCAACTCCACTTCCTCCATCATTTGCTCCAAGTATAGGGCGATTTTGGTTTTTAGTATCATGGTCAGCAATGTGGCGAGAATCCCAATGTGCAAAAAGGGCTATTCTATTATTTTTCTCAGGAGAGAAACTTGCTATAATATTTTTTAGAGTATGATTTTTGCCATCATAAGTTCTGATCGGGGCTTCTTGTATGATTACATTTTGTGTGTAATTTTTGAATTTTTTTTCTAACCAAATAGCACAATTTTTCCATGCCTTTGATGAGATAACTCTAGGTCCAAAATCTACTTGTTTTTGAATGTAACTATATGCAGAGTCAGCATTAAAAGTAGGAACTTCAATTTTTACTTTTAGTTTTGAAACAGCTTCATTTTTTTGTTTAGATTCAGGCGAACACGCAAAAATAAATAAAGTGGATATGATTAGTACAGCTCTCATTTTGGTTATATGTTTTTGATTTTTTTTGAGGAAATACCTAAAATATTTCCAATCACTTTTTGAATTCATTTTGATTAGTAATTACCAAATTAGTACATCTTCAGCTTATTCTATTAGATCTAATTTTTAACTTCCCAACTACTTCCTTCTCTACTATCTTTTATCTGAATCCCAACTTTATCTAATTCATCGCGAATCAAATCAGCAGTATTAAAATCTTTGTTTTTTTTAGCATTTCCTCTGAGTTGAAGAACTAGCTCCATGATCTCATTTGTAAGATCTTTTCCACTACTTTTTTTTGTAGCAACAAGTCCTAAAATATCATTAACAAAAATATTGAAAATTGATTTTAATTTTTCAACATCAGAAGATTTCAAACTTTCTTTTCCGTCTTTTACTGAGTTAATAATTCTAACTCCATCAAATAAATGTGCAATGACAATAGGGGTGTTAAAATCATCATTTATTGATTCGTAGCATTTTTTTTCTAGTCCACTTACATCATAAGTTGAGCTATCAGAAGAAGTAAGTGATTGCAATGTTTCCATCGCATTCATAAGTTTTTTAAGTCCTTTTTCGGCGGCTTGCAATGCAACATTACTAAAATCTATTGTACTTCTGTAGTGTGCTTGTAAGATAAAAAAACGAATAGTCATTGGAGAATATGCTCTATCTAATTTATCGTGAGTTCCATTAAAAAACTCTTCTAAATTAATAAAGTTCCCAAGCGATTTCCCCATTTTTTTCCCATCTACAGTAATCATATTATTATGCATCCAATAGTTTACGGGGTTACAATTGTTACATGCATTACTTTGTGCTATCTCTGCTTCATGATGTGGAAATACCAAGTCCATTCCACCCCCATGAATATCAAAAGTTTTGCCTAGATATTTTTCGCTCATTGCAGAACATTCCATATGCCATCCAGGAAATCCTTCTCCCCAAGGAGAACTCCATCTCATTATATGTTCTGAGGTTGCTTTCTTCCAAATAGCAAAGTCAACTGCACTTTTCTTCTCTGATTGTCCGTCTAATACTCTAGTTCCTTCTAACGTATCCTCTATATTTCTTCCTGATAAAGTACCGTAGGGATATTTTTTATTATACTTATTTACATCTAAATATATTGAACCATTTACTTCATAGGCAAATCCGTTTTTAAGAATTTGTTTTACCATTTCAATTTGTTCAATAATATGTCCTGTTGCTCTTGGTTCTATTGATGGAGGTAAACAGTTTAGAGCGTTCATAGCTTTATGGTAACTTATAGTATAAAACTGAACAACCTCCATAGGTTCAAGTGCCTCTAGTCTTGCTTTTTTTGCAATTTTATCTTCACCTTCCTCTGCATCATTTTCAAGGTGACCTGCATCTGTGATATTTCTAACATATCTAACCTTGTAATTTGAGTGGTTTAAATATCTAAATACTACATCAAAAGTTATTGCAGGTCTTGCATGACCTAAATGAGGATCACCATAAACTGTAGGGCCACAAACATATAACCCTACATGATTTTTAATAATCGACTTAAATTCTTCTTTCTTTCGAGAAAGGGTATTATAGATTTTAATTTTTCTACTCATAGTTAAGTAATGTTACAGTTTCTTTTGAAGATTTGCGATCATGTCTTTTGTAATATTTTCTAAATCATATTTTTTTCTCCAACCCCAGTCTTGTTGAGCATTCAAATCATTTATTGATGAAGGCCAAGAATCTGCAATTTCTTGTCGATAATCAATGTTGTAACTAATTTCAAAATTAGCAATATGTTTGGATATTTCATCTGCAATTTCTTTAGGCGAAAAACTTACTCCAGCTAAATTATATGAAGATCTTATTTTTATTTGATTTGCTGGCGCTTGCATTATTTGTATTGTTGCTCTTATTGCATCTGACATGTACATCATTGGTAGCTGAGTATTTTCTGAAATAAAGCTTGTATATTTTCCATGTTTAATAGCATTATAGAATATATCTACTGCATAATCTGTTGTACCCCCACCTGGAACTGATTTCCATCCAATTAAACCAGGATATCGCAAACTTCGTACATCAACTCCAAATTTATTAAAATAGTATTCATTCCATCTTTCTCCTGCTAACTTTGAAATTCCATAAACTGTATTTGGCTCCATTATGGCATGTTGAGGAGTATTATTAGGAGTTGTCGGGCCAAAAACAGCAATTGAAGATGGCCAAAATATCTTTTTTATCAAACCATCTTTTGCTAAATCTAAAACATGTGAATGAGATCGAGTATTTAGTTGCCATCCCAACTCAATGTTTTTTTCTGCAGTTGCAGATAATAATGCAGCTAGAAGGTATACTTGCGAAATATTATATCTCTTAACTATATCTCTAAGTAACGCTTCATCCATTACATCTAGATATTCAAAAGGACCAGAGTTCATAACCTCTTCTGATGATGTTTTTAAATCAGTGGCTATTACATTTTCATTACCATGTATCATTCTAAGTTCAATAACTAGTTCAGTACCTATTTGCCCTGAAGAGCCAATAATTAGAATTTTTTCATCCATTTTAAAGATTTTTACAAAGATAACATATTACGTTATTTGAATCAAAATATTTTTATTGATTAAATTTTGAGATTTAGTATCTTTGCATTACTTTTTAAAAAGATAAAATATGGACCCGAATTCTGGTAAAAAAGATATGTTCAATAAATTAAGTAAAGAACTAGCTCTTAAAAAATTGTATGAAGAACAATTTGCCAGAAGAACAATTTCTTTTTATCGTTATGTCATTATAGATAATCCCATCGAATTAAGAGATTCTCTCTATAAATACTGGAAAGATTTATCAGTATTTGGTAGAATATATTTAGCTCATGAGGGAATAAATGCACAATTAAGTGTCCCTGAGCATAATTGGGACGACTTTGTATCTAATGTACATTCAAATAAATATTTTAAGAAGATGCCATTTAAGATTGCTGTTGAAGAAAATGGCGCCTCTTTTTACAAATTAACCATAAAAGTAAGAGAACAAATTGTTTCTGATGGATTACCAATTAATGAATATGACGTCACAAATGTAGGAAAACATTTAAATGCTAAAGAATGGAATAAAGCAATGGATGATGGTGCATTAGTAGTTGATATGAGAAATCATTATGAAAGTGAAATTGGAAAATTTGAAGGCGCTATTTGTCCTGATGTCGAAACTTTTAAAGAAGAATTACCAGTTGTTAAAGATTTGTTGAAGGGAAAAGAAGATAAGCAAATACTTTTATATTGTACAGGTGGTATTAGATGTGAAAAAACCTCTGCATATTTAAAGCATCATGGATTCAATAATCTTTCTCAGCTACATGGTGGAATTATTGACTATACTAGACAGATATCTGAAGATAATCACTTAAGTAATAAATTTATTGGAAAGAATTTTGTTTTTGATGAAAGGAGAGGAGAGCGTATCTCTGATGATATTATTAGTAAATGCCATCAATGTGGCAGTGCTTGTGACAATCATGTTAATTGTAATAACGTTAATTGTAATTTACTGTTTTTGCAGTGTAAAGTTTGTAGAGATACATATCAAAAATGTTGTTCTTTGGATTGCGTAAAAGTTGTCAATTTACCCATTGAAGAGCAACAAAATTTAAGAAAACAAGAGATAAATAAAAAGATGTACTACAGTCACAAAAGAATTAATTTAAACTTATATAAAAATGATTAGAATAACTAAGGAATTTAAATTTGAAATGGCACATGCTTTATTTGGTTATGATGGTCTATGTAAAAATATTCATGGACACTCATATAGATTATGGGTAACCATTAAGGGCAGCATATTAAAAGAGACTAATCATAACAAAGATGGTATGGTTTTAGATTTTTCAATTTTAAAAAAGATTGTTAAACCAGATCTTATTGATAAATATGATCATTCACTAGTTTTAAATGCTAATTCCCCTCATTCAAATGTTGATTTGTCTGCATTTGAGAAAGTTTTCTTTTTACCATATCAACCAACTTCCGAAAATTTAGTGTGCGATTTTGCTCGTGAGATTAAAGATAAATTACCAAATGGAATAATCTTGCAAAAAGTTGTTCTTTCTGAGACAGCGACATCTTTTGCTGAGTGGAACTGTATTGACAACTAATATGTCAATTACGTCTATAATTAGGTAGAATGAGTATAAATATAGCCTCTCTTTAAAAATATGATAAAAATCATAGCTTTGCTCAAATTGATTTTTTATTTTTGCATCCGATAAAATTTAAATAATGACAAATACATTAATCATATTAGTTGCAATTTTAATAATAGCTGCTTTAGTTCAAATAACTAGGGTAAGTGAGCTGTTATCTGAGATTAAGAAACAGGACCCTAATAAAGTTACTGATAGTAATAATAAAACACAAGGAATATTATTTTTAGTTGTAGGAGGTGCATTCTTAATTTTTGTTGTTTGGCAAATGATAACATGGAACCATTTATTACTTCCTCCCGCTAGTTCTCTTCATGGCCAAGAAATAGATGCATTAATGAAGGTATCTATGGGATTAATATTGATTGTCTTTTTTGCTTTAACACCGCTATTATTTTATTTCACTTATAAGTATAGAGGAAATAAAAATAATAAAGCATACTTTTTTGCTCATAACAATAAACTTGAAGTTATATGGACTGTTATACCAACAATCATATTAACATGTTTGATTGTTTATGGATTAAGAACATGGGAACGGTCGATGAATCCTGATTTATCTCAAGCTAAAATTATTGAAGTATATGCAGAACAATTTAAATGGACTGCAAGAGAATCAGGAACTGATAATAAGCTTGGAAAAGCTAATTTTAAATTAGTAACTGATCGAAACGCCCTTGGTGTGGACATGAACGATGTTAACTCTAAAGATGATAAAGTGATTAGAGAAGTTCATCTTGTTGTTGACAAACCTGTTTTATTAAAGTTTAGGGCAAAAGATGTTATTCATTCTGCTTTTTTACCTCATTTTAGAGTTCAGATGAATTGTGTACCAGGACTCTCAACACAATTTGCATTTACTCCAACACAAACAACAGCTGAGATGAAAGAACAGGAAGGAGATGATTTTGAATTTGTTCTTTTATGTAATAAGATTTGTGGAGCCGCTCACTACAATATGCAAATGAGTTTTATAGTTGAAACTCAGGAAGAATATGATGCTTGGATTGCATCTCAAAAAGTATTATCAGAAAAATTATTAACTCAAAAATAATAAGATGTCAGAACATCATCATAAAGAAACTTTTATTACAAAGTATATTTTCTCGCAGGATCACAAAATGATTGCGAAGCAATTCCTTATCACAGGAATGTTTATGGCTATTATTGGTATGTTAATGTCTGCAATTTTTAGAGTTCAACTAGCTAACCCTGGTGAGAGTTCAATTTTATATAATTTACTTCCTGGAGACTGGATTAATGAAGCAGGAGCTCTAAATCCAGATAAGTATCTTGCATTAGTTACTATGCATGGAACCATTTTGGTTTTCTGGGTTTTAACAGCTGGGCTTTCAGGAACGTTTGCTAATTTTCTTATTCCTCTTCAAATTGGAGCAAGAGATATGGCTTCAGGGTTTATAAACATGCTATCTTATTGGTTCTTTTTCATTGCTACTGTCATATTAATTTCTTCAATTTATGTTCAGGGAGGGCCTGCTTCAGGTGGGTGGACTATTTACCCTCCTCTAAGTGCACTCCCACAAGCTATCCCGGGATCCGGAACAGGAATGACTCTTTGGCTAATTAGTATTACCTTATTTGTTGTTGGATCTCTTCTAGGCGGATTAAACTATATAGTTACTATTCTAAACCTAAGAACAATTGGTATGTCAATGAAACGATTACCATTAACTGTATGGGCACTACTAATCACTGCGATTTTAGGAGTACTTTCTTTTCCAGTTTTACTTTCTTGTGGTCTATTATTAATATTTGATCGATCATTTGGAACAAGCTTTTATCTATCTGATATAATAATAAATGGGGAAATGTTACACAATGTAGGAGGTAGTCCAATTCTTTTTGAACACTTATTTTGGTTTTTGGGACATCCAGAAGTGTATATTATTTTATTACCAGCATTAGGAATAGTATCAGAAGTAATCGCTGTAAATTCTCGAAAACCTATTTTTGGGTATAAAGCTATGGTTGGTGCGTTATTGTTAATTGCTTTTTTATCATTTATAGTTTGGGGGCACCACATGTTTATGACTGGAATGAATCCATTTCTAGGATCAGTTTTCACTTTTACAACATTATTAATAGCCATACCTTCTGCCGTTAAAGTTTTTAATTATCTAGCGACGCTTTGGAGAGCTAATATTCGTTTTACGCCTGCCATGCTTTTTGCTATTGGGACTGTCTCAGCATTTATTACAGGAGGATTAACAGGTTTAATACTTGGAGATTCAGCTTTAGATATTAATGTACATGATACTTATTTTGTTGTTGGTCATTTTCATATTGTTATGGGATTATCTGCAATTTATGGAATGTTCGCTGGTGTATATCATTGGTTTCCTAAAATGTATGGACGCATGATGAATAAGAATCTAGGATACCTTCATTTTTGGGGAACATTCATTTGTGCTTACGGAGTTTTCTTCCCAATGCATTTTCTTGGGCTAGCCGGATTACCAAGAAGATATTATACAAATAGTGCTTTCCCTATGTTTGATGGATTAAGTGATATAAATAGTATCATCACCTTCTTTGCGCTTACTGGAGCTATCATCCAAGCTATTTTTATATTTAATTTCATTTATAGTTTATTTAAAGGACCTAGAGCTACTAAAAATCCATGGGAATCAACTACTCTTGAGTGGACAACACCTGTTGAGAGAATACACGGTAACTGGCCTGGCGATCTTCCTGTTGTTACAAGATGGGCCTATGATTATTCTAAACCTGGAGCTTCAGCTGATTTTATTCCACAAGATGTTCCATTAAAGGAAGGGGAAGAGGAACATTAAGATTATGAATACAGCTAAAAATAAAGCATTAAAGCAATTATTGTGGGTAGGAATGGGTTCTATTGCTATGTTTTTTGCAGGATTAACATCAGCATATATAGTGCGTAAAGCTGAAGGGAATTGGGTTGATTTTATTTTACCTGAATGGTTTGTTTACAGCACTATTGTTATAGTTATTAGTAGTTTGCTTCTAATTATTGCAACACAAAGAATAAAGAAAAATAAAGAGATATTCGCTTTGATTCTTAGTGTATTTCTACTTGGAGGACTATTTACTTATTTACAGATTAACGGATGGAAAGAGTTAACATCCATGGGAGTATATTTAACAGGAGTAGGTAGTAATGTTGCTGGCTCATTTTTATACGTTTTAACTTTATCGCATTTAGTGCATTTAGCTGGCGGTTTAATTGCTTTATTTGTTGCCGCTATACATGTTAAAACAAAAAAATATACTTCAGAAAGTTTTTTAGGATTAGAGATTACAGCAATATATTGGCACTTTCTTAGTATCTTGTGGTTATACCTATTCTTTTTTTTAAAATACTTATGATAAAAATTAACTAAAACTACTCTTTACCTTTGTAAAGATTTTAAAATTTAAAACTATGTCTAATAAAGAAAATTACGGAAAACCATGGGAGGGAGGCGATAAACCTTACGAATCTAGCTATGGTAAATTAATGATGTGGTTCTTTTTAATAACAGATACTTTAACTTTTTCTGCTTTTTTAGCAGCTTATGGCTTTAGTCGATTTAAGTTTGAAGATGTATGGCCTATTGCTGAAGAAGTATTTACTCATTTTCCGTTTTTGCATGGCGAACATCCACTTCTTTTCGTAGCGCTAATGACCTTTATTCTTATAATGAGTTCTGTAACAATGGTTTTAGCTGTAAATTTTGGTCATAAGATGCAAAAAAATAAAGTTATTCTATGGCTTTCACTAACTATAGTTGGGGGTATTATGTTTTTAGGCTCTCAAGCTTGGGAATGGGGACATTTCATTCACGGTGACAAAGGTGGTATTGAAACTAATACAGAGTATACAATTCATATAGCAGAAGGAGAAAAATTATCTTCTGTTTATAAACTTATGGATATTGATAAATATTCTGATGCTAATGAGAATCCTTTTCAATACTTCGCTTTGGAAGACTTAACAGCTGAGATGAAGGAAGGATTTGATGTACAAAATATAAAGTCATTAATAGAAAAACTTGAAGCAAAACCTGAATTTAATATTCGAAAAGCAAATAGAATATACTTATCTAATGAAGAGTCAGTTAACTACATTAAAGAAAATGCTACAAAGATTGTTGTAGGAGCTAATCTAGTTGATAATGAATATGGACACAGATTATTTGCAGATTACTTCTTTTTTATTACAGGATTTCATGGTTTTCATGTTTTTAGTGGTGTGGTTTTATTAATTATTATCTTAATTAACACAATCAAAGGTACGTATGAAAAAAGAGGGCATTATGAGATGGTTGAGAAAGTTGGACTATATTGGCATTTTGTCGACTTAGTTTGGGTTTTTGTATTCACGTTCTTTTATTTAGTTTAATTTAAAAAATTTATAAATATGTCAGATAATCAACATAACGGAAATTGGTGGATTTGGAAAGTATTTTGGATCTTATTAGGCTTAACTACATTTGAAGTTTTACTAGGTATGTTTAAGCCTGAATTTTTAGTGAACACCATTTTTTTAGGTACTAAACTGTTAAATCACGTTTTTATAATTCTTACAATTATTAAAGCAGCTTATATTGTTCTTACATTCATGCATTTAGGATTTGAGAAGAAGAGTTTAAAATGGACAATACTCTTGCCAGCTTTAGTTCTTGTTCCTTACTTGCTTTTTATTATATTGAGCGAGGGAGTACATGCGTATATTGTTCTTTAAAAAAACATTTAATGAAGAGTATTTCTAAATATACAATCCTTATAATTCTTTTGGTTATTCCTGCCATTATTTATAATTACATGACAAAAGGTTATAATAATTTTATCAAATTAGATGTAATTGGTGCAGAGGGTCACGTAATACCTGATTTTTCATTTGTGAATCAAAATAGTGAAGTTGTAACTAATGACAATGTATACGGCAACATATATGTAGCAAATTTTTTCTTTACCTCTTGTCCTACGATTTGTCCGGTAATGACAAAAAATATGGCATATGTTCAACGCAAATTAGATGTTTATCCAAATATTAGATTTTTATCACATACTGTGGATCCATTAAATGACACACCAGATAAAATTTCTGCTTATATTTCTGATTTGCAATCAAAAAATATTAGTATTAATTTAGATAATTGGGATTTTGTTACTGGTGATAAAAATGAAATATATGAAATTGCAAAATCATACTTTGTGAGTGCAAGTAAAGATTCTTTAGCAGTAGGAGGATTTTTACATTCAGAGTATTTCGTTCTCATTGATAAAGAAGGGAGAGTCCGTTCCGGAATCGATAAAAATAATAATGTTGTAGGCGTTTATGATGGAACAAATGAAGCTCAGATGAAGGATCTTGTGAATGATGTAAAAGTTTTAATGGCAGAATACAAAAGACCTACCAAATAAAAGATAATGACTAATAAATTTATAATTATAATCTTTCTATCAGCTTTTTTTAATATTAAATCAAATGCTCAATGTGCAATGTGTAAGGCTGTTGTTGAAGCTAATTTAAAAGAAGGAGGTAGTGCAGGAGCAGGCCTTAATGAAGGTATACTTTATCTTATGGCTATGCCATACTTAGCTGTTTTTTTATTTGGAATTTTTTATCTCTTGCAGAAAAGAAATAAAAAAGAAATAGTATAATCTATATGCTAAAACACTTTGCTGAATTATTAAAATTTAAGCTTTCAGCTACTGTAGTATTTTCTGCTATAGTTGGATATTTATTAGGCTTTGATAATTTTGATATTCATCATTTTTTGTATTTAATTCTTGGAGGTTTTCTTGTTACTGGATCAGCCAATACTTTTAATCAGATAATAGAAGTAGAGAAAGATAAATTAATGCAACGAACAGCTGTAAGACCTCTTCCTAAAGGAAATCTAACTGTTTTACAAGCAACAATTTTTGCACTATTTACAGCTTTATTCGGTTTATTAATCTTAAATAAAATTAATCCCCAAGGCACATTTTATGGTGTTATGTCTAAATCTTCATTCTTTGGATTAATTTCAATTTTTCTTTATGTATTATCATATACACCACTTAAGAGAGTTTCAACAATATCTATTTTTGTTGGTGCTGTTCCTGGTGCTATTCCTTTTTTACTTGGATATGTAGCTGCAACTGATGACTTTGGATTAGCAGCTGGAACTTTGTTTGCTATTCAATTTTTTTGGCAATTCCCTCATTTCATTGCAATTGCTTGGGTTCAGAATGATGATTATAAAAAAGCTGGATTTAAAATGCTTTTTGGTGGTAAGAAATCTAAATATCCTGCGCTTATTGCTGTACTAACATCAGTTATAATGACAATAGTTTCGGTATTGCCATTCTTTTATACCAATCAATTAAATTTATCAGTTTTTGCATTTTTTTTAATACTTATGCTGGGAATTTGGTTTACTTTAAAGTCTGTTAAACTATATAAAAGTTTGGATGATATCTCTGCCCGAAATTTAATGTTGTCTTCATTTATATATTTACCAATTATGCAAATTCTATATGTTATTGATAGATTTATCTTTTAGATTCTTTAAAAATAAATAGGCAAAAAACTAAAGACATTAGTAGAAAAAAAGCCAGAATTTGATGCATTAATGCTAAAAATAATGGAGCTCCCATCAAAAGTGTAAATATTCCTAAAACTGTTTGTGTTAAGACTATTAAAGATAAACTTCCCAAACCTATTATATGAATTTTACTATTAACTAATTTAGCGCTTGTCTTCCAAATGTATAATATAAATCCAATAATTACTATTGCTAATGTTCTATGTATAAATTGTGCCCCAGCCCCAGGGTCAAGAAACACAGCTTCTGGAATCCATTCTCCACCCATTTTAGGCCAACTATTATAAATTCTTCCCGCTTTTAAACCAGCTATAAAGGCACCATAAATAATTTGTGCAAGTACTAAAATTAATAAAAATAATAGCTGATTGAAGATGCGCCTATATCCTATAATTGATGATGGAATAACTAAAGATAATGCTACCCATAAAGTATACGAGCAAGTTAAAAAAGCTGTAGTTAAGTGTACTGCTAATCTATAATGGCTAACATCCGGGCGATCTACTAATCCACTCTTTACCATCCACCAGCCAATAAACCCTTGACATGCTCCCAATAATAGCAATACAGATGATTGTATAATTAATTTTTTAGTTAGTTTTTTAGTAATCAGGAAGTAGATAAATGGAATTAAAAAAACGAGCCCTAATAATCTTCCCATCATTCTATGTAGATATTCCCAGAAATATATATTCTTAAAATCATTTAATATATAATGAGAGTTTACTTTTCCTTCAGGAGTTGTCTTATATATATTAAAAGCTTCTGTCCACTCATCAATACTAACTGGAGGAGCACTACCTATTAATTTCCAGCTAGACATCGAAAGTCCTGAATCTGTTAGTCTGGTAATACCTCCAATTACAACCATCAGAAAAATAAGTAAACATCCCGAAAAAAGCCAAATAATTACGGATTTGTTTTTTTTCATTTTAGTAATATGGGGAGATTAATATATAAACAAGAACTCCAGTTGCAGAAACATATAACCAAATAGGGAAAGTTATACGAGCAATCTTTTTATGAGCTTCAAATTTTTCTTTTAAAGCTCTTGACCATGTTACTAACACTAAAGGCATAATTATTGCAGATAATAAAATATGAGATATTAATATGAAATAATAGAAATATTTAAAAGTTGAAACTTTTAAATTTTCAGATTCAGATAATAAACCATTTCCATCAATATCACCAAATTTTACTGAGTCATGCGTTGCATGATGAAGAACATATGAAATTAAAAAAATTGTAGATAGAATAAAAGATGTATATATCAATTTTTGATGTAATTTTCTATTCCCATTTTTGATCGCTCTTACTGCAAATATTAATGTAAAAAAAACAGTTCCATTTATTATAGCATTTAAAAGTGGCAAAAAGTCAATTTCAAATGCTGAAATTTTGGGCGTTACGTAAAGTAAAGCAACTAATAAGGGTACAACTAAGGAAAAAATAATAATAAGTGGTTTATGCTTCATGATGTAGTTTTATTACTTAAGTTCAATATTTAAATCATTTAATTGATCATCTGCAATAGATGATGGTGAGTCAATCATAATATCTCTTCCAGAATTATTTTTTGGAAAAGCTATAAAATCACGTATACTTTCTTGACCTCCCATTATGGCACATAGTCTGTCAAATCCAAACGCAACACCACCATGGGGAGGAGCTCCGTATTCAAATGCTTCCATCAGAAAACCAAACTGCTCTTTAGCGTCTTCATCAGAAAACCCTAAATGCTTGAACATTAGTTTTTGTAATTTTTTATCGTGAATTCTTATACTTCCACCACCAATTTCATTTCCATTTAGGACTAAATCATATGCATTTGCTCTAACTGCAGTCGGATTGCTTTCTAGCTTTTCTATATCGCATGCTTTTGGCGATGTGAATGGATGATGCATTGCATGAAATCGTTTAGTATCTTCATTCCACTCTAATAGTGGGAAGTCTAATACCCAAAGTGGTGCAAACTCATCTGGCTTTCTTAAGCCTAACTGATCAGCCAAATGCAATCTTAATGTTGAAAGAGATTTTCTTGTTTTATTAGTATCTCCAGCCATTATTAATAGTAAATCTCCTTTTTCACAATTCGTTTTCTCTGCCCAAGAATTTCTTTTGTGTTCATCAAAGAATTTATCAACTGACGATTTAGACGTTCCATCTATATTATACCTGCAATAGATTAGTCCATTTGCTGCTACTTGTGGAGTTTTAATAAAGTCTACTAGTTTGTCTATTTGTTTTCTTGTTAAGCTTGCACCTCCTTTTACATTGATGGCAACAACCAATTCAGCATTATCAAATACACTAAAATTATTTCCTTGGCAGAGATTAGTTATCTCAACAAACTTCATGTCAAAGCGAATATCAGGCTTATCTGATCCATATAATCTCATTGCTTCATCATAGGTTATTCTAGGAAAATTATTTAATTCAACCCCTTTGACCTCTTTTAGTACATGCCTTGTTAGTCCCTCAAACATATTTAAAATGTCTTCTTGGTTTACAAATGACATTTCACAATCAATTTGAGTAAATTCAGGCTGTCTATCAGCTCTTAAATCTTCGTCTCTAAAACATTTTACAATTTGAAAATATTTATCCATACCAGCAACCATTAATAATTGTTTAAATGTTTGTGGTGATTGGGGCAACGCATAAAACTGCCCTGAATTCATTCTGCTTGGGACAATAAAATCACGTGCTCCTTCAGGTGTTGATTTAATTAGATAAGGGGTTTCCACTTCAATAAAGTCATTTTTTACTAAGTAATTTCTTGTTGCAATGGAAACTTTAGCTCTTAACAATAGATTATCTTTAACAGGGTTACGTCTGATATCTAGATATCGATACTTCATTCTAATTTCGTCTCCTCCATCTGTTTCATCTTCTATAGTGAATGGTGGAATTTTAGATTCATTTAAAATAGTAAGTGATTGAACTTCAATCTCAATATCTCCAGTCTGAATATTTTTATTTTTTGATGATCTTTCAACAACATTTCCTTCAACACGAATAACATATTCCCTGCCAATTTTTCTTGCTAAAGTGCACAATGAAGCTTCTTTATCCATGTTAAATGTTAACTGGGTGATTCCGTATCTATCACGAAGATCAATAAATGTCATTCCTCCAAGGTCTCTAGTTTTCTGAACCCATCCACTCAGAATAACTTTTTCTTTTACGTTAGAAGCATTTAGTTGCCCACAATTATGAGTTCTTATCATGTCAAGTTATTTTCTGCAAATTTAATACAATACTTTTGTAATTTAGCATAATGGAAATAAATCATTGCGATGATAATTTTTTTATGAATGAAGCATTAAAGGAAGCACAAAAGGCATTTTATAAAGATGAAGTGCCAGTTGGTTGTGTAATTGTTTGCGATGGTAAAATAATAGCAAGAGCTCATAATTTTTGTGAAAGTCTTTGTGATTCAACTGCACATGCAGAAATGCAGGCGATTACTTCTGCTTCTGATTATTTAGGAAGCAAGTATTTAAACGAGTGTACTGTATACGTAACTTTAGAACCTTGTGTTATGTGTGCTGGAGCGTTATTTTGGTCTCAGCTAGGTAAACTTGTATATGCCAGTAAAGACCATAAAAGAGGATTTAGCATTCATTCGAAGAAAATATTACATCCAAAAACAGAAATATTAGATGGTATTATGTCTGAAAAGTGTGCTAAATTATTAAAAGATTTTTTTAAGCAAAAAAGATAAATTAACGTATTTTTGTAAAAATAAAATTTAAATTATGAATTACCCTGAAGAAATGTGCGCACCTATGCGCTCCGAATTAGTTTCGGCTGGATTTGTAGAGCTTAAAACACCTGAATCAGTTTCTGATTTGTTAAGTAAAAAAACTGGAACTACTCTAGTGATGGTTAACTCTGTGTGCGGTTGTGCGGCTGGAAATGCTAGACCTGCAGTTATTATGGCTACAAATTTTGACAAACAAGTTGATACATTTGCAACTGTTTTTGCTGGACAAGATATTGGTGCAACTGCAAAAGCCAGAGAATTTATGCTACCTTTTCCGCCTTCGTCACCTTCAATTGCTGTTTTTAAAGAGGGAAAGTTAGTACATTTTATTGAGCGTCATCACATAGAAGGACGAGCTGCTGAAATGATAGCGGATAATTTAAAAAATTGTTTTGACCAGATTTGTTAAAGGTCTTCCTTTAAATTCTTTTCTAGATTAGGACAACGTAATTTTTAATATTTTTTATTCCATTTCACAGTCTTTTTTTTTCTGTAAACTGTAATCAAAAAATTTGTATCTTGCGCAATTAATAAAAGTCTATAAACTTTAGAAATAATATGAAGAAGATTTTACTTGTAACAGCTATATTTTTATTTACATTTTCAGCAAATGTTTTTTCACAACCACCATCGAATCTTACAGTATCTAATATCACGCAAACTTCCGTAGATTTAGATTGGGTTGATAATGGATGTCCTAACTTTGTAACTTTACAATATAGAGAATTAGGTTCAAGTTCATGGATTCTTGAAAGTACAACTGCTACTTCTCCTTACGCATTAATTTCATTGACTGGAGGAACAGATTATGAGTGGAGAGCTAAATGTACTGGTCAAGGTTGGTCAGGGATTACAATTGAACAATTTTCAACATTGCTATCTGGCTGTACTGATGTTACAGCTTGTAATTATGATCCTCTTGCATCTATAGATGATGGTTCTTGCCTTTTAAATTATGGTTGTACGGATGTTACTGCACTAAATTTTGACAGCTCAGCAACATGTGATGATGGAAGCTGCGTATTTTCATCACCTCCAACAAATTTATTAGCAGCAAATATCACAAATACAACTGTTGACTTAATTTGGACTGATAATGGTTGCTCTAATCTAGTAACCATACAATATAGAGAATTAGGTTCAAGTTCATGGATTCTCGAAAGCACAGTGGCTATTTCGCCATTTTCGTTAACCCTCTTAAATGCATCTACAACTTATGAGTGGAGAGTGAAATGTACAGCAGATAGTTGGTCTGGAAGTTCTGTGGAACAGTTTACTACACTTTTTTCTGGTTGTACAGATTCTTTAGCTTGTAATTACGATGCGTTAGCAACATCTGATGATGGTTCTTGTAATTTTCCTGATGGGTGTACTGATATAATGGCTTGTAATTACGATTCTCTAGCTACATGCGATGATGGATCATGTTTAAACATTTTAGGTTGTATCGATATTTCCGCATTTAATTACAGCTCATTTGCAAACTGTGATGATGGCAGTTGCATTTATCCAAATCCTGGGTGTACAAATATTAATGCATGTAATTATGATTCTACCGCTAATACAAATGACGGATCTTGTATTTTGCCTAATGGTTGTACTGATTCTTTAGCTATTAATTATGATAGTTTAGCAACATGTGATGATGGGTCTTGTATATTTACTTTATTAGGTTGTACTGATAATTCAGCTTGTAATTTTAATCCATCAGCAAACTCTGATGATGGTACTTGTATCTTAGCAGACGGGTGTACATTACCATTAGCTGATAATTATGATCCTGCAGCTTTGTGTAATGATGGAAGTTGCATCTTCAGTACTTTAGCCATTTCAAATGCTATAATTTCACAGCCAATTAGATGCTATGGAGATTTTTTAACAGACTCCATGCAAGTTGATATTAGTCAAACTACTCCAGCAACGACATATAAATGTTTGGTAGGTTCTTATGCCGGTAATATTGCAACTCCAAATCCTGGGGTTTCATTCTTCTTGTCTTATTTAAGTTCTCAGCAAACTAATGCTACACAACTAAATTTTAATGGATTTAATGCTAACACTAATTATTTTGTAAGAATAGTTGATTCCGTTACCTATTACTCTACTCATGCTTTTGGAAATGGGGCAAGTACTGATGGTATTATTGATCAATTTGGTCCGATTAATTTTTCTCAACCAGATTCTCTTATTGTTAGTTCGGCATCAATTTCATCTAATTTATGTTTTAATGATTGTTTAGCTCAAGAGCAAATTATTATTTCTGGAGGGACTCAGCCTTATAACTACACTCTAAATACTAATCCTAATATTGTAATTGGAGCAAATGAAACTCAGTTTACTCTTGACAGTTTGTGTGAGGGAACATACTCAATCGTTGTTAGTGATTTAAATAATTGTGTTAGCGATCCATCCCCTTTGTTTTTTAATATAAATGACCCCTCACCAATAGTCCCTTTTGGAAATGAATTTTTGTTTGGAGCATCTAGTTACAATATCAGTTGTTATGGAGCAAACGATGGTGCAATAATAGATTTAGATTCAACTACAGGAGGAACACCACCATATTTGTTCTCTGCAAATAATATTTCAGGACCGTATTTTAGTGTTGTAGAAAATCTTAGCCCTGGTAATCAGAATATTTTTTATCAAGATATAAACGGATGTATTGATAGTTTAACATATACTATTTTAGAACCAGATTCATTAGATATGACACTTGTTTCCGTAACAACACCTGATTGCTTTGATTCCCCATCAGGTAAGATACAGATTAATGTAAATGGAGGTGCAGGTTTAGAAGTATATTCCGTAGATCCATTAGCTAATACTTTTCCCTATACATCCTCCCCATTAACAGCACTATTTGGAGATTCAAATTATATTGTGACGGTGCAAGATCAAAATTTTTGTCAGGATACAATTCACTTATATATGTCTGAACCATCAGAAGTTCAAATTGATGTAACTTCATCTGATTATAATGGTTTTGGAATTAGTTGTAATGGATTGAATGATGGTGAGATTAATGCATTTGGATTTGGTGGGACTGGTCCTTGTGATTATTCAATTGATGGAGTTAACTTTATCCCTTTCCCAGGATTTTTCCCAAATCTCATAGCTGGGACATATACTGTAACTGCTAGAGATCAAAATTTATGTACAACAGATACTGTTGTCATTCTAACTGAGCCAGGAGTTTTCAGTATCAATCCTGTAGTCAGTTCAGATTATTTAGGTGCAGATATTTCTTGTTACGGTTTAAGTGATGGAGAAATTACATCTTCAGATTCTAATGGTGTTGGCCTTATTCTTTATGAATTTAATAATAGTGGGAATTTAAATTATGATTCAATATGGAACTCTCTAAACTCTGGATTATATCAGATTTTTGCAGAAGATGAAAATGGTTGTCAAACTACGGATTCTGTTATCATATCTGATCCACAAGAATTAATTGCTACAATTGCTGTAATTTCAGATGAATACTGTAATTATTCTGATGGATCTATTGGAGTGATTGTAAATGGTGGAACTGGAACAACAAGCTTTTTATGGAGCGATGGACAGATTACATCAATTGCTGATAGTCTTTTTTCAGGTAATTATAGTTGTATAGTTTCTGATGTTAACGGTTGTAATATTACTCTTTCTGAATCTATAATTAATGATGTGCCATTTGATATAAATGTAAGTACTACATCTACATGTCTTGGTTTAAGTAGTGGAACAGCTACAGTAAATGTTACTGCAAATGGAAGTTATGTTTTAACAGGGCCAACGTATTTATGGGATGACCCATTATTGCAGCAAACACAGACTGCCAATAATCTTTCACTAGGATCGTATAATATTACTGTTAATGATCTTGGTTGTACTTTAAGTACTCAATTTTTAATTGACACATCGGCAGTAACAGTAAATATTGATGACTTAGAAATAATACAAATTAGTTGTCATGATGCTAATGATGGGGTTTTAATAATACATGCTGAAGGAGGGGTTAGCCCTTATTCTTTTTCTATAAACTCAGGAATATCGTCACCTGATTCAGTTTTCAATAATTTAATTGAAGCTACTTATTTGGTTACTGTTGAAGATTTTAGCGGATGTACTTACTCTGAATCAGTTGATATAATTAATCCAGAAGAAATTTTAGTAGGAAATATTACAACTAACCCAATATCTTGTTTTAATGAATGTGATGCCTCAATTCAATCAATTCAGGCAACGGGTGGAACTCCATTTAACTCAGGTTCTCCTTATCTTTATTCTGTTAATGGTGGACTACCTCACCCAAATATGTCTTATTTCATTAATTATTGTGCAGACACATATACTGTTCAGGTTAGAGATGTTAATAACTGTGTTTCTAGTACGTTTTTAATAATTTCAGAACCAGACGAAGTGAATGTAAATATTACAACTTCTGACTGGAATAATTATCAAGTAAAATGTAATGGTGAAAACTCTGGATATGCAGATCTTTCTGCTACTGGAGGTACCTTACCATATTCTGGAAATTATATACTAAATGGAACAATTACAAATTTTAATCCATCTCAAACAATTAGTGGACTTAGTGCTGGTATTTACAATTTTGAATTAATTGATAACAACGGATGTACATATTCTGAAGTAATTTCTTATAATGAACCTGATCCAATTATGCATAATTTTATTCCTAATCATGTTTCATGTGCTGGTTGGAGTAACGCTTCTTTAATTGATTCAGTTTATGGCGGGGTAGGTAGTTCAAGCTCTTACATATACTCATGGAATACTGGAGAAACTACTTATTCTTTAAATGGTATTCCTACAGGATTGTATACTATCACAGTTTTAGATGAAAATAATTGTAGTAGTACAGAATCATATACAATAAATGATAATAATGCTTTAAATGTTATAGCAAACGTAACTAATGTTAGTTGCTTTGATTTATGTGATGGAGAAATATCTGCTAATGTAAGCGGAGGGTTACCTAGCTTTGATTCTAATGGGGATCCTATCTATAATTATCAATGGAATGATACATTGTTTCAAACAACTCAAGAGGCTATTGGATTGTGTGTAGATAATATATCATACATTTCAACATATGAATGCATTATCACAGATCAACAAGGTTGCAGTGTCAATTTAACTGCTGATATAATTCAACCAACACAAATTGAAGTTACGGCATCATTAATAAGTGAAATCTCATGTTTTAATGGATCTAATGGTAAATTAGATGCAAATGGTAATGGTGGAACATTACCATATCAATTTATGTGGAGTAATAATGCGCCAAATTTTTCAATAAATTCAGCCAATAATAACATTTCATCTGGCACATATATTGTTACAGTTATGGATAATAAGGGCTGTACAGGTTCTGATTTTATAACAATTAATCAACCGACAGAATTACTGCTATCAGTTACAGATGAACCAGTAAGTTGTTTTTCTTTTGATGATGGAAGTATTTCAGCAACTGCTAATAATGGAACACCATTTTTAGGGATTCCGCCACAATACTTATATACAATAAATGATGAAAGTGGGAGCATAGTTTATTCTGAAACTACTCCTGTAGGCTTAGCTGAGAATTTATTGCCTGGAATATACACTGTTACTGCAGAAGACGGTAATGGCTGTACAATAGAATCAGGAACTATTTATGTGTCTGAACCAGGTGATTCATTATCTATTTCATTTAACACTGTAAATGCCTCTTGTTTTCAAAATAATGGTTCAGCAACTGTAATTGTTAATGGAGGTACACCGAATATGACAGGATCTCCTTATCAGTACAATTGGTTTAATGGGAATAGTACATTAAATAATAATAATCTAGAAGCAGGTTATTATCCTATTTCAGTAATTGATAGTAGAGGTTGTATGGTAACTGATTCGGCATTTGTTAAAGGAACTCATAATGTATTTGCGGATAGTTTATCTGAATTAACATTTAATATTTGTTTAGGAGATAGTATTTATATTGAAGTTAATGAAACAGAATTTAATACTTACATTTGGGAAGATGATAACTCATCAATTGACAGGTGGATTTATCCAACAAATTATGAAAATATTTATACTTTAAATATTGTAGATCCAAGTTGTAGTGATACTTACCAAGTATACGTTAATGTATTTGTAGATTTTATTGATGCTATGCCAATGTCAACTCCAGGAACTGAAAATGGTTTATATCCTGTTGTTTTAGAAGGCGATAACTTAACATTATTTTCAGACAATAATAATTGTTCTAATTATACTTGGACTTGGAAGGACAGTACTATCAATAATAATAGTGGCACAATTATTATTGAGGATTTACAGAAGTCTGATTGGTACTTTTTAGATGTTGAAGATGCTCAAGGGTGCTTAGGCTATGATTCAATCTATGTAGTTGTTGGGGTTCAGGCTTATGACGCAATTACACCTAATAATGATGGGTATAATGACACATGGACACCGCTAGACATTGAGTCTTATGAAGATGCATTAGTACAAGTTTTTAACAGATGGGGAGGGTTAGTATTTGAGTCTAAAGGAGGCATAGATTATATAGCATGGGATGGAACTAATGATGGCAAAGAGCTTGCTGTAGGAACGTACTATTATATTATTGATCTTAATTCTGGCGATGAGCCACAAACTGGTCCAATTACAATTATAAGATAAATGAAAATTATTAAAATGAAAAGAATATCAGTCTTAATTTTTACTATTTGTTTGTTGGTTGAGATGAATGCTCAACAGCTTCCTCAAATCACACAATATATGAATAATAACTATGCTGTTAATCCTGCAATTGCTGGAATGTATGATTATTACCAAGTTAATACATCTATTAGAAATCAATGGGCTGGAATGAATGAAGGGCCAAGAACATCTGTTATTAGTATATATGGGAAGCATAGTGATAATGTTGGTCTTGGAGGAACTGTTTATAATGATTTCACTGGGCCTACTAGTAGAATTGGAGGTTCGGTTTCATATTCATACAAGATTAAACTTTCAAAGCAAATTAATTTATCACTCGCTCTTCAGGGAGGATTTACGCAGTTCAAAATAATTAAAGATAATCTAAACGTTAAAGATCAAGATGATCCACTTATGTTAGGTGGGAATATTGTAAGAACTTTACCTGATGCTACATTTGGCTTTAATTTAAGTGGAGAAAAATGGTATCTAGGTGCAGCAATACCACAATTATTAAGTACTGAGCTTAAATTAATGGATAATGATTTTGCAAGGATATATGATACTACCAGTCAAGCAGGAAAATTAGCTAGCCATGTATATATATTAGGATCTTACACATATAATATTAATTCTAGAATATCTCTTGAGCCTAGTTTCTTTTTGAAATCTGTTGAGGGAGTTAATTCTCAAATAGATATTGGTATAAAAGCAGAATATAAAGATATTGTATGGACAGGATTGAATTATAAAATCAACAATGATCTTTCAACAATGGCTGCATTATTTGGATTTATGATAAATGATAGGTTTAATATTGGTTATTCTTTGGGTTTACCTACATCTGAATCAAGCTTGTATTATTCGGGATCACACGAGTTTATGCTAGGTATAAAGCTAGGAAATTAATATTTTGAATTCTAAGAAAAGTAAAAACCCTCACTTTGTGCGAGGGTTTTTTTATGTTGTATAACGACATACAACCCAAAACAAGTATTACGACAACACAATTATACTATTAATATTAAGTTGTAAAAAGATGCTTTATCATAAGATGTCAACAGTAATTTGTTAATTTGTATATGATTATAGAGATATAGATTATACAACTTCATTATCTAAATTTATATTCTATTTTTGTAAAATGAAAAATATCCTAAGTATAGTTTCTGTAGTACTTCTGTTTTCTTGTCAAGGTCAGAATAAGGACATAATAAGAAATGTAGATGCTATTAGATTTAATCAATTAATTTATCAAAAAGAAGAAGGTATTATTATTGATGTTCGCACATCAGAAGAGTTCCAGTCGGGTCATTTAAAAGACGCAACAAATATAGATTATTACTCTGATGATTTTTCTAATAAAATAAATCTTGTGCAGCGAGATGTTCCTATATATTTATACTGCAGAAGTGGCGGAAGATCATCTTCAACTGCAAAAAAAATGCTAAAATTGGGATTCAAAGAAGTGTATAACTTGAATGATGGGATTTCATCCTGGATTTCTGAAGAATTAAGTATAGTTAAATCAGAATCTGAGTTATTAAACAAAAAAACTAATCACGCTGTAACTAAATTAGATATTGAAAATTTTCTTATAAATAATCAATTTAGTTTATTGTATATCAGTACACAATGGTGCGTCCCATGCAAAAAATTAAAACCGATTATAGATGATCTGCAATCTGATTTTAAAGATGTAAATATTCTAAATATTGATGCAGATATAAATAAGAGCGAAATTATAGATTTTAATGTTACTAGTGTACCGGTAATTATTTTATTTAAAAATAATATAGAGATCTTTCGAAATATTGGTTTTATATCTAAAGAGAGTTTATATAATCAATTAGTTATTATTAATAGATAAAGTCTTAAACCTTAAAGTATTTAATATATTTGCGACTTTTAATTTAATTATGAAAATCGCTATACTTGGCACTAGAGGGATTCCTAATAATTATGGCGGATTTGAGCAGTGTGCAGAATATCTTGCTAAAGGTCTAGTTGTAAGAGGACATAAGGTTGTAGTTTATTCACCAAATTTTCATCCGTATACTGAAAATTTATACGAAGGTATACATATTAAAAAGATATATAGTCCACAAAAAATTCTAGGGGTATCCGCTTCAAATTTTGTTTATGACTATTTATGTTTTAAAGATGCTGTAAATAGTGATTTTGATATTATACTAGAGTTAGGATTAATTACATCTGCACTATCAATTATTTTTTGTGATCATAAAGATAAACCAGTTGTTACTAACTTAGATGGGCTAGAGTGGAAAAGATCAAAATGGAATTATCTAGTCCAAAAAATCTCTAAGCTTTTAGAAAAGTATGGCGTTAAGTATTCTGATTATTTAATATCTGATAATATTGGAATTCAATCTTATGTTCAAACTGAGTATAGTTGTGAATCTACCTTTATTGCTTATGGTGCCTTAGACATTCAATCTCCTAATAATGCTTGTTTAGCTAATTATGGAATAAGCGATTCACCTTATTTCTTATCTATTGCAAGAATGGTGCCTGAGAATAATTTAGATCTAATACTTAGTTCATATGTTCAAAGTGAATCTAAAATACCATATTATATTGTAGGTAATTATAAGACTAAGTATGGTGAATTTCTTCATGAAAAATATGCAGACAAAAATATTCATTTTTTGGGAGGAGTTTATAATAAAAAGAATCTAGATAATCTAAGATATTTCTCTAAGTTGTATTTTCATGGCCATTCAGTTGGAGGAACTAATCCATCATTATTGGAAGCTATGGCTGCTAAAACATTAATAGTTGCAAATGATAATGAATTTAATAGATCAGTTCTTGAAGAAAATGCTTTTTACTTCTCATCAGAGCATGAATTAATTCCTCTTTTTAATAAGAATTTAGATTCTTATAAGATAAAATTTGTAAATAATAATTTGAAGAAGATTAATGATGAATATAGATGGTCTAATACTGTAGATAAATATGAAACTTTATTTGAAGAAATTTTAAATTCTAAACAATAAATAAATCTGAAGCAATCATATCTGCAAAGCTTTTGCCAGATCTTGTTAATGTATATTTTTTTTTATCTGAAGTAATAAATTTTTTATTCTCCCATTTACTTATCTCATCTTGAAAATGAGACAATATTCCCTCGCTGTATTTTTTTGCAATAGTATCAATATCAATACCCCAAATTGTTCTTAACGAAGTATAAATATATTCATTGTACTGTTCTGATTCACTTAAAAATTCATCTTCAAAATAATCTAACCCCAAATTTATATTACGAATATATTTTTTGTTTGAAGATATATTAGAACTTCTAATATATCCATTATAAGAATGTGCAGATGGACCAATACCTAAATAATGAATTGATTTCCAATAACCACTATTATGTTTTGAAAAAAAACCTTTTTTGCCAAAGTTTGATATTTCATAATGTATAAATCCTTTTTCTTCCGCCTTGTTTTGTAATATATTAAATTGTTTAATTACCTTAGTATCTGATAAGATATTAATTTTGTTTTTTTTCACCATTTGAGATAATATCGTCTTATTTTCAACTGTAAGTGCATAAGCAGATAGATGCTGAATATCTAAATCAAATGCCTGTTCAATATTTTGTTCCCAATCAGCTATACTTTGATCTGGTAGCCCATAAATTAAATCTATAGTAATATTATTGAAGCCTATATTTTGTGCGAGTTTAATACTATTAATAGCCTCATTAGCATTATGTGACCTCTTCATAAATTCTAAATCTTTGTCCTTAAATGATTGGACGCCTATACTTAGTCTATTTATGCCAATCTGTTTTAGGGCTTTAAGTTTATCTAATGTTAAATCATCTGGATTACATTCAATTGTAATCTCAGCATTTATAGATATATTAAATGTATTATGAAGATGTTTTAAGATTCCCGTTATCTCTGATTTTTCTAAAATCGATGGAGTACCTCCTCCAAAATATAGAGTATCAATTAATTCATTATTGAGATAATCTTTACGATTTGCAATCTCAATTTTAATACATTTTAACATTTCTAGTTTGTCTTTTTGTATGATTGAAAAATGAAAATCACAATAAACACATCTTTGTTTACAGTACGGAATATGAATATATATACTAGCCAATTTATAATAAATTTTAGCTAATATATAAAACTTGATTATATAAAACATCTACTAAATTAACTATGTAGGTTTTAAAAAAATTAATTTTTAGCGCGGCCTGTAGCTTAGTTTTTCATTATCTAAATCTGAAAAATATTCTAATGTACTCTAATGTACGTTAAATATTAAATAAAAGGGCACTCTAATTCTTTATTTAAAATTAATAAACTCTTATAGGCTTTTCTTATTTTTGTAGTATGAAAGAAGAATATTTTTCACACTTAACATCTGAAGAGAAAAAAGTACTTATAGATAAAGGAACAGAAGCTCCTTTCTCAGGAAAATATAATAATTTTTTCGACGCTGGAATATTTATTTGCAGAGCTTGTAAAGCTCCATTATATGAGTCAAATACAAAATTCAATTCAGGTTGTGGATGGCCTTCATTTGATGACGAAATAAGCGGATCGATTAAAAGATATGATGATTTTAGTGGTGGAAGAATTCGTACAGAGATTTGTTGTGCTAAATGTGATGGTCATTTAGGTCATGTATTTATTGGAGAAAAAATTACACTTAATGATACTCGGCACTGCGTTAATTCATTAAGTATTCAGTTTAAGTCATATAATAATTTAGAGAGAGTTACTTTTGGTGCAGGAAATTTTTGGAAAATTGAAAATATTTTTAAAAATAAATCAGGTATATACATGACCTCAGTTGGTTTCATGGGTGGTGACATAGAAAATCCAACATATGATGAGGTTAGTAGGGGAGATACAAATCATATTGAGGTAGTTGATATTTTTTTTGATTCATCAGTAATCACTTTTGATGAGTTACTTAAAATATTCTGGTTTAATCATGATCCTACTTCACTAAATAGACAAGGAGATGTCAAAGGCTCAAAGTATTCTTCAGTTATTTTTTACTATACGAAAAAGCAAAAGGATTATTCCCAAAAGGCAATCATTTTAGAAGAAAAAAAAAGGAAAAATCAAATTATAACTAAATTAGAACCAGCTAAGATATTTTATCGAGCTGAAGAATATCATCAGAATTATTTAGTTAAAAATAATTTAGGA
>JABICI010000086.1 GCA_018652335.1 Flavobacteriales bacterium
ATTTTAAGACTATGCTCTAGGGTAATTAATAAATACCCTGCAATAAATATTCCTAATAATATTGTTTCCATTTATTTTAAATTTAGTTCTATTACTGAAACATGACTTATTTAGTCTTTTTCTCAAATAGAATGATTTGTGGCAAACATCTAATTTATTAAAAAAAATTAAATTTTAGGTATAAAAATATTTCCAGAACTATGATCTTTCAATGCTCCAGTAACAGAAGAATAACAGTTGTTAATATTTAGATCTTTTAAAACTCCTAAAAAGCCAAATATTAGTGCTTCTTTATATTCAATTATATCTGAATTAGGAATAATTATTTCAGATTCTGTTAAATCTATAATATTTTGTATTAAATAATCATTGTATGCTCCACCTCCTGTGATTAGAGTTTTTTTAGCACTCTTAATATTAGAAGCAATTTGACTTGCAAAGTGTTTTGAAAAAGTATTAAGCAAGTCTTCTAATGGGATTTCTGAAAAACTATTTATAATTGGAAAAATAATTTGATTAACCCATTCTACTCCTAAAGATTTTGGTGAAACTTGTTTATAATAGTCTAAAGATTGAAGACAATTAAACAATTCAATATTAAGTTTTCCTGATAATGCAATCTTTCCCTTGTGATCATATTTTAAATCTTTTGAGTTAGATAAATGATTAAATACAATATTTACTGGACAAATGTCATATGCAATTAAGTTATTATTGGAATTAATAGTAATATTTGCAAACCCTCCAAGATTTATTAAAGTATTATATTCTGGGAATATATATTTTTCACCCACTGGTACTAGAGGTGCGCCTTGACCACCAAATTTAATATCCTGAACTCTAAAATTACAAATAACTTTAAGTCCAATATAATCAGATAGTTCTTTTAAATTACCTATTTGATAAGTTATAGAATTTGATGGGTCATGAAGAGCGGTATGTCCGTGAGAGCTAATAAAATCTATTTGTTTAATTGAAAATTCTTCAATAAATTTTAAAATATATTCAGACAAAAGTTTTGTATAATTTTCATCAATTTGTTTAATTGAATCAAGATCTTTATCTGATAGATTTTTTAAAATATTTTGCCAGTCCATATCATACTCATATGTTTTAGACTTTAAGATTTTAAAACTCCAATGTTTATCATAAAAAAAGTTAGCATAAACTAAGTCAACACCATCAATTGATGTTCCTGACATTAACCCAATAACATAGTAATTTTTCATTTTTAACTAAAGAAGTTCCATACTAATCCTAACCTTACTGTCATATCTCTGTATGGACTAAATGGATCAGAATAATAATCATAACCTGTAAACGAACTATTTAAATGCTCGACCTTAATAAAAACTCTTGTTTGCTGAATTTTGGCATTAAAGAAGAAATCAAATCTTGGAAATTCTCCTATTTCTTTGTAATTCTGGGTAATAAACTCTGAAAGAAGTGGATTGTAATAATCAGCATAATACTTAGTAAAATAATTAAATGTAATTCCTGTTTGTATTAATAAAGATTTATTAAATATATCATCAGAATACATAATAGTATTTCTAGTTATCCATTCTGGAACATTTAAAGTTGATAAATCCTCCAAACCTAATGTTTGTTTTTTGTCCTGATATTTAACAGTATTGACTAAACTAAATTTTCCAATGTCCACTTTACTAAATAATTTAATACTGTAATATTTAATTTGATCATTAACTTGATTTACTATAGCAAGTCTTTTATTATCTGTTTCACCTGTTAAGGCATTTGTAGATTCTCTAAAAAAAATATAATTATCTATAAGATTATAATCCCCAGTTAAAACCAGTAATTCCTTGTAAGACAATTTTAAATTTATATTAGAAATTTTCTCATTATTTAATTCATTATTATACCAATTGTATGCTTTGTAAGCACTTCTAAATAAAATAAAATTAAAATTTGGAGACTTTTCAATTAAGGATGAGCTTAATTCAAATTCAATATTTTTTATAGGTTTTCCTTTAATATTTAATGACATATAATCTGATTTGAAATCATCTTTAGAAGACTTATTTAGATTAAACTCAAAACTATATTTATTTAGTTTTTTTAACCAATTAATTGAAATATTAGACTGATCTAATATTAATTCATTAATAATTTCACTAGTATTTTCTTGATCATAAATTTTGAAATTATTTGACAACTTAGTAAGCGAGTAATGAATGTTAATTTTTCCAAATTTATTTAAATCTGAAGTTAAGCCTATTGTGTTTTCCTGTTCTATAAATCTAGATTCATCATTAATATTTTGATCATTATCAAGCTCTCCAAAAATAGCAGATTTATTATCATCCTTATATTGAAGTTTTTTATACTCATGAGTAAATTGATAATTAACTGATAAAACATTTCTCTTTTTATTAGTTATTAAAACTCTTTGAAGATTCGAAAAAAATCTTTTTGAATAAAGAGATCCTTCAGCAAAAACCCAAGAGCCTAATCTTGATCTATCAAGATATCCATCATACTCAATCATTTTAAATGATCCATCGTCTTCCAAAATTTGATTTCCTGATTGATCTAAAACAAAATAATCTGTAGCTTGCTCAAAAAAGTAAATATCATCAGGAGTTAGGCCTCCATTTTCTTGATTGAATATGTTTTGTGATACAAGGTGAAACCTCCATTGAGTTAATTTATTTTTAGAATTAAAATTAGAAGAAAACCTAAATTGATTACCTCTAGATCTTGTAGCTTGATAATTTCCCAATGATTTATATCCTTTGTGAGCAATTGTAAAATTATATTGAGGTGTTAAGTTGATAGAGACTAACATATCGAGGATTTGTCCTTGTTCAAAAGTTGATTTTGCAAAAATTTCTGTAAAGGGAGTCGGAACATTATAGTAACCTATATCTTCTTTTTCAAAATAATGAAAATGTTTTCCCCTAGCTCCAATATCTGGTTTATTATAGCTCTTAAAGTCATAGGATAACTTATTATAAGTGTGAGCTGAATTAGCAAAAGAAATTAGATCAAATGAATCTTCTCTTAAAAAATTAAATTTATAATCTTTATAAATGTTTAATGTAGTATCAATAGATTCAATCCTTCCATCTATGTAATAAATTTTATAATAATCTGATGTTAATGAATCTTTTTTGTTTTCTGATTCTTTTTCTAGCTTTTCTTGTTCTTGCTGAGCTTTAAGTTTTTGATCTAAATCTGATGTTTGACCAAATAAAATAATATGAGCGAAAAAAAAGATAAAAACTAGAAATTGTTTAAACATCAATTTTGTATTTTCACACTAAGGTAAGATTTCTTTACAAGATATATTTTACAATTAATGTTAAAGAATAAATTTTCAGAGTCTGAATTTGAAGTTGGTATAGATGAGGCTGGGAGAGGATGCATAGCAGGTCCCGTAACAGCATCTGCTGTTATTCTACCTAAAGGTTTTAGCAATAAATACCTTAATGACTCAAAAAAATTATCAGAAAAGAAAAGACTTGACTTAAAAACAATAATTGAAAAAGAGGCGATAGATTATTCAGTTTTTTTTATTAATGCAAAGATAATTGACAAGATAAATATTCTACAATCTACATTTAAAGCTATGCATGGAGCTCTAGATACTCTAAAAATTCATCCCAGCTTTATTCTAGTTGATGGAAATAAATTTATTAAATACAAAGATATTACTCATAAGTGTATTATAAAAGGAGATGGTAAATATCAAAATATTGCAGCAGCTTCTATTCTAGCCAAAACATATAGGGATGACTATATGAAAAAACTTCACTGTAAATTTCCTGAATATGGATGGAACACAAATAAAGGATACGGGACTGCATTTCATATGGATATGATAAATAAGCATGGAAAAACTGACTTTCATAGAAAGACATTTAACATTAAAAAACTACAACTTAAAATTGAATATAAGTAATGAAAAAAACAATATTTCTTTATACACTTTTAGCATTATTTAATTCTTGTTCAGATATAAATAATAAAAATATCTCATCATTAAATTATCTTCCAGCTGAGTCTGAATTAATATTGAATATCAATGATCTAAATAACACTAAAGAAATTTTATCAAAGAATAAAAATTTAAGCAGTATTTCAATTTCAAAAAGTAAAATATTGGCCCAGCTTAATTCATTATCAAACGAATATTCAAATAATTCGGGATTATTATCACTAACATCTTTCGGTAAGAATCAGACTGCCTATACGTACATTAGAGAAGTAAATTTCAAAGATTCTATATCTAAAAGTGATATAATAAAAGGGGAATATCAAAATAATAAGATCTATATAGATACTTCTAAAAC
>JABICI010000101.1 GCA_018652335.1 Flavobacteriales bacterium
AGAGGTAATTTATACAAATTGGGATTCGCTAAGTCACACAGCAAGAGAGGCACTTTATGCAGATAAAATGAAAGAACTATACATGAAAAATACAGATGATAATGAAGCAGCTGTTTTTTATGCATTGTCTCTTATTTCTACTGCAAATCCAATGGACACTACATATGCAAACCAGAAAAAAGCTGGTGCTCTTTTAGAAAAACTATTTAAAAAAAATCCAAACCATCCTGGAATAGCGCATTATATTATTCATGCATATGATTATCCAAAGATTGCTCATTTAGCTTTAGAAAGTGCAAGAAGATATGCTGAAATAGCTCCCTCCTCATCTCACGCTCAACATATGCCATCACATATATTTACTCGACTTGGATTATGGGAAGAAGCAATTAATTCAGATTTAAATTCTGCATCATCTGCAGTATGTTATCAAGAAAATAATGATCCAGATCTACATACTTTGTATGAAATTCATGCAATAGCTTATTTAGTATATGCTAATTTACAAATTGGCAATAATAAGATAGCTAATGAACAATATGAACATATTAAAACATTTAAGAGAACAGATATTAATGATGGGACAACTTATCCTGTAGCTGCGATTCCTAGTAGAATAGCACTAGAAAACAAGGATTGGGCAAAAGCATCTAAGTTACAATTTTTGTCAAATTTTGATTTCCCATGGCAAGATTTTCCCTGGCAAAAAGCTATTATACACTTCTCAAGATCATTGGGGTTTTCAAATTTAGGTGATATAGAATCTGCTTCTATTGAATTAGATTCACTTATAAGTCTTCGAGAAGATTTACTTATACTAAATAGTAATTTAGGAGATTATAAAGCGCAACAAGTTAATATTCAAATTCACTCAGCAGATGCTTGGATTCATCTAGCAAAAAGAGAAAATATTAAAGCCTTAAAACTAATGAAGCTAGCCGCTAAAATGGAAAATGAAACATCTAAACATCCAGTTACTCCAGGTGAAATTTTACCTGCTGATGAGCTTTTGGGAGACATGCTTTTAACATTAAATAAAAGTGAAGAGGCATTACGGATTTATGAAAATGGTTTAAATACACATCCTAATAGATTTAATGGTATTTACGGCGCAGCTTCTGCGGCAAGAGATTCTGGTAATAAAGAGAAAGCAATATTATATTTTAATCAATTAATAGAATTGTGTAAAAATTCAAATAGTGATAGGCCAGAACTTATTGATGCAAAATTATTTATTGCTTCAAATCCAACATAAGAAATGAAGTATTATTATTTTATTTTATTTTTATTCCTTTCTTGTGTTGAATCTTCAAATATAGATTTACCAATAATTGGTCCTTCAGATTTTAAAGAAGAATTAGTTAATAATAAAGTAAATAAAGAGCAATCTCACTTTGTTTCAGATTTTGAGTTAATCAACCAAAATGGAGATACAATTACAAATAAAGATTATGAAAACAAAATTTATGTAGTAGACTTCTTCTTTACAAGATGTGGTAGCATTTGCCCTATAATGACGAATAACATGAAGAAAATCCAAGATAAATTTCTTGAAAATGATAATCTTATGTTACTATCAATTTCTGTTACTCCAAATATCGACAATGTTGAAACGTTAAAAAAATATGCTAAAAGTAAAGGTGTTATTAATTCTAAATGGAATATCGCTACAGGAAATAAAAAACATATCTATGAGCTAGCTCGCAAGAGTTATTTCGCTGTTTTAAAAAAGGGGGATGGTGGGCTGCAAGATTTCATTCATACTCCAAATTTTATTTTAATTGATAAAAAAAAACAAATACGTGGAATCTATAATGGTACAGATGATATAGAAATAAAAAGAGTAATTAATGATATTAAAACTCTACAAATAAAAAATAGTTAAATCTAAACAGTTTCTCCCTTATAATCTGTAATACCTCCAGATAAATTAATTACATTTTTAAATCCTAGCATATTTAATTGCATTTGTGCTCTAGCGGATCTACCCCCTAATTTGCATTTAGTTATTATCGGCACTGATTTGTAATCATCTATCTGATTGACTTTGTTAAAAAAATCTGATATTGGAATTAAATAGTCAACTCCAACAATTTTTTTTTCATTGTATTCATATTCTTCTCTAACATCAACAAGTAAGAAATTTACTTTTTCATTTTTTCGTTCAGATAAGAGAAATTCTAACTCCTTACCGTTTATCTCCTTTTTAGCTAATAACTGTTCTGTATTATACATATTTATTTAAAATTATATTAATCTATCTTATTCTTCATTTGTGGGAAAAATAAAACATCTTGTATAGAGTTTGAATTAGTCATGATCATACTTAGTCTATCTATTCCTATGCCTAGCCCAGCTGTTGGAGGCATTCCGTATTCAATTGCTTTTAAAAAATCTTCATCAATTAACATTGCTTCATCATCACCTCTTTTAGCCAACTCAAGCTGCTCTTCAAATCTTGCCCTTTGATCTAGTGGGTCATTAAGTTCTGAATATGCATTGCATATCTCTTTACTGTTACAAAATCCCTCAAATCTTTCAGCTAATCCTTTCTTAGTTCTATGTTTCTTTGTTAGTGGGGACATCTCTACTGGATAATCAGTAATGAAAGTAGGCTGAATTAATTGACTTTCACATTTTTCTCCAAAAATTTCATCAATCAACTTTCCTCGACCCATACTATTTTCTACTTTTACTCCAAGCTTTTTTGCTGTATTAATAATTGCATTTTCATCCATATTTGAAATATCAAATCCTGTAAAGTGCTCAATAGCTTCGTACATAGTGTATCTTTTCCAAGGTCTTTTAAAATTAATTATATTATCTCCAACTTTGACTTCAGTTTTACTATGTAAGTCAATAGCAATTTTTTCTACCATTTCTTCAACTAAATCCATCATCCACGAATAATCTTTATACGCAACATATAATTCCATTTGTGTAAACTCAGGATTATGAAATCTACTCATCCCCTCATTTCGAAAATCTTTAGAAAATTCGTAAACGCCATCAAAACCACCAACAACTAATCTTTTTAAATATAACTCGTTTGCAATTCTTAAATATAAATCCATATCTAAAGTATTATGATGAGTTTTAAAAGGCCGAGCTGCTGCACCACCATAAATAGGTTGTAATATTGGAGTTTCCACCTCTAAATATTCCTTATCATTCAAATAAGACCTCATAGAGTTGGTAAGTTTAGTTCTTTGTATAAAGGTTTCTTTAATATGTGGATTAACAACTAGATCTACATAGCGTTGTCTGTATCTCTTCTCAGGATCAGTAAAAGCATCATAAACGGTTCCATCAGCATCTGATTTTGGTAAAGGGAGAGGTCTCAAGGATTTAGTTAATACAGTAAGTTCCTTTACATTTATTGAAATTTCTCCAACTCTTGTAGTAAAGACATTTCCTTTAATGCCTATAAAATCTCCTATGTCTAATAGTTTTTTAAATACTTTGTTGTATAATGTTTTATCTTCCTCCTCACAAATTTCGTCTCTGTTAACATATATCTGTATTCTACCGTAGCTATCTTGTAATTCAGCAAATGAAGCTTTGCCCATTACTCTTCTACTCATCAGTCTACCTGCAATCACCACATTAAGCTCATCTCCTTCATTATATGTTTCCTTGATTTTTGTTGATGTTGTATTAACATCAAACGTAGCTGCTGGGTATGGGTCAATTCCTAATTCCTTAAGAGCAACTAAAGATTCTCTTCGTGCATTTTCTTGATCAGAATATACTTTTTTCATGCAAATTAATTTTTACAAAGATAGAAATTAAAATCTCCTATTATTTCGTATTTTAGACTTCTTTTTAAACACTAAAAAACTTACTCATATGCTAATGAAAGACTACATTGCCGATTTTACAAATCATCTAAAAGATGCTATAGAAATAGGTAGCAAAACTAATCTACAAGCTAATAAAAAAGAATTTACAAATGTTCTAATCTGCGGACTAGGAGGCTCTGGAATTGGTGGTTCAATAGTAAATGATATTATCTCTATAAAATCTAATATTCCAATAATATCAAATAAAGATTACAGCATACCAAATTTTGTAAATGAATCAACACTTGTTATAGCTAATTCATACTCTGGTAATACTGAAGAAACAATATCTGCTCTTGGAAAGTGTGAAGAAAGAGGAGCGGAAATTGCAATAATTACTTCTGGAGGAAAATTAAAAGAAATTGCATTGGCAAAAAATTATACGAATATTATTATACCTGGGGGGCATCCTCCAAGAGCAATGTTTGGGTATGCTTTTACTGAACTCTTTTTCATTCTTAATCATTATGCAATTATTGATAATTCATTTTTAAATGACTTCTCTAAATCAATAAATTTACTTGATCAAAATAAAGAAGGAATTAAAAATGAAGCAGTACAAATTGCAAAAAAAATGTTTAAAAACACACCAGTTATATATGTTGCGGAAGGATTTGAAGGTGTTGCAGTCCGCTTTAAACAGCAATTAAACGAAAACAGTAAAACACTTGCATGGCATAATGTAATCCCCGAAATGAATCATAACGAATTATTAGGATGGAGAACAAATGTAAATAATCTGTCTGTTATATATTTCAGAAATAAATGTGATTATTCAAGAAACAAAACACGAATTGACATTAATAAAAAGGTAATTTCAAAA
Source organism: Flavobacteriales bacterium (assembly GCA_018652335.1). Classification (GTDB taxonomy): domain Bacteria; phylum Bacteroidota; class Bacteroidia; order Flavobacteriales; family BACL11. Next base: position 4,666 of record JABICI010000101.1, read on the forward strand.
TATACAGATAATATTACCGAAGTTTGGAGTAAAGGAGATTCATTGATTGAAAACACTCTTTATCACATTCATATAGGTGATTGGGCGTCGTGGTACCTTTCAGAAGCAAATAAAGTTGATGCTATTGAAATTGATGTTATAGATTTTTTAAAATCTGAACTAGCTAAAATATAGGTGAATAAAAAAGTAAAAGTCGAGGAATTAGGTATAATTGATTTTCAAAAATGCTGGAAATATCAAGAGGTTTTTTTTGAAGAGATTTTGAAAATAAAATCTACTAATAGAAAGACTGAAAAAAAAATTGCAACAAAAAACTATTTGATTTTTTGTGAGCACCCACATGTTTATACTTTAGGTAAAAGTGGGGATGAAAATAATCTATTAGTAAATAAAGATTATCTTAAGGCAAAGGGGGCAACTTTTTATAAGATTAATAGAGGAGGAGATATAACATATCATGGACCAGGTCAAATTGTTGGCTACCCAATTTTAGATTTAGATAATTTTTTTACAGATATTCATAAGTACCTAAGATTATTGGAAGAATCTGTAATCTTAACATTAAAAGATTATGAAATTAAAGCAGAGCGTTCAAAAGGAGAAACAGGAGTTTGGTTAGATGTAGGTTCTGAAAATGCTAGAAAAATATGTGCATTTGGTGTTAAAAGCAGTAGATGGGTTACTATGCATGGATTTGCATTTAATGTAAATACAGATCTGTCATATTTTGACAATATTATACCGTGTGGCATTGTTGATAAGCAAGTTACATCTATGGAAAAAGAGTTAGGAAAATCTTTAAATATTAAAGAAGTTCAGGAAAGATTAAAAGTACATTTAATCTCCTTATTTAAAATGGAACTTTTTTAATGGGGAAAAAAAAATTAATATTTCTTATTGTATTTCTTGTTTTGATAACAAGTATAGTAATAAGCGGTAAATCATGGCTGTTTAAAGCTATTTACACAACATATCTTCAAGGTTATACTTCAGCTTATATTGAAGATTTTAAATATTTTCCAAAAAATATAATTGAAAATGATAAACATCAAAAGTGGTACACCTCAGCTAATTACAATCTTGCAAAATCACCTGAATATATTAACAAAGTACATAATGATTTAGAAACAGTTGCATATTTAATTATAGTCAATGATAGTATTATACATGAACAATATTGGGACGGATTTTCTGAAAATTCTCTTTCTAATTCATTTTCAATGTCTAAAAGCTGGATTTCAACTCTTATTGGTATAGCTATCAAAGATGGGCATATTAAAAGTACATCTCAGAAGGTATGCGATATTTTACCTCAATTTAACAGAGGAAGTAATTGTCAAATAACAGTACAAGATTTATTAACTATGAGCTCTGGACTAGACTGGAATGAGAGCTATTATAACCCCATAGGACAAACTGCTGAATCATATTATGGGAATAATCTAAAAAAGCTTGTATTTAGTCTAAAATCAATCGAAGAGCCAGGGGAAATCTTTAGATATAATAGCGCATGTACACAATTACTTACCTATATAATAGAAGAAACAACAAACAAGACAGTAAGTGAATATGCATCTGAAAAATTATGGAAGCCTATGGGAGCAAAACATCCTGCATTATGGAATAAAGATAGAGAGGATGGTGATGAAAAAGGATTTTGCTGTATAAACTCCAACGCTAGAGATTTTGCAAGGCTAGGTAAATTGTATTTAAATTTTGGAAATTGGAATGGCTTACAAATTTTAGATAGCATTTACATAAAAAATGCTATTAAACCGGCAGATTTACAAAGTATTAATGGAGGTCCAAATAAGAACTATGGATATCAGTTTTGGTTAACTGAATATAAAAATAATTCTATTTATTATGCTAGAGGACTATGGGGGCAATATACAATATGTATTCCAGAAAAAAATATGATAATTGTAAGGCTAGGCAGAAAAGATGGAAAAGAATTGGAAAATGGTCATTTTAATGATTTATTTCTTTACATAGATGCATCTATGGAAATAATATCATCATAATATAATAAAAAACAATTGTGGCATCTAAATTAGTATAAATATCATATTTTTATAATCCTAAAAAAAGCACATGAAAGATAATAAACTACTAGAGTTTAAAAATTTAGTCACTGAATTTCATACAGAAGGTAATACTATCAAAGCTGTTAATGATATAAGCTTCTGTTTAAATAAAGGAGAGACAATTGGTATAGTTGGAGAGTCTGGGTCGGGTAAATCTGTTACCTCTCTTTCTGCCATGAGGCTAATACCTAATCCACCTGGAATTATAAGCGGAGGTGAAATAATTTTTCATGAAAGAACCGGAAGAAGTATTGATTTACTTAAAATTTCTGAGGAAGAAATGAGGAAATTTAGGGGAAATGATATTGCTATGATATTTCAAGAGCCTATGACATCCTTAAACCCTGTCTTTACATGTGGAGATCAAGTTATGGAAGCAATTATGCTCCATCAGAAATTAAATAAGTCAAAGGCTGAAATACTAACACTAGAACTATTTGAAAAAGTACAACTTCCTGACCCTAAACGAATTTTTAGTACATATCCACATCAGATTTCGGGTGGGCAGAAACAGCGAGTCATGATTGCAATGGCCATGAGTTGTCAGCCATCCGTTTTAATTGCAGATGAACCAACGACTGCTTTAGATGTAACTGTTCAAAAAACTATTCTTGAACTTATGCAACAATTACAAGCTCAAAATGACATGGGTATTATGTTTATTACTCATGACTTAGGTGTAATTGCTGAACTAGCTGACAAAGTAGTAGTAATGTACAAAGGAAAAATAGTGGAGCAAGGCAGTGTTTTGGAAATCTTTAAAAATCCAAAACATCCATACACTAAAGGTTTATTAGCATGTCGTCCTCCTTTAGATATACGTTATAAGTTTTTACCTACAGTATCTGATTTTATGAATATTGATAAAGATGGTGAGATTTTAGATAATGGTATTTCAGTTGAAGATTTTACAAAAAATTTAGCTATTACTAAAAAAGAAAGAACTGAAAATCTGGAAATATTATTTTCTAAAAAACCTGTTCTAGAAATTAAAAATCTGAAAACCTGGTTTCCTATTAAAGGTGGTTTTTTTGGGAAAGTTAGTAGTCATGTGAAAGCTGTTAATGATGTAAGTTTTGATGTTTATCCTGGAGAAACTTTAGGTCTAGTCGGTGAAAGTGGATGTGGAAAAACTACAATCGGTCGTTCAATCATTAGATTAGAAGAAGCAACATCAGGTAATATTATTTATAAAGGAAAGGATGTTTGTAGTATGAATGCGGATGAACTTAGAGTGTTTAGAAAAGAAGTTCAAATTATTTTCCAAGACCCATATTCTTCACTAAACCCTAGAATGACTATTGGAAATGCAATAATGGAACCTATGCAAGTCCATGGGATTTTAGAAGATGATATAAAAAGAAAATTAAAAGTAGAAGAATTATTATTAAAAGTGAATCTAGATCCTTTACATTTTAATAGATATCCACATGAATTTTCTGGAGGTCAAAGACAAAGAATCGGCATTGCACGTGCTCTTGCAGTTAATCCTAAATTTATTATTTGTGATGAATCAGTATCTGCTCTTGATGTATCGGTTCAAGCACAAGTTCTAAATCTACTTAACGAGCTTAAAAAAGAATTTGAACTAACTTATATTTTTATTTCACATGATCTTTCAGTAGTAAAATATATGAGTGACAGAATGGTTGTAATGCAGCAAGGTGAAATTGAAGAGATGGGTGATGCTGATCAAATTTATAACAATCCCGAAACTGAGTATACACGAAAGTTAATTGAAGCTATTCCAGAAGGAAAGATAGAGGATATTGAAAAACACCATAAAAAAAAATTAAGCATTAAATAATCATTTCAGGTACTTCTCCTGTAATGATTAGATTTGCTTCAGTAGCAGCAATAATTTCGCTTACACTTACTCCTGGAGCTCTTTCACTCAGTTTAAATCCGTCTTCTGTTATTTCTAAAACAGCTAAATTAGTTACAACTTTTTTAACACAATTTATTCCTGTAATTGGTAAAGTACATTTATTTAAAATCTTACTCTCTCCCATACGATTAGTATGCATCATAGCTACAATAATATTCTGAGCAGAGGCGACTAAATCCATTGCACCCCCCATCCCTTTTACCATTTTACCAGGAATTTTCCAGTTTGCAATATCTCCTTTTTCAGATACTTCCATTGCTCCAAGGACAGTTAATTGAACATGTTGTCCTCTTATCATAGCGAATGAGATCGCTGAATCAAATAAAACTGCTCCATCTAAAGTTGTTATAGTTTGTTTGCCTGCATTTATCAAGTCAGGGTCTTCTTCTCCATCAAAAGGGAAGGGCCCCATACCAAGAACTCCATTTTCAGATTGAAATTCAATATCAATTCCTTCAGGTATATAATTAGCAACTAATGTTGGTATCCCAATTCCCAAATTTACATATGTATTATGCTCTAATTCTTTAGCAATTCTTTTTGCAATTTGATTTTTATCTAAAGCCATAACTATCTCTTTCTTGTTGTTCTTTGCTCTATTCTTTTTTCATAATTTTCTCCTTGCATAATTCGTTGAACGAATATGCCTGGGGTGTGAATATGATTAGGATCCAATTCTCCAGCTGGATATAATTCTTCAACTTCTGCTACAGTAATTTTCCCCGCCATTGCCATAAGAGGGTTAAAATTTCGTGCCGTACCTTTATAAATTAGATTGCCAGCAGTATCACCCTTCCATGCTTTTACAAATGCAAAATCAGCAACTAGTGAATTCTCAAGGATATGGGGTTTCCCATTAAAAATTCTAACTTCTTTGTCTTTTGCAACCTCAGTACCATAACCTGCAGGAGTGTAAAATGCTGGTATTCCAGCCCCACCTGCTCTACATCTTTCAGCTAGTGTACCTTGTGGAATTAAATCTACCTCTAATTCTCCAGATAGCATCTGTCTTTCAAATTCTGCATTCTCCCCAACATATGAAGATATCATTTTTTTTATTTGCTTTCTTTTTAGTAATAAACCTAGTCCAAATTCATCTACTCCTGCATTATTTGATATGCACGTCAAACCATCTACTTCCCTATTTGAAAGTTCTTTAATTATATTCTCCGGAATACCTGATAAGCCAAATCCACCAAACATACATGTCATATTACTTTTCACTCCATCTAAAGCTAACTCGATATTCTCTACAAATTTATTTATCATTTTTAAAAAATATTATTCAAATTCATCCTCATACTGAATTTTTAATTCATTATCACAATCTAATTTGTCATCTACAGAAATAGGAATATCAAAATTTAAAGGGGAAACCCTAGAAGATAATGAATCTGCGTATACTCTTTGCATATATTCCGCAAAAACTGGTAATGCCATATTTGCACCTTGGCCATATTCAATAGTTCTAAAATGTGCTGATCTATCTTCACAACCACTCCAAACACCTGTAACTAAATTTGGTGTTATGCCCATAAAGTAACCATCTGATTGATTTTGAGTAGTTCCTGTTTTGCCTCCAATTTCATTTTTAAATTGATATTTATAACGTAATCTCACCCCAGTTCCAGCTTTTTTATCTGCAGTTGGGCTATATACGCCATCCACAACTCCTTGAAGCATTCTAACCATAGTATTTGCAGTTTCTTCACTCATTGCTTCTTGAGTTTTTGGGGAAAAATTTTCAATTATGACTCCATTTTTATCCTCTATTTTTGTAATAAAAATAGGCTCAGTCCAAATACCCTTATTTACAAAAGTTGAGTATGCTCCTACCATTTCGTATACAGAAAGATCAAATGTTCCAAGACAAAGAGATGGCACCGCTAATAGTTTTGATTTAATTCCAATTTTTTTTGCTAAATCAACTAAAGCATGTGGTCCTAATTGTTTCATAATATAAGCAGTAATGGTATTAATAGAGTTTGCTAAACCAAATTTCAATGAAATTGATAAATTATCATATTCATCTCCTGAATTTTTTGGAACCCAGTCTTTCTCCAAGTTCCATCTTTTCTTGTCAAAAACAACAGGAATATTTGGTACCTCATAGCATGGAGTATAACCCTCCTGGATTGCTAATGAATATAAGAATGGTTTAAATGTAGAACCTACTTGACGTTTACCAACTTTGACATGATCGTATTTAAAGTATTTATAATTAATACCGCCAACATAAGCCTTAATATGCCCATTTTTCGGATTCATACTCATCATTCCTGAATGAATAAAAAACTTGTTATATTTTATAGAGTCTCTTGGAGTCAAGACTGTATCTATATCTCCATTCCATGAAAAAAGGGTCATAGGGACTGCTGTATTAAATATAGATCTTATTTCTGTCTCAGATTTTTTTGCTCTCTTAAGTTTCTTATACCTTTCTGATCTTTTCATGCCTTGATCAATAATAGTATTAATTTGTTCCCATTCAAAATCATCGGGAAATGGAGCTTTCGTATATCCTTTCCAATGTTGATTAAAATCTTTTTGCAATGAGGACATATGAACTCTCATTGCTTGCTCGGCAAATGTCTGTAAACGGGAATTAATAGTAGTGTACACTTTAAGGCCATCTGTATAAAGATTGTAATTACTTCCATCTGCTTTTTTATGTAATACACACCATTTTTTGAGTTCTTCCCTTAAATATTCCCTTAAATATGGAGCTAATCCTTCATTATGACTTGCTCTTTTAAAATTTAGACTAATTGGTATAACTTTTAAACTGTCAAATGTAAATTGATTTATATATTTATATCTTCTCATCTGAGAAAGCACAACATTTCTTCTACTTTCAGTTTGAGATATTCTTCTATTTGGATTATATAATGCTGGATTTTTTAACATTCCTATAAGCATTGCTGACTCTAATAAACTTAGATTTAGCGGATGTTTATTAAAGTATATTTGAGAAGCTGATTTGATACCTACAGCATTATTAACCCAATCAAATCTATTTAAATACATGGTGATAATTTCATTTTTTGTATAGCGTTTTTCAAGCTGAACAGCAATTATCCACTCTTTTACTTTTTGCATCAATCTATCTAGACCTGAACTTGGCGATTCAGTGAACAACATTTTAGCTAATTGCTGACTTATTGTACTTGCTCCTCCTGAGCTTTTTTTGCCAGTTAATGCTCCGAAAGAAGCTCTCAACAATGCTCGCGCGTCAATACCAGAATGCTCTCTAAATCTTATATCTTCTGTTGCTATTAAAGCATCTATTAAATTTTTGTTTAACTCATCAAATCTAATACGACTTCTATTTTCAAAAAAATATTTTCCTAACACTATACTATCAGAAGATATTAGTTCAGTTGCTAAATTATTACTTGGGTTATCTAATTGATCAATTGTAGGTAAACTACCAAAAAAGCCAAACATTGTTAATACAACAAGAAATATCAAAGCAATAAATGGACTTAAAGTACAAGACCATAAGATAATTTTTACATTTTTACTCATGATGCTCTTTAACGATTAGTCCTAAATCTGTAATATGATTTAAATTACTCAACTTTTCTAAAGAACCATACCTCATAGCTTGTTCAACAGATAGTGTATATTTCTTAAGTTCAAAAAATTGTTTTTTGTGCTCTAATAAAAATTCAAATTCTCTAATATCATTTATACCTTTTCCTAGCCATTTCCCACTCTTTTCTGCTAACATTATTTCAACAGTATCTTGGCTAAGGTTGTCTAAAAATAAAAAGAGATTCTGATATTCGTAATATACAGTATGTCTTATTTTTAGACTTATATCATAATATTTTGTTGTGTCATTTATTGGAAAAGTAAAATTAACAACTGAGTCGGTATTCCAGATACCATTTTCAAAAGAATAATAGTTTTTAAATGTATTATTTTCACATGCAGATAAAATACAATAGAATACAATAGAATACAATATTGTTTTTTTATTAAACATAATTTTATTGTGATTTTCTTTTTGCTGAAGCTTTCATTTTATTTTTTTTGAAATTCGCTCGCCTTTCCGGTCTCTTCTTAGTTTTTTTCAACTTCTTTTTATCAAACCTATTAATGTTATCTTGGCCCGTTGCATCTTCAAAGCTAACCTCACTCTCAATTTGAGTTTTAATATAAGAATCAAAATTTTCTGGGATTTCTCCGTTTTTATTTAACTCTAATATCTTTTGAACTGATGCAACTGGCAATTCAAGAAGCTCAGATGTTGGATTATTGACATTAAAATAATACATCACTTTTTTGAATACATCTAACTTAACAAATTTAGCTTCTCCTTCTTGAGTTACAATTTTCTTACTTGATTTTGGAAATTCTTTTAAAGCTTCAGTGTATCCATCTAGCTCAAAATTTAAACAGCATTTAAGCCTACCACATTGACCGGATATTTTTTGTGGATTTATTGATAGTTGCTGATAGCGCGCAGCACTTGTAGAAACATTAGGGAATTCAGTCATCCAAGTTGAACAACATAGTTCTCTTCCACAACTCCCAATCCCACCCAGTTTAGCTGCCTCTTGTCTAGCGCCAATTTGTCTCATTTCAACTTTTAATCTAAATTGACTAGAGTATTCTCTAACTAATTCTCTAAAATCAACTCTTTTATCAGCTGTATAATAAAATGTTGCTTTAGTATTATCTCCTTGAAACTCAACGTCGGAAAGCTTCATTTCAAGTTTAAAATTTTTAATAATTTTCTTTGCTTTTTCTAAAATAGGATCTTCTTGATTAATTGCTTCTTTCCATTTAATAAGATCATTTTCTGTGGCAATTCGATAAATATTTTTTAATGGATTTGTAGTTATATCCCTACCCTTTCTTACTAATTGAAGAGCTGTTAATTCACCAATCATTGTAACTTTACCTATATCATGTCCAAATTTTTCACCTTCAACTGCTAAAATATCGCCATGCTTAATATCTAAGCTTTCGTTATTGATGTAGAAATCTTTTCTATCTCCTTTAAATTGTACTTCAACAAAATTTGAACTTTCGGATTTAGGGCCATCGATTTGATATAGCCAGTCAAACACAGAACTTACTCCACATCCTCTATTTTCTGAAACTTCACAAGTACTACAACCTCCTCCACTACCACAACTCATATAATTATTATTTATTTACAAATTTACTTTTAACTTTTAAAAATTTAATCATTTTTAAAGATAACTCAAAAAATAAAATTTTTGGACTTGCATTTCTGTCAATTGATTTAATTGTTAGTTCTAACGTTTCAAAAATTGATATGCTATTTTCTTCGTTAATAAATGATGCAAATTTTGTTACAAATTTATATTCCTCTTCATTTACTCTTAATAAAGTATTGCTTGAGAAATTTATAATCAAACATTCTCTAATCATTTTTGTAGCATAAATCAAAAATAATCTCTGTTTAACTTTGCCAGTTTGTGACATTTCATCAACCCAATTTGATATGTTTATTATGTCAACCTTATATACATATCTCATCCATAAAGTAAAATTTTCTAAGAAATTATCATCTTCAATATCATTTTGAAAATAAGTAATCATTTGACCTAAACTTGAATTAGTTAATTTTTTTACCTTTAAAATTTCAGATTTACCTTTATAAGGGAAATAATTAATCATATCTTCTAAAGTAAAATCATGTACTTGAATAATTTGTAATCTAGATTTAATCGTTGCAATAAGTAAATCGATATTTTCTGAAATTAATAAAAAAACAGTTCCCTTTGGAGGCTCTTCAAGTAATTTAAGCAAAGAATTAGAAGATTCTAAATTCATTTTTTCAGGCATCCAGATTATAATTACTCTGTATTGAGCTTCATAGTTTTTGAATGCAAGTTTCTTATGTAATACGTTAGCTTCTTCTTTATAAATACCCCCTGTTGCAAGTTTATTGGTCTGAGTAGATAAAAGATCAATCCATCCATTTAATGAGCCATAAGGATTATCTAATATGTAATCACGCCATAAATCAACAAAATTATCGCTGATAGATACCTTTGAAGAGTTAGATTTAATTACTGGAAAAATTAAATGTAAATCTGGATGCGTTAAACTTTCATATTTTGTACATGATGAACAGGTTCCGCAAGAATCTTCTTCTAATCTTGAGCTACAATTGAGATATTGTGCATAAGCTATTGCTAGTTGAAGTTTAGCACTTCCACATTTACCATTTAATAGTTGGGAATGACTAACTCTATCATTAAAAACAGAATCTATCAACTGCTTTTTAATTATATTATTGCCTTGGATTTCTTTAAATAACATGAAAAAATAATTATTTCAAATATAACTAAAATGCTATTAATTTAAGATTTATTTTATGTTTGCATTATGAAAAATATTAATGATATATGCACAAGGGGTAAAAAAGTAATTATTCGTGTTGATTTTAATGTGCCTTTAGATAAAAATTTTAATGTTACAGATAATAGTAGGCTTATTGCTGCATTGCCTACTATTAACAAAGTAGCTAAAGAAGGCGGAAAGGCAATACTCATATCACACCTTGGAAGACCAAAAAATGGTTTTGATGATAAGCTATCGTTACAACATATTGTAAATTCACTTTCAATTCTACTAAAAAATAAAGTTAGTTTTTGTAGAGATTGTATTGGAGATACTACAAGTAAAGATGTAGATAATATGAAAAATGGAGACATCCTAGTTTTAGAGAATTTAAGATTTTATAAAGAAGAAACTCAAGGAGATTTAGTATTTGCAAAAAAACTATCAGATCTTGCTGATATATACGTGAATGATGCATTTGGGACAGCTCACAGATCACACGCCTCAACTGCAATTATTGCAAATTTCTTTCCAAAAAATAAATACTTTGGTCTATTACTTTATAAAGAACTTGAGAATTTAAAAAGAGCGCTAGAAAATCCGAAAAAACCATTTACGGCAATAATTGGGGGAGCTAAGGTATCAGGCAAAATTGATGTAATTCAATCACTATTTAATAAAGTAGATAACTTAATCATCGGGGGAGGAATGGCGTATACTTTTGCTAAAGCAGTTGGTGGAAGTATAGGGAAATCTCTAGTTGAAGATGACAAGTTGGATTTAGCAAGAAAATTAATTGCTGAATCTAAAGAAAAAGGGGTGAACTTAATTTTGCCTATTGATTCAGTAAATGCAAATAGGTTTAATAATGATGCAAAAATAATTAAATCAAATATCTCTAATATTAATCAAGAATATATAGGTATGGATATTGGTGCTAAATCAATTGAAAAATTTTCAGAAATTATTTTAAAGTCTAAAACAATAGTGTGGAATGGGCCTATGGGGGTTTTTGAAATGCAAAACTTTCAAGCAGGCACTAAACTGGTAGGTGAGGCAATTTGTAGAGCGACTAAAAATGGGGCTTTTTCTTTAGTTGGAGGCGGGGATTCTGTATCTGCAGTGAATCAATTTAAATTTAGTAAGGAAATAACATATTTATCTACTGGAGGTGGTGCAATGCTAGAATTTTTAGAAGGCAAAAAATTACCTGGTGTTGAAGCTATTCTTGATTAATTTTTTTATCAAAATCTTCTTTAAGCCTTTCTGTATTTTCAGTTGCTTTTTGCAAAATATCATTTTTTTGTTTATTGATTTCCGGAATTGTTAGATAATATACTTGCTGTAATGGCTTTATTAGAACAGAATTTTTTTGGTGTTCATCATTTAAGACACCGAAGTTTAAAGCAATAAAATGAAAGAATGAACAAATTATTAGAACTTTCACCATTCCAAAAATTGCTCCTAAAAATCTACTGACAAGACCAAGAGCTAATAATTTTGTAAGTCTATCAATTAACTCTCCTATTGATTTGATGATTACTATTATAACTATAAAAACAGTTAAAAATGCAAATAACGGAACGATATTTTCATAACTACTTAAAAAATTAGTTTTTAAATAAGGTTCTATTATAGATGAAAAATGAAATCCTAAATAAATAGCAAGACAAACCGATACAATATTTGTAATCTCTTTGATTATGCCATTTGTAAATCCTTTGAAAATTCCGTACAAAACTGCAATGGATATAATAACATCGATATAATTCATGTTATAAAGATATTAAAAAACTTTACTTTTGTATAATGAAAGAGCTAGAAAAAAAATGGAATGCACTTATTTTAAAGTTAGAAAATCAATTTGAAGATGAAATGTCTTTAAAGGGCATCTTATATCTAATTGGGGTACAAGAACTAAATTTTGGAGTAAAAAGATATGACAGAGACGAAAAAATAAATGTGTTACATGTTGCAATATGTAAATTACTTAGCAACTATGGTTATTACAAATTTGATAGTATAGATAAAGACGGATGGCCACACTACATTGAGATAAAGGCACTTGAAAATCTATCAGAGATTGAGCAACAGAATCTTATTAAGAAAGCAATTATTAACTATCTTAATTAATTTCAACTATTTGAGTAACTGTTTTTTCTTTTAATAGTCTTATAATATTTGATCCAGAATACGTATTGTTCCCATCAACTTTTACGACATCAACTTGAAAAATTGCTTCTAACTGATATGTGAATTCAGCTCTTCCATTTGAATCGGTCAAGCTAGTTTTACGCAGTTCAGAATTTGTGCTATTACCTTGTGGACTAATTAAACCATCTTGATGTAAAACAACAGTAGCACCAGAAACTGTATTCCCATTAGAGTCTTTAACAATAATTATTCCAATAGTATCATTTGCTTTTTTACATGATGAAAATGTTGTTATAAAAAAAGCAATAGAAAAAGCAATTAAGAAGCTGATTAAAGCTGATTTAAAATTTATACTTCGCATAATTATTGTTAATTTGTAATTAGAATGGTAAAGATATACAAATTATTATTATGATAGAAAAAGTTAAAATCTTACTTAATGAAGTAGAAATATTTCACCCAAAATCTAAAGAAGAGGTAGAAATATTTCGCCTCAAATATTTAGGTAAAAAAGGTGAAATGAATGAACTTTTTAAAATTTTAAAAGATATCCCCAGTCAAAATAAAAAAGAATTTGGACAAAAAATTAATCTACTAAAAAAAAATGTTCAGCTCAAAATTGATTTACATAAAGACAGTTTTATTGCTTTAAAAGCTAAAGAAAATATTGACACATCAAGACCAATTGTTTTAGATAGTATTGGTAGTAAACATCCTATATCAATGATCAAAGATCAAATAATTGATATATTTAATAGAATTGGATTTACTATATCTGAAGGGCCAGAAATTGAAGATGATTGGCATAATTTTTCAGCACTTAATTTGCCTATTGAACACCCTGCACGTGATATGCAAGACACATTTTTTATACAAACTGATCCTGATATTTTACTTAGGACTCATACCTCTTCAGTACAGGTTAGGCATATGGAAAACAACTCTCCACCTATAAGAACTTTATCTCCTGGAAGAGTTTATAGAAATGAAGCTATATCAGCTCGGGCACATTGTATTTTTCATCAAGTTGAGGGCTTGTTTATTGATGAAAATGTAAGTTTTGCAGATCTTAAACAATGTTTGTTATATTTTGCAAAAGAGATGTTTGGAGAAAAGACAAAAATTAGATTAAGACCATCATACTTTCCGTTTACGGAGCCATCTGCTGAAGTAGATGTAAGTTGTAATATCTGCAATAGTAATGGTTGTAATGTATGTAAAAATACAGGCTATCTTGAAATTTTAGGATGCGGCATGGTAGATCCAAATGTTTTAGAAAACTGTGGTATAAATTCTAAAAAATATACTGGCTATGCATTTGGAATGGGAATTGAAAGAATTGCAATGCTAAAGTATGGAGTAAAAGACCTGCGTTTATTTTATGAAAATGATCAACGTTTTTTACAACAATTTAATCAATTAAGCTAGCTAATAAGCATCTTATATATTTACTTTAAACTTAATTATCTAAAATCCCAATTATAAGTATGTAAGTTCTCAACTGAGTGCCTTAATAAATCAATAGCCCCTCTTACATCTTTTTTATGTACCATTTCAATAGATTGATGTATATGTCGAGTTGGTATAGATACAGCTCCAGCAATACTGCCTCCTGGATTCATTCTTTGAATTCCAGCTGTATCTGTTCCACCCGCTGGCAAAATTTCTAGTTGTGTTTTTAGTTTTTTATTTTTTGAAACTTCCTTCATATACGCAACCATTCTATAGTCGCAAACGGTGGCTGAATCCATTACCTTAATACAAGCCCCATCACCCAAAGAAGAAACTTGCTCTTGCTTTGTTGATCCTGGAGTATCCCATGCGATAGTAGTATCTAAACCAAAACCAAAATCAGGATTAATATCCATTGATGAAACATTTGCTCCTCTAATTCCAATTTCTTCTTGTACGGTAAAGACTGCATATACATCATAAAAAGGCTTTTTATTCATTTCTCTTAACATTTCTATTAAAATAAATACTGAAACTCTATTATCTAAAGATTTACAATTTATACAATCTCCCATTTCCAAAAGTTCACTCTTTCTTGTGATTGTATCCCCAACAGAAATAACTTTTTCAAGTTCTTCTTTAGTTCTGCCAGTGTCTATAAAATAATCTTTTATAGTTGGAACCTTTGCCCTGTCAGCAACGCTCATCAAATGAATTGGCTTACCTCCCATCACTCCTATTATATCATGTTTTCCGTGGATGATAACTCTTTGTGCAGTTAGTGTTTTAGGGTCAAATCCTCCTAATGTATGAAAATAAACAAAACCTTTATCATCAATATGTGTAACTATAAATCCAATTTCGTCCATATGAGCTCCTATCATTACACGTTTACTTTCCCTTCCTTTTTTTATAGCAACAACATTTCCCAAGTTGTCAATTTTTATTTCATCAACTAAAGGTTCTATTTCTCTTAGAACAATCTCTCTTACTTTTTGTTCATGTCCTGGAGCGCCAGAAACCTCACAAATTTCTGATAATAAGTTTATATTTATCATTATTATTTTTTTGTTAAATTTTACTTAATTTCATCATATTAGTCATGCCTTTTTCTCTAGCAGGCATACTTGCTATATTTATAACTAAATCTCCTTTTTTTAGATGCTTTAGTTTTCTTAAAATCTTTTTAGTGTCTTTAATTGTTGAGCTTGTAGTCTCTCCACCTTCATAGTAAAAACCTTGCACTCCCCACACTAAACTTAATGAATTAAGTATCTTTTGGTTATTTGTAAAAACATAAATAAAAGCATGTGGCCGAAAACTTGATACCTTTATTGAATTATATCCAGAATATGTATTTGTAATAATAGCCTTTGCTTTAACTTGTTCAGCAATTTGGACAGCATTCAAACAAATAGAATTAGTTAGAAATCTTGAGTCCAGCAAAGGATCTCTAGCTATAATATTTTTTGAAATATTATGCTTACTATACTCAATATCACGTATAATTTTACGCATAGTATCTACTACCTTTAATGGAAATTTACCTACAGATGTTTCTCCACTTAGCATTAGAGCGTCAGCCCCATCAATTACAGAATTTGCAACATCATTAACTTCAGCTCGTGTAGCAGATGGTGACAAAGTCATGCTTTCAAGCATTTGAGTTGCTATAATTACAGGTCTTGATTTAGAAATACATTTATTAACTATCATTTTTTGATAAACAGGTACTTTTTGAGGGGGAACTTCAACTCCCAAATCCCCTCTGGCTACCATTATAGCATCTGTGACATCAATTATATCATCTATATTGCTTATTGCTTCGGGTTTTTCAATTTTTGCAATAATTTTTACAGTAGATTTTTTTAGTTTTAGCTTTTTTCTAAGATCTAATACATCTTTTGATTTTCTTACAAAAGAAAGTCCGACCCATTCAATATCTTGATTTAGAATAAATTTTAAATCTGATAAATCTTTTTTAGTGAGACAAGGAAGAGATATGCTTGTGTTAGGAAGATTAACTCCTTTTCTCGAATGTAGAATTCCGCCAAATTCAACTTTTAAAATAACACTATCTATATTATTAGAACGTTGTACCTTAAGGACAATTTTACCATCATCTAGAAGCACGTTGTCATTTTCTTTTACATCTCTAGCAAATTCTTGATAATTAATATAAACTGTACCTTTTCTTTTTTTGGTAGAAAACTCGATAGTTTGACCTTTTTTTAAATTTAAAGGTTTGGTAAAGTCACCTACCCTAATTTTAGGACCCTGTAAGTCTGCTAAAATTGCTGTGTGTATTCCGTTTTGTTTATTTAATTCTTTAATGTCGTAAATAATTTTTTCAGCTACACTATGCTCAAGATGTGAGAAATTTAACCTGCAAACATTTACTCCTTTTTTCATTATTGCACTTAACATCTCTTTAGAAGATGTTGAGGGCCCAATAGTTGCTATTATTTTAGTTTTTCTAATCATAGATTATGAATCTGTTACAATTTTTCTCTTTTTGTAAATCAAATTCGTAGACAAGTAAAATGTCGTCAATTGATTTTAGTTTAATTAAAAAATCATTTTTTATTATATTCCAGTCAAAGGTACTTATAATTAAGAAATAGTTAATGGTTTTTTGTGATGGAATCAAATATCCCTTTTTCGATAAGTTTGATAATAAATTAAGTTTTACTCCATCAGGAGGGTGTGATTTATACCGATTAACTAATAAGTCATCATCAATTCTATGCGCATCAGTTAACGCAAAATTTACTCCTTCTATTAAATTTAATTTCCAACATAGTTTGTACGCTTTTGAATGACTATTTATTGCTAGAACTACAAAGTCATAACTATGCTCACATTCTAAAATATAATGCCTTTTCATAATTGCTAAAATACACTATTAATAATTTTTTTAGATGCTCTTTGTTCTGCCTCCTTTATGGAAGATGCCTTTGCTTCTGCAGATTTTTTTCCATTAATAAACACTGAAACTAAAAAAAATTTTGCGTGCTCTAAGCCTTCTTTTCTTTCGAGTCGATACTCGATATTAAACTTTTCTTTTTGACTACGAGTAAGCAGTTGGCTTTTAAAGTCTATATCAGATAAGCTGTTTAAGTATTCTGATTTATATATGTATTCTTTAATGAATGACTTAGTTGCTTTTAGACCTTTGTCTAAATATATAGCTCCAATAATAGCCTCCAAGGTGTTTCCAAAAACACTTTTTGGAACTAATTTTAAATTAGATATTATTTTATCAGAAGGTATAATTTTTTCACCAATTAAATTTAAATGTTTACGTCCTACAATAATTGATCTTTTTTGAGACAAAACACCCTCAACATGATTTTTCTTTTCCAAAAAAAGAAAATCAGATATTACAGATGATAATATTGCATCTCCTAAGAATTCTAATCTTTCGTTGTTATGCTTTTCATCATAAGATTTATGAGTAAGAGCTGTTTTATAAATTGATTTGTAGGAGCTTTTGGACAATACTCTGTTAATAGTATCTTCTCTCTTTTCATTAAAAGAAATACACGATAATATTGTTCTAAAAATACTTATTATTTATACTTTTTAAATAGTACCGATGCATTGTGACCTCCAAATCCAAAGGTATTGCTAATCGCATAATTAACCACTCTAAACTGAGCTTTATTAAGCGTAAGGTTTAATTTGCTATCTATTTGAGGATCTTGATTCTTATGATTAATAGTAGGCGGTATAACATCATTCTTAACAGCCATTATACAGGCAATAGCTTCAATGACACCCGCAGCTCCTAAAAGATGACCTGTCATAGATTTAGTGGAGCTAATATTTAAGTTATATGCATGATCTCCAAACAAATTTGTTATTGCTTTAATCTCTGCAACATCTCCTAGTGGAGTAGATGTACCATGAACATTAATGTAATCTACATTATTTGTACTAATATTTGCTTCCTCAATTACATGTTTCATTACATTTTGAGCACCCTTTCCTTCAGGATGTGGCGCGGTAATATGATGTGCATCAGCTGTAAGTGCGCCACCTACAAGTTCAGCATAAATTGGTGCACCTCTATTAACTGCGTGCTCATATTCTTCAAGCACTAGCGCCCCTCCTCCTTCTCCCATAACAAATCCATCGCGATCTTTATCAAATGGTCTTGAGGCGGTTTTAGGATCCTCATTTCTAGTTGATAGTGCCATCATAGCATTAAAACCTCCTATTCCAGGCTCGAAAATACAGGCTTCTGAACCGCCAGCTATAAAAATATCAGCTTTGTTTAACTTAATATAATTAAATGCATCAATTATTGCATTAGTTGAAGAGGCGCAGGCAGATACAGTTGTGAAATTAGGACCTCTAAATTTATACTTAATGGAAATATGTCCTGCTGGAATATCTGAAATTAACTTAGGAATAAAAAAGGGACTAAATCTAGGCAAACCACTTCCAGTTGCGAAGCCTGAAGATTCCTTAAAAAAAGTTTCCATTCCTCCTATTCCTGAACCCCAAATTACACCAGCTCTATCAGAATTTATAGAATTAACATCTAACTCAGAAGACTTTATAGCCTCATCAGCAACAACTAATGCATACTGACTAAACTTATCCATTTTACGAGCCTCTTTTCTATCGATAAAATCTGTAATATTAAAATCTTTTAATTCGCAAGCAAATTGAGTTTTAAAATTAGAGGCATCAAAATGAGTGATATTGTCAGCCCCACTAACACCAGATTTTAACGAATGCCAATAGTCTTGTAGATTGTTTCCTAATGGTGTTAAGGCCCCTATTCCAGTAACAACTACTCGTCTATTACGCATTATATTTATGCTTTTGCACTTTCAATAAACTCTACAGCATCTCCTACAGTAGCGATTGCTTCTGCTTTATCATCAGGTATCTGAATATCAAATTCTTTTTCAAATTC
Source organism: Flavobacteriales bacterium (assembly GCA_018652335.1). Taxonomy (GTDB): domain Bacteria; phylum Bacteroidota; class Bacteroidia; order Flavobacteriales; family BACL11. The sequence goes on from JABICI010000101.1 coordinate 23,504, forward strand.
CATTATTAGCTCAACTGTATCTAATGAATCAGCTCCTAAATCGTTTGCAAAACTTGCTTCACTTGAAACTTCTCCTGCATCAACACCTAAATTCTCAACAATAATTGCTTTTACTTTTTCTGCTATATCAGACATGATTTATTTTTTAATTAATAAGTTGCAAATTAAACTATAAATTAAAGAAATTGCAAATAATATTATTTTCTATTTTAACATCTAGATGTTTATACTAAATTTGAAAAAAAAATTTACGTGAAAAAAATAGCGATTTTTGGTTCAGGCTCAGGAAGCAATGCCGAAAATATTTATAAATATTTTTTAAATTCTAAAACAATTAATATTGCTTGTATCTACACAAATAATAAAAATGCAGGCATAGTGAAAAGAGCTAAACAGCTCAATATACAAGTTAATTATATTTCAAAAGAAGATTTAACTTGTTTTAATCAGCTAAATTGTTCATTAAAGCAACAAAATATAGATTATATTATTCTTGCAGGTTTTTTGTTAAAGATCCCAGCTGAAATGATCTCCAGATACAGAAATAAAATTATAAATATCCACCCATCACTTCTCCCTAAGTATGGAGGTAAAGGAATGTATGGAAGAAAAGTACATGAAAGTGTTTTGGATAATAAAGAAACCAGTAGCGGTATAACAATTCATTTTGTAAATCAAAATTATGACGAAGGAGAGGTTATTTTACAAAAAAAATGTAACGTTTCTAAAACTGATACAATAGATAGCCTTGAAAAAAAGATTCGCGCTTTAGAGTTTGAATATTTTCCTAAGGTAATTAAAAAAATATTACTGAAATAATGTCAATTATAGTTTATACTGATGGATCTGCTAAGGGAAATCCTGGTAATGGAGGTTATGGTATAGTGATGATTAAAGGAGGATTCCGAAAAGAATTTTCTAAAGGATTTGAGCTAACAACTAATAATAGAATGGAGCTGTTAGCAGTCATTGTAGCTTTAGAGAATGTAAAAAAAGAACAGTCTGATATATTAGTTTACTCAGACTCTAAATATGTTGTAGATGCTGTTGAAAAAAAATGGGTTTTCAGATGGGAAAAAACTAAATTTAAAAAAAAGAAAAATCCTGACCTTTGGATTAGATTTTTAAAAATATACAATAAACAAAAAGTATCATTTATTTGGGTTAAAGGACATGCTAATAATAAAGAAAATGAAAGATGCGATTATTTAGCGGTAAAGGCTGCTGAATCTAATATTCTACATAAAGATGCTTGGTATGAAAATTATACGGCAAATAATGATAATACTCTATTTTAAAAAATATTTTTAGAACTTAACTAAATTAGTAAATTCATTAATTCTTGCATCGATATCTTCTTGACTTATCTCTGTTAATCTTTGTGTTCCAAATTTCTCTACACAAAAAGATGCCATAGCAGAACCATGAATTACTGCTCGTTTCATATTTTGAAATGAAATATCGTTAGTTTTGGCTAGATACCCAATAAATCCACCCGCAAAAGAATCTCCAGCTCCAGTTGGATCAAAAACATCTTCAAGAGGAAGTGCTGGTGCAAAAAAGATTTCATCATTATTAAACAACAATGCGCCGTGTTCCCCCTTCTTAATTATTAAACACTTTGGGCCCATAGACAAAATAATTTTTGCTGCTTTCACTAAAGAATGCTCTTGCGCTAGTTGTCTGGCCTCTTCATCATTAATAGTAAGTACATCAACTTCTTTTAATGATTCTTTGAGATCTTCAATAAAATGATCCATCCAATAATTCATTGTATCTAATACAATTAATTTAGGTCTTTTTGTCATTTGATCTAAAACCTTCTTTTGAATTGAAGGCATTAAATTACCAAGCATTAAAAATTCAGAATCTTTAAGCTCTATAGGAACAATAGGATTAAAGTTCTCAAGAACATTAAGCTGAGTATCCAAAGTATCGCGACTATTCATATCATTATGATATTTCCCAGACCAAAAAAATGTTTTTTCACCTTTCTTTATTTGTAATCCACTGGTATTTACTGATTTATTTTGTAGCATCTTAATAGTTTCTTTTGGAAAATCTTCACCAACAACAGACACTAAATTTAGTTTATTTGTAAAAAAAGATGATGAAAGGCAAATATATGTAGCCGCACCACCAATTATTTTATCTGTTTTTCCAAAAGGAGTTTCAATAGCATCAAAAGCGACTGTACCAACAACTAATAAATTCATTTTTTTTTTTTTGCAAATATATTGTATTATTTAAGTCATTCTTTATATTTTTGGAGCCGTTTTAAAAAACCTTCCTCCTTAGCTCAGCTGGTTAGAGCATCTGACTGTTAATCAGAGGGTCCTAGGTTCGAGTCCTAGAGGGGGAGCAATAGATAAGAGGTCTACATGAGTGGGCCTCTTTTTTTGTGTCTTATACAGTGATTCAAATTTAGTAAAAAAAGCATTAATTAGCAGTTTACTGGCAGTAAATAGGCAGTTAATTTGACTCTTGCTCAAACACTTCTTTTAAACAACTTTGCATAAGTTGCTCTATTTGGGATTGACTATTATCTACTTCTTGCTCTAGCTTATCGCATAAAGCCATAAGAGA